>JAIROP010000029.1 GCA_031257475.1 Holosporaceae bacterium
TTTTGTACCCAATGTTAAAAGGAATGGATGGTTGCCTGGCTCTTAGCCAGGCCAGCAAATACACAATTGTTTGTTGCTCATCGCAGGGACATATATCTTCTGTTGACACTAATTCTATCCTGTCTATTCCACACTGCCGAAGATTTTCCTCCAGTTCTTTTTTTCTTTGTTGGCTGGGTAGAAGAATCGTGATTGATCCGTGCTCTTTCATGAGTGCAAGGATTTGCTCCTGATATCCTTTGGGAAAGAATCCCCTCATCTCACTTTTCTCCGTTTTATTTCGTTAACCAGGATGATCGGCCCTTGGTTTTTCTCCCGTCCCAGAATGGTTTGACATTGAAAGTCAAAGTTTCGTCTCGCCATTGCCATTTCGCTGCTCTCCCTTGATAGAATTGTTCTGCCCTTCAGGAAAACACCTCGTTTTCCCTTGGATAATTTTTCAGTTAGGTCAATCAGATGCTCCAGATCAGTGAATGCTCTTGCACAAACGATGTCCCATTCCTCTTTTTCCAGATTCTCAGCTCTGGATGCTAGAAACACTGCTCGTGTGTGGGTAGCTCTGGCCACCTCCTGCAAAAATAAAATTTTTTTGTGGTTTGGCTCCACACAGGTGACGGAAACATCTCCCAGCATAGCCAACAACAGTCCTGGGAAACCCGCTCCACTTCCCAGATCTATCACCTTTTTCCCCTGTACCTGGGGAAGTATTCGAAGACTGTCCTGAAAGTGGCGGAGCCAGATATCGTCTATTGTTTCACGTGAAACAAGATTTACTTTTCTATTCCATTTCTTTAAAAGTTCTTCGTATATTGCCAACTTGGTCTGTATTTCTGTAGAAATACTTTCAAAAGTTAGTGCTGGTGATCTATTATCCAATCGACGATCCTGGTCTTTGCTGCGACCCCAACTGTTGCTGAAATCTTTTCGCCATTCTTAAAGATCAACAGAGATGGAATACTCATAACACCATATTGGGCTGCGACATTGGGGCTCTCATCGATGTTTGCTTTCACGATTTCCACGTTGTGTTCCTCCGATATTTCCTCCAAAAATGGTCCGATCACCCGACAGGGCCCACACCAATCCGCACAGAAATCAACCACAACAAAATCTTTTTTCAACACTTCTTTATCAAAATTCGCTTCATTAACAGTCTTTATCATTGTATTAACCCATCAATTCTATTTCTACTCCGCAGCCCGCAAGTTTTTCCTTTACCCTACTATAACCACGCTCCAGATGATAGGCGCGATCAACTACGCTCTCTCCATTGGCGGCCAAACCTGCCAGTACCAGGGAAAAGGACGCTCGCAGATCTGTCGCCTGTACTGTAGCTCCTGACAACGCTTTTACCCCTCGCACCTTCGCTAGTGAACCGCCTAGCTGAATGTCGGCACCCATTTTTAAAAGTTCCGTTGCATGCATGAAGCGATTTTCCCAAATATTCTCCATTATCTGGGACTCCCCTTTGGCTAGGCATAGATAGGCCATCATTTGGGCTTGAAGATCTGTCGGATATCCAGGATGGGGGCCTGTCTCAAAATTAACAGGCACTATCTCTCCTCCGAACTTCACTCTGGTTCCATCATTTGTGTCTTCAAATACCAGCCCAGCCTGTTCCGCAGTTTTCGTGAACGCTGGAAGTAGTTCTCGGAAATTTCCTCCAACCAGATCAACACAACCTCTCGTTATCCCGGCTGCCAGGGCATAGGTTCCTGCCTCGATACGATCCGGTAATACCGTGTACGTGGTCCATTTCAGTTGCGTTACTCCCTTCACCACAATTGTATCCGTTCCTTGTCCAGAAATTTTTGCTCCCATCGCATTCAGACAGTTGGCCAAATCAACAACCTCCGGCTCCTGCGCCGCATTTCTTAATACTGTGGTTCCCTCGGCCAATACGGCGGCCATTAGGACATTTTCCGTACCTGTTACTGACACCAGCGGAAATGTGAAATCCATGCCACGAAGCCCACTGGGTACCGTTGCATGTACATAGCCATTCTCTAGACGTATCTTGGCCCCCAGAGCTTCCAGTCCCTTTAGATGAATATCTATGGGTCTAGCTCCTATGGCACATCCCCCCGGGAGCGAAACCTTACACTGGGCAAATTTTGCTAGCATTGGTCCAAGGGCTAGAATCGAGGCTCTCATTTTTTTTACTATTTCATAGGGAGCTACAAAGCTATCTATGGAATCTGTTTTTATGCACACCTCCATCGCGTAACGTGATTCCTGCTTAATATGGTTGGTCGCTCCAAAGCTTGTCAGCAGACTGAGCATCGTACTCACATCCTGGAGGGGGGGCACATTCTTCAGCGTCAACCCCTCATCGGACAAAATTGCTGCCGCCAGCAAGGGGAGCGCAGCATTTTTAGCTCCGGATATTTGCACCACCCCATCTATTTTCTGTGGACCGTGTATTTTTATTTTTGTCATCATTTTCGCACCTGGACAACTCGAAGAGCATACTATAATCCTTGTGATAATTCAACGCTTGCTTTGCGTATAGGTATGTATTCTGTCGTCTCTTTGCCCTCTGCTATAACCATTCCAAAATTATGATCTCCCTCCGATTGTAACAGGATATATATATATATCACTTGTAAATAAAACTTGTGTTGATTGTTTACATGATAATAGACTTCTTTCGAAACATACTCTCTTCTGGTAATTCCTGCGTCACTCCGATGCTCGGATCCTCATATACCACATGTACACTGCGGTCCTGCTCTTCGTCTGCTCCTAAAAATTCCTCAAGATATCTCTGTTTCGAAAGAAGTCTGATGTTGATTAATGATGAGTTGGACGTTATATGTAAACCTATAGGCAATGCGGGGACGGCAGACTACAAATCTGAACGTTGGAAGTCCTTTGTTTGAGAGTTTTATTCATTCCTACGGGTACTATGCGGTCTTTCTGTTCTCCTGCATAGAGGGGGAAATTGCCGTGCTGACGGCTGGATTTCTATGCCATCGAGGAATGATGGCTCTCGAGTGGGTGATGTTTTTCGCATTTCTGGGCACGTTTATTACCGAGCAGTGCCTGTTTTTTGTCGGAAGAACCTATGGGACCAGACTGCTGGAGCAGCATCCACGCCTTTCACAAAAAGCATCCAATGCAATCGCGTTTTTGCGAAAATACAACACTGTTTTCATATTTGGTTCTCGCTTTGTATATGGAATCCGGAACATCAGTCCGATGATTATCGGCATGGCTAAGATAACTCCTCTGCGATTTTCTTCGCTGAACGTTCCCGCTGCTATAATTTGGTCCGTACTGGTAGCCGGGGCCGGATATGTTTTTGCGGACATTCTGGAATCTGTGAAGGCAAACATGCAATACCTGCAGCTGGTGGCTTTGGCGCTTCTTCTCCTGGGCGTCGTCGGATATTTTCTGCTGTGGAAAAAACGGGATCGAACTAGACCCGAGGACAAAAATGAGTAGTAAAATGGGAATCCGGGTGAATCAGCTCCAGAAATTCGTTACCGAAGTATTCGGTGCTAACCAATAGTTGGTCATGGGTCTTTAGATTGCGAAGTATGGCCTTGTTCTCCAGCAATTCAACGTCGTTGGCGATTATTACGAAACGATACCCCTTTTTACTGGCATAGGTCAGCTGCGCGCCAAGGCTTTTATTATGCAGATAGGTCTCGGTTTTCACACCAACTCTTCGTAGTTTACTCGCAATTTTCATGTAGCAACCTATAAGTTCGCGATTCTGAACCGTTACCAGAATCTGCCCCGGAGACAATCTATCTGTTGGTAATATCCCCTTTTCGATAAGTTTAGGAACCAATCGGGAAACTCCAATGGTGCCGCCAACACCGGGAAAGGTTTTGTCGGATTGGTCAGATAGCGTCTTCGTTAGATCCTCATAGCGGCCACCTCCTGCGATGCTTCCTAGGTCGTTTAGATTCTCGTCAAATGTCGTTTCAAAGATTATTCCTGTGTAGTAGGCCAGGCCACGCGCAAGCCGCGTGGAAATTTTTACCAAATTCTCCTCAAGACCCAGCTTTTTCAAAATCTGCAAAACGGTGGACAACTCCTGTACACCTTGCTCATATTCCTCTCCGAGGTTAAGACTCTTCAACCAACGCAGCACGTCGGAATTGCGTCCCCTTTTTTCTGCATTTAGGAAAATCTTGAGCTTCCCAAGGTTTTCCGGAGCGGCCAACAATGGCTTTACAGATTCCTCAAATTCCTCCACGGAAATCTTATCTGCTTTGTCCATAAGCCGTACTATTTCCACTACATATTCCTCCAATGCAATTGTTTTTATAAAACCAGATAGAATTTTTCTGTTATTCAATTTGGTGTGAAAGCTTGGAACTTTTAGAGATAGCAACACCTCGGAAATTAGCGCCACTATCTCCGCATCATGCTCCACGGAAAGCTCCCTAGAGCCCAGGATGTCAATATCACATTGATAAAATTGCCGATATCGACCATGCTGAGACCTCTCTCCGCGCCAGACCGGGGAAATCTGATACCTTTTGTGCGGGAATATCAATTGCCCATGATTTTCCACCACATATCTAGCCAGAGGAACCGTTAGATCGAACCTCAAACCGAGATCTTTTTTACTATCCTCGTCGGCAATTCGGTAGAGACCATATATTTCATTATCATTTCCCTTGGCTAGGAGGGTGCTGATGCGCTCCACGGCTGGCGTGTCCATCGGGACAAAACCGTACAGCTCAAAGTGCTCACGTATAGTATCAATTACTCCATTGAAAGCTATCTGCTCATTGGGCAAAAATTCCGGGAATCCCGAAATACTACTCTTCATAAGACCATTTCCCACTCACTCAATAAATGTGACTCCACTATGCCTGATGATATACAAAAAGAATAAATAAAACACCAAATTTTTCAGAGACCGTTGCCTAATGTAATTTTTCTTGTAAGAACAGGGAAGAACGCAGTGCAGGACTGCTGTATGAGGGGTGTTTGCAAACCGCTTTTTCCTGTATTTTGGTCGTCGGATCCTCAGGTATAGAGAGTACTCTGCGGTCCTGGGTTCAGTTCCTCCTGAAAAATCCACGAAAAAGCCTGGTTATAAACAATCTCTACTCTCTGTATATGAAAGTTTCACGCCGTGGATCTAACAAAGCAGATTTCAAGAAAATTACATCAGACAACCATCTCTCCTGGCCAGGACGCGATGATTGCTGGAATCTCTCCACACAGTCAGCTGTGTATATTTTCCAGAAAAGAATTCATAAAACGCAGTCGACTGTATATCCTTTGGAAATATTCCAAATTATCCTCGCTTACTTCAAGTATTTTAAATAACTCCGCCATGCGTACAGATAGTTCTCGGTGGAATTCTTCCTGCTCTTTCTTCTTTGACAGCGCCTCATACTTTTCTCGCAAGGCAAACCCTTCTATTGTGAATGCGGGATCCAATTTGTCCTCGTATTTTCCCTGGATCTCCAGAATGTATTGTGCCCTCTCTAGTGGATCCCTAAGGGTTCTGTATGCCTCGTTCAGCAGCGCAGACTCCGCCGAGTCTTCCCCGTTAATATCCGGATGAACAAACGCCTGTTTTTGCAAATAGCTTCGCAGCATAGCATTCTCATCGATTTTATAACCTACCGGAATCCCAAGGATCTCGAAATAGTTCATAACTCAACGCTGAACTAAAAACAGCAGCAACTTCCGCATTCCCGGTCGTCTCCTGTCCCCTCATTTGTTGAACAAAACGATTTGCCGCAGCCACAACAGGATTGGGCGTTTGGGTTATTAAAAACCAGGTTTCCACCCATCGGACCTGTTACATAATCCATGGTCATGCCGGCGATGAATATTGCCGCCCGAGCTGCTATGTATATGTTGATTCCTCTCTCCTGTACGAGAATATCTCCAGAATCCTCCACCTCTTCCTTCTCTTTCACAAAATCCACTTCATAGGTCAGCCCTTGGCATCCTCCCGGGACAACGTTGAGCCTCACTCCATGGCAGTTTTCTTTTTCCACTGATTTTTTTAAAAAATCAATCGCTGCTTCAGTAATATTAATTAATTTTTCTTCCATTTTTTATATCCCATTCTTTTCTTTGTAATTTTTTATGGCTCCACTGACTGCTTCCTCAGCCAACACAGAACAATGAGCTTTTACAGGGGGCAACGACAAATATTCTGCCACATCCTGATTTCTGATCCCGCAAGCGTCTGCCAGGTTTTTTCCCTGTATCCACTCTGTAATCAAAGAACTTGAGGCAATCGCAGCTCCACACCCAAATGCTTTAAACTTTGCCTCTGATATTTTCCCTCTTTCATCAACTTTTATCTGCAGCTTGATCACATCTCCGCAGCTTGGAGCTCCAACTACTGCTGTTCCAACGTTTTTGTCGTTATCATCAAGGCCACCGACATTTTGTGGATTATTGTAGCGTTCCATCACCTTTTCAGAGTATTCCATCCCTCCCCTCCTACCAAAGCGGACTCATTTCCCGCAGCTTATTTACTACCTCTACGATTTGGTTCGCCGCATATGCTACCTCCTCATTGGTTGTGAATCTTCCAAATCCTATGCGTAGAGATGAATGTGCCAGATCATCACGGATCGACATGGCCTTTAAAACATAGGATGGTTCTAGGATTTCGGAGGTGCAGGCCGACCCGGACGAAATGCAAATTCCTGGTATGCCGAGCATTATGGATTCTCCCTCCACGCCATCAAAACTCAAATTAACGCAACCGGGGATGTGGTGCTCTACATCTCCATTCAGGTAAACTTTTTTCAAATTATCGAAGATAGTTTTCAGAAAACATTCTCGAAATTCTGTTAATCGCGCCTGTTCGTTTTCCATCTCTTGACCGGCGATCTCGCAGGCTTTTCCCAATCCCACACAGAGCGGCGTTGGAAGAGTTCCCGAGCGCATACCTCTCTCCTGACCACCTCCAAACAGTACTGGCGATAGACGAACACGTGGCTTTAGTTGCACATACAATGCTCCAATTCCTTTTGGACCGTAGATCTTATGCCCAGAAATACTCATCAAATCTGTCCTCGATGCCTCTACTGTTATTTTCCCTACTGCCTGGGCTGCATCGGTATGGAAAAGCACTCCCTTCTGTCTACATATATCACTGATCTCTTCTATCGGCTGTATCGTGCCCACCTCATTGTTCACAGTCATGACCGAAACCAGAATGGCTCGATCATTTACGGATTCCTCGAGCAACCGAAGATCAACAACTCCTTTCTTGGAAACCGGAATTTTTATGATTTCGAATCCCTCTCGTTCCAATGCATAGCCAGTCTCCAGAACACATTTGTGCTCTATCTCACTGATGACGATCCTCTTGCCCTTGGCTCTGTGAAAACGTGCCACTCCCTGTAGGGCCAGATTATTCGCCTCCGTCGCTCCGGATGTGAATATTATTTCTTTAGGATCTGTCGCTCCAATGAGCTCTGCCACCTGGCTCCTCGCTTTCTCTATGGCCTCCTTCGCCCTTCTCCCCATTGCATGATTCACTGAGTGGGGATTGCCAAACTCTTCGTTAAAATACGGTAACATCTCATCAACTACCCTGCTATCGCATGGCGTTGTGGCTTGATAATCCAAATATATTTCACTCATCGTCTTCTAAAACATTTTCTGTCGGCCATGATAAAGGATATTGATTGGAACTACAACAGCGGCTGTTTGCACATCTTCCCTAGCTGCGCCAATGCGTCGGTGAGGTTCACTGTTTCCTGATTGCCATCCAGATATCGGAGTGTTAGACTCCTCTGCCGAGCTTCCTCGGCGCCAATAATGGCCATAATAGGAGTTTTTTCCATGATATGACTTCGCACCTTGTAGGAAATTTTCTCAGATCGAAGATCCAGCTCCGCTCTCAGTCCATTCGCCTCGAATTCATTAAACACCTGCAGGGCATAGTCGTCAAAATCGTTGGTAATAGTTGTGATAACCACCTGAACAGGACTCAGCCACAGCGGCACTCGTCCCGCGTAGTGCTCCAACAGTATGCCAATAAAGCGCTCCAGCGACCCAAGAACCGCCCGATGCAGCATTATAGGATGGCTTTTCTGCCCGTTTTCAGTTGCATACCAGGCCCCAAGCTTTTCCGGAAGCTGAAAATCCACCTGCATAGTTCCACATTGCCATTCCCGACCTAGCTGGTCCTTCAGCACAAATTCCAGCTTCGGACCATAGAAGGCCCCTTCTCCTTTGTTTATTGTATAGGCAAGACCTGCTTCCTGGGTTGCTTGCTGCAACAAATTCTCTGAAAGATCCCATATTTCATCGCTGCCAGTTCTCTTCTCGGGACGATCAGAAAATTTCACACTAAAATCGTCAAATCCCATATCCTTGTACACATTGGACAGTAGCAGACAGAATTTTTTGGTTTCTGAATTTATCTGCTGCGGGGTACAAAAAATATGCGCGTCATCCTGAGTAAAACCACGTACTCTTAGCGCTCCATGCAGTGCTCCGGATGGCTCATTCCTATGGCAGCAGCCAAACTCAGCCAGGCGAAGCGGCAGATCCCGATAGCTTTTTACTCCCTGCTTAAATATCTGTATGGCCCCTGGGCAATTCATTGGTTTTATGGCCAGGATTCGTCCCTCGGATTCGGCAATGAACATATTTTCTCGATATTTTTCCCAATGTCCCGAGGCCTCCCACAGCGAGCGATCTATCATTTGGGGGGTGCATATCTCAACATAACCGTCCTTTCGAATACGCCTCCTCATGTAATCCTTTAGCTCATTATACATGGTCCAGCCCCTGGGATGCCAGAATATGCAGCCCGGAGCCTCCTCCTGTAGATGGAATAGACCCATCTCCCGGGCTATCTTCCGATGATCTCTTTTTTCGGCCTCCTCCAGATTGTGTAAATACCTCTCAAGTGACTCCTTGGAAAACCAGGACGTCGCATATATCCTCTGCAGCATTTCTCTCTTTGAATCTCCTCTCCAATAGGCTCCTGCAACTTTCATTATTTTAAAATGGTTTGAGGCTCGCCCAGTTTTGGGGAGGTGCGGACCTCGACAAAGATCTACAAACCGGTCTCCATGACGATACAGTGTTACTGTGGGTGTACCCAAATCTCGAATTATCTCCACCTTGAACTGCTCGTTTATCTGTCCAAATAGCTGGATCGCCTCCTGGCTGCTTATCTCTTCCCGGGTTATTTTGTAATCCTCTTTTATTATCTCCCTCATCTTTTTTTCAATTATCGGAAAATCATCCGGGGTCAGCTGATGCTCACTGGATATATCATAGTAAAATCCATTCTCAATCACCGGACCAATGGATATCTTTGTTGTTGGCCATATTTCCTTCACCGCCTGTGCTAGTATATGTGCTGTTGTGTGCCTCATAAGATCCAAAGCCTGCGGATGATCCTCCGTTATGTACTCCAACTGCGCCTTTTCCTCCACTTCCGCAGATAGATCTACCTCTTTTCCATCCACTATGGCTGCCAGCACATTTTTGGGTGCACATGACCTTTTTATAATCTCAAATACCGAAACCTTATTGGTCATACTCTCCCCCTTTCTTGTCTTACAGCATCTAGGACTGCGTTTACGTGTTGACTAATCTCTTTCCTTTGGGGACCGATCCTTTACTAAGGACATAAGAAACAGCCCAGCAAGCAAAAACAGAAACACTGTGGTCAATCCCAACCGAAAATCATTTACACTGTACACTTTCAATCCATTTTCCATCGTGCCATCCCAAGCCCAATTGACTATGCAACCTATCAGCGGCATCAAAATCACTCCACTCATCATTGCCGCCATATTTACTATGCCAGATACTGTGGCACTCATGTTCCGGGGGAAGATAGCCATTGCCAATGAATAGGCTAACATCGCTCCACAGCCCAGTCCGGTCTGCAACAATAGGGCAAAGACTACCTCAATCGGCAGCCCGGGCACGAAAATCACCACTCCCATGCTTGCCAGGGCCAAACCAATTCCCACTGTCATTGGTTTTTTATAACTGTTCCATCTACCAGCAAAATACGCCCATATTGGGGAACCAATCACTGTTCCTATGTACAGCATATTGTTGGCGAAGGCTGCTACCGTTGAGTCTACTCCATAGGCTTTCTTTATGAACGAAACCCCCCATAGATCACCTAGAGCACTCAATGGAGCATACAAAGCCATCGTAAATAGGGACAACACCCACAACTGTTTGTCTATTGCCGCCATTTTCAGGGCTGCAACCACAGAAATTTTCTTTTCCTCATTCTTTTTCGATATGGCTGACTCCTTATCCCTTATGATCAGCCACAAAACCACAGTAAGGAATAGGCCAAAACTCGCGAACCATTCCAGAACCAGTTGCCAGCTGAAGTGTTTTACCATCTGAGATACCAACGGCCCGCCTACTACAGGGCCCATGCAGCCTACCACGATTGTGCAGGAACACTTCATCGGAATTTGCTCCGGAGAGAACCAGGTGGTGATGATCTTCATGCACAGCAAAAATGTGAACGAGGACCCGAAACCTAGCAGCATCTGCCCCAATCCAGCTACAAAAAAATTGTCTGTTGCAATGAAAACCAATACTCCTCCAGAACAGCATGCTGCACATACTGTGGCGACAGCGCGAGCACTGATTTTATCAATTATTATGCCGGCCGGTATCTGCATAAATGTGTACACCCAATAGTAGCAACTAGCCAATGCACCCATCCCCACTGCGTCGAGGTGGAAATACTGCATAAATTGTTCAGTCAAGACGGTTGGAAATGAAGACCTGGCAATGAATTGGTAAAAAAACAAGAGCATCGCCAAAAACCACATTACAAAAGGCAGTGTCTGGCTCTTTTTGCTAGTCTGTGTCATTCTTATGGTCTCCCACTGATAACAGATTAAATCTTTAACTTATATTTCAATTAAATTCAATCCCCGCTTTCCTTTATACACACTCTTGCAGAAAATATTTCACCAGACAACGGTCTCAGATTTTCTTGGATAGATCTTGAAACACAGAAGAAATCAGCTCTCTGGTAGACATATTTTCTATCTCCTCTATGGTCCAGAATTTGTCGTATTCCGATGGATTTTTACATAGAAACTTCGTGCGAAAAACACCAGAAATATTGGTTTTTTCAGGGAACTCCCTGATGCTAAAAAGATCTTTTTCCTCTCCTTCGGAGCAATTGTAGCGGATTTGCATATCCCGACCTTTTTTTAAATTATGCAGATTGCAGATATTTTCTGCCAGGGCTTCGTATGTGATTCCCTTTTTGGGTACGATGGTGTAAACGCTGGACGTGGTGTCTCTGTTCTTCATTAAAAAGGAGATGGTTTTCATTAAAAGCTGCAAAATGTCCCTACGGGAATAGGTTACCGCTGTATCCTGCCCAGCGAATTCCACCACGTTTCCTGTGAAAATTGCGGACGTCAGCTTACCGTAAACACCAGAGATGTCGGTTGTCTCTTCGGGAATGCGAATTATTCTGAAAATGGGGCTGGTCTTGCTGCTATGAAAATCCGCAAATTGTGCCAAAAGCTCTCCCAACCGTTGCGTTGCACCGACCCAGTTGTTTGCGTTCAATGCGTTGGTACTTGACAGGAAAATGACCTGGGATACATGGTTACTCTGGGCAAAGGAAATCATTTTTTTCGTCCCCAACACGTTGCGTACCACAGTTTCTTTTAGATTTTCCTCCCCGGAATGGATAAAGCGGATTGGTATGTTGTAGAAAAACACATCTGGCTTAGGCATTTTCAATTGTTGCAAATTTTCGTTGGTGATTTTTATTTTGTAGTTTTTACTAGAACATTTTCTAGATAATTGTATTCCAGCATCTATCATCAGCTGTTCTGATTCGCATAGGATCGTTAGATCCACTGAATTTGTTGCTGCCATAACACTGGCGAGGTCCATAATAGATTTACGTCCATCGTAATTTATCCATACCCGCTTGCCCTTAAATGCTGAAGATAGTGCATTTTTGTCTGTGGATGATATTTCCTGGGACTCCATGTCCTCAACGGAAACGGGAACCATCCTCATTGAGGATTCCTCTGAAAAAATACTGGATATGACTTTGAATGTGGGAATAGAAAAAATGCAAGCCATCTCCATCAGCTTCAGAAGATTTTCGGTTTTTTGCGGATTTACGTACAAAAATTTTCTAGGAGATGGAAAAAATGGCATGCGATTAATCTTTTGTAGCCAACGTTCTAGATCCTGCAGGGATTTCATGGAACTGTGTCGGTGACTGCACCTGCGATTGCCTCCAAGAACGATTAGTTCCAGCACTTTGTAGTTACTGACGAATGGTCTAACTCGCTCCGCATCGTTTGCATTCTCACAGATTACATACACCGGAATTGCATTGGAAAACAACCTGCATCCACGTAGGTATTCAAAAAACAAGAATTCACAGAAAATAATCACTAGAAGAGTAACCAACGCCACTCCGAATGAATTGTTTATGAACCAAATTGGTGCAACGCAGGCGTTTACTCCGACAATGATATTGAAAAGCAACCTCTGGTCCATTCTATCCATAAACCAGAAGAAAACAGCTCCGTACATACACAGTAGAGAGAAGATTTCCTTCAACGCTGGAAAAAAGTTGAATTCAGGGTATATGAAAAACGATGCAACCGTGTAGGAAAGCAGCAGACATCCGATATTTTCAACATGAAATCGATGTTCCCGTGGTAATTCACGAATTTTTGTGCAAAACATCTGGAAATATTCATGCATAGATTCCTTTATTTTTTCTGTACGAATACTTATAATTAATTTTTTGAGAGTTTTTAGCAAATTATTCAGCATATCCCTATTGTCTATGGACACCAGCAAGAATATAAATTAGTCTCCAGGAAAAGCCTATACGCTTTTTGTCGGGAGGGTTATGGTTTTTTTAAAAAAAATTGGAATTGTGGGAGCCGGCAACTACGGCACAGCGATCGCGCAGTGTTTCAGCAGAAAGGCCGAAGAAGTTTTGCTGATCAGCATCGAAGATGCGGTGACGACCAACATTGAAAAGCTGCGCATGAACATGAAGTCACTT
The DNA here is from genome assembly GCA_031257475.1 of Holosporaceae bacterium. GTDB lineage: Bacteria > Pseudomonadota > Alphaproteobacteria > UBA3830 > UBA3830 > JAIRMQ01. The sequence continues at coordinate 13,010 of JAIROP010000029.1, forward strand.
CCGGGGGTATTGCTGAACCCAAATATTTCATGTAGCAGCGTTTTTTCTAGGATTCAGTGTTGCGACGTCGTCTTCCTGGCAGTTCCTCTGGCAGCTGTGGCGTCCGTGTGCAGACAAATAAAAGATAATGGTGCAATATCGTCGCCGGTGATATTGTGCTCCAAGGGATTTGACGTGGAGAACGGACGTCTCCAAAGCGATCTGTTTGAAGATGTCCTAGGTAATGACTACGCAATTTTTTCTGGTCCATCCTTTGCTCGGGAAATTGCGCAGGGTCTTCCAGCGGGGGTGAATATTGCAAGCAAAAAATGTGAATTAGCAATGAACGTCGCAGAGTCATTATCCTCTGAAATGTTTAAAATCGAAGCAATTGATGATCCTGTTGGATTACAGGTAGCTGGAGCATTGAAGAACGTTTTGGCCATAGGATGCGGAATTTTGAGTGGTCTAAAGTTGGGAAACAGCGCAATTGCAAAGCTGATAACGGAGGGATTGGGGGAGATGTCTGCGATGGCCATTGCGCTGGGAGGCAAAGGAGAAACAATATCCAAACTCGGAGGAGTGGGAGATACCGTATTGACCTGCACCAGTCGACAGTCTCGCAATGTGTTGTTTGGAGAATATCTGGCGGCAGATGGCGACAGGGACGAGTGGACCGGCCCCCTCGTCGAGGGCGCATTTGCCTCCAGGGCCATTCCGGCATTTTGCAGAAAACTCCACCTGGATTTAGGAATCTTCTCCTGCATCCATAGTATCATATATGAAAAAACACCTGCTATCGACTTGATATTAGAAATTATGCACGCCCGATGAATGACCTGAGGAGGGCAAAATCCTTTTCACAGTCAAAGTCGTATTTATCGACTCCATCTAGGAGCAAAATTGCGGTGACGAAGCTCCTTAGGTTTTCCGTCCAATTGCCTAGTAGATAATCAATTATCTCATCATTCGGCAACTCTGGCGACACTTCCTTTATCCTGATTAAATCACTGGCAATTATGCGGGCGATCAACAGCTGAATTTTCAGCAAACTCATCTCTTTTTCAGATGTCGGTGGAAGGCCAGTCTCATTATTAAATATGCATAGCCTTTTAATTAAAGTATCCAGATTTTTGTCCACAGCACTTCACCTGCCTCTGTTTCCTGAAAACCCAATGCACGCTAAAACACGACTCTACTAATTGTCTATTTTAGACAATGTTGATTTTTTTTTCAAGAAGCTTTATAAGACCACAAGGAGAGAATCGTGAAGCCTCAGAGGAGAAGTTTGTTATATGATGACCAACCTGCGGCTCACACAGTCGCCCAGCTAAAGGGACGGCGACTCCGCATGGCTAGAGCGTTGACAGGCTTTTCCCGTCAGGAGGTATACGAAAAGATTGGAATTGCCACATCCACCATAGATACCTGGGAAAGCGGGCGTGTTGAGCTGACAGAAAAGAGTGCAGCCAGAGTTTGCGGAGCCTTTCGGCAGGTGGGCATACATTGTACGAGCGAATGGCTATTAACTGGCGAAGGGAATCCTCCACGCCTGATGCGAGAGGTTGAAAAGTCTATTTTTGCGTTCCACGAAACCGACGTGGAAGAGCCGATAGTAAGGGAGTCGTTACTTAAAATACCCCCGTCTCTAGATGAGGATATTCGGCGGGAGTTAAGTTTTTTTGTCAGTATACACAAAAACGCCATGTTTCACGTCATGGATGAAGATTTCATAAACTCTCACTATCAAAAAAATGACTGCGTTGCAGGAGAAGCGAATGATCTTAGAAATTTGGAGGGGAGTATAGTCATTGCGCAATTGTTGGATGGAAAAACAATCCTGTGTAAACTATTGAGAAATCTGGATGATGGTAGCGAGATTTTCCTTGGAAAAAACACTTTCAATAAGAATGTTAGAATAGCCAAGGCCGCTGCAATTATTTGGCATAGAATAGCGAAGGTGAAGTAAGAATCTGGTTACATTGAACAGTTCTTGTGATATATACATCTGGCTGTGTTTGGTAGAAGAGACTATGGAAAGTGAGTTCACTGTTGGGAGATCCGTTATTAATCAGTATGTGAAGTCTTTGTACGATGTTTCTGTCTCAGCTGGGATAGAAAAGACAGTTCTGAACCAGCTGAAAGCTTTACGAAGTTGCATCCTCTCCATTAAAAATTATGGGAAATATTTGAAAAGGGTTTCTTTGATAACTGAACAGGGAGAACGTTTCATCGATATACTGAAAACACAACTGGAGCTATCCAGGGAAACTGGAAATTTTTTGTCTTTATTACTTAAAAATGAGCGATTTCCCCTGATTGTTCAAATATGTGATGCCTATTTTTCATTCTGCTCTAAAGCTAATGGAGAGAGGGTCTTCCTTGTTAACTATGCTGATAATTTCACAAAATCGGACGAACGCAAGCTGGCCAGTCTTCTGAAGAAAATTTTTGGTGGAAAAATTCGATTTGTTTCCCGAAAAGATCCAGAGCTTATTGGTGGAATCAGTGTGCAATCTGGTTCTAAAATTTTGGATTATTCCCTGAGGTCCAGATTAAGTCGACTACATTGCACTATTAGGGGTGACAAACATGAAAATTAATCCCTCGGAAATTACGTCTATTCTCAAACAGCGCATAGAAAATTTCCAATCGGGTCCCGAATTTATAGAAATTGGGAGCGTGCTGTCTGTTGGAGACGGTGTTGCCAAGGTTTACGGATTGGATGACGTGTCTATGGGGGAAATGGTGCTTTTCGATTCTGGAATCAAAGGTATGGCACTCAACCTTGAGGAAGACACTGTCGACATAGTCCTTTTTGGTGAGGATCGTAGAATTAACGAGGGCATGAAGGTGCGCCGGACCAGGGATATTGTAAAGGTTCCTGTGGGAAAATGTATGTTGGGGCGTGTGGTAAACGCCATGGGTGATCCCATAGACGGCAAAGGGGCTATAAGGGCGGAGGAGGTTAGGCCCGTGGATGTTAAAGCCCCAGGCATAATTGCGAGAAGATCCGTTCATGAACCCGTTCAGACTGGTCTCAAAGCCATCGACGCCCTTGTTCCGATCGGACGGGGCCAAAGAGAATTGATCATTGGTGATAGGCAAACCGGAAAGACAACCATTGCCATCGATACCATTTTAAATCAAAAATACGCCTTCGCGAAAAATATCGAAAAAAAAAAGTTATACTGCATCTACGTGGTAATTGGACAAAAAAGATCTTCTGTTGCGCAGGTGGTGAAGACGTTAACCGATGCTGGAGCAATGGAATACACAATCGTTGTTGCTGCTACAGCGTCCGAAGCTGCCCCTGTGCAGTATCTCGCTCCATATACTGGCTGCACCATCGGAGAGTATTTCCGAGATAATGGCATGCATGCCCTGATAGTCTACGACGATCTTTCGAAACATGCGGTGGCTTATCGTCAAATGTCTCTGCTATTGCGGCGCCCTCCAGGGCGTGAGGCCTATCCCGGAGATGTATTCTATTTGCATTCACGCCTGCTGGAGCGCGCGGCAAAACTGAACGACGAGAATGGAGGAGGCTCGCTCACGGCCCTTCCCATTGTTGAGACCCAGGCAGGAGATCTATCGGCCTATATTCCGACCAATGTAATTTCCATCACAGATGGTCAAATTTTTCTGGAAAGCAATCTATTTTACCATGGAATACGTCCCGCAATCAACGTGGGACAGTCGGTAAGTAGAGTTGGATCGGCCGCGCAGACGAAGTGCATGAAACAGGTGGCGGGAAAAATCAAGCTGGAGCTGGCCCAGTATCGGGAAATGGCTAGCTTCGCCCAGTTTGCCTCTGATTTGGACGCCTCCAGCAAGCGGCTGATCGCACGCGGAGAGAGGCTGACAGAAATTCTAAAGCAGTCCCAATATTCTCCCATGATAGTTGAGGAACAGGTGGTGAGCATATACCTAGGGGTTAACGGTTATCTGGATGGTTTAGCTGTAAAATTAGTCCGCAGTTTTGAGGCATATGTCCTAAACCGTATGAGAAAGGAAGAGTTCGAGGTTTTGTCCAATGTTGGAAAGCAGGGGGAAATCAGCGATGAAATAGACGAGGAACTGAAGCGTCTAATGACCAAATACCTGGCGGATTTTAAAAAACTTCACGGATCGTAGAATATGCCCAGTCTGAAAGAGTTTCGTAACAAAATAGGAGCGGTTCAATCCACCAGAAAAGTGACTTCGTCCATGAAACTGGTGGCGGGGATAAAATTGAAGAAAGCTGAGCAAAAAGCGGCAAATTCCAGGGAATACGCAACGGAGCTAGCTCTTATTTTGTCCAAAATCCACCGAAAATTTGTGGATGGAAGCTGTGAACTGTTTTCCGGCAGAAACATGGTTCAGAATGAGATGCTAGTGGTATTTGCTTCGGAGAAGGGGTTATGTGGCAATTTCAACTATGTCATAGGCAAAAAGACTGCTGAAATAATTTCTGGCATACACCAAAGGGGGGGGACAGTTCACCTTATCTGCATCGGAGTAAAGCCGTTCGAATTTCTAAAGCAGAAGTTGATAGATGGGGACCGTATAGAGTTGCTGGAAAATTTTTATCTTTCGGAAGCATTGCTAGAGAATTCTAATCTGCTGGCAACCAGAATCATGGCCAACTTTTCCTCAGGCCGTGTAGATCAAGTAGCCATCGTGTACACCAGGTGCCTTTCAGCCATTAGTCGTAAAGTCGAGGTGAAAAGCCTGATTCCCATAGTTTGTACTCCAGATTCAAGCAATGGCGATATCATCTTTGAGCCTAGCACTGAAGAAATACTACAAACCATCGTTCCATATAATATAGCCATACAAATTTACCAATCTGCCTTGGAAAGTGTGGCCGGAGAACAGGGATCGCGCATGACATCCATGGATAATGCCACCAGAAATGCCGACGAGTTGCTGTCAAACTTGACCATAAGCTACAACAGAACGAGACAGTATAGGATTACCCAGGAATTGGTTGAGGTGGTTTCTGGAGCCACTACCATTGCGAAAGGATAGCCATATGACGAGTAATAAGGGGCGAATATCCCAGATTTTGGGAGTAATTGTGGATGTTCGATTTGATGAGAAGGTTCCCAGCATTCTTAATGCTCTGGAGGTTGTGAACAATGGTAAAAAAATGGTTCTTGAAGTGGCTCAACAACTGGGGGAGAACACTGTTCGCACCATAGCAATGGACGTCACTGATGGTCTGCAGCGGGGGCAGGAGGTGATTGACACCGGGAAGATGATAGAGGTTCCGGTGGGAAGAGAAACGCTTGGAAGGATTATAAACGTTGTTGGGGACCCCATTGATGGTAGAGGTCCCATTAACGCCAAAATGTTGCTTCCAATTCATCGTGAGGCACCTCCGTTTGTGGAACAGTCCACCAACGCGGAGACACTTGTGACTGGGATTAAAGTGGTGGATCTTCTGGCTCCCTACGCCAAGGGTGGCAAGGTGGGGCTTTTCGGCGGAGCTGGTGTTGGAAAGACTGTTTTAATCGAGGAATTAATAAACAATATTGCAAAGGCGCACGGGGGATTTTCCGTTTTCGCCGGAGTTGGTGAGAGAACCAGGGAAGGCAATGATCTGTACTACGAAATGATAGAGTCGGGGGTCATCAGCGTCCACAGGGAAGGATCGAAGGCCGCCATGGTTTATGGTCAGATGAACGAACCGCCTGGTGCAAGGGCAAGGGTTGCTCTGACGGGATTAACGCTGGCCGAGTACTTCCGCGATTGTGAGCAGCAAAATGTCCTGCTCTTTGTCGATAACATATTCCGATTTACCCAGGCTGGATCTGAGGTATCGGCGTTGCTTGGACGGACTCCTTCCGCCGTTGGTTATCAACCAACCCTTGCAACAGATATGGGAGAGCTGCAGGAACGCATCACCAGCACTACACTAGGATCTATTACCAGTGTCCAGGCTGTGTATGTTCCGGCGGATGATCTAACAGATCCAGCTCCGGCCACCTCGTTTTCTCATCTGGACGCCACCACCGTTCTCAGTAGAAAGATCTCGGAATTGGGAATTTATCCCGCGGTGGATCCATTGGATTCTGCATCCCGGATGCTCTCCCCTAACATCGTTGGAGAAGAGCATTACCGGGTCGCTCGTGAGGTTCAGAGGGTTCTGCAAAGTTACAAATCTCTCCAGGATATAATTGCTATTCTCGGTATGGATGAATTGTCAGAGGAAGATAAATTAGTGGTGGCGCGGGCCCGGAAAATCCAAAGATTTTTATCACAACCTTTCCATGTGGCAGAGGTATTTACAGGCATCGAGGGAAAATTTGTCAGCCTGGCGGATACCATCAAAGGATTCAGTGCCATAGTTTCCGGAGACTGCGATCATCTTCCAGAGATGGCCTTTTTCATGGTGGGAACCATCGAGGATGTCTATGAGAAGGCTACCAATATGGGAGTATCAACTTGAGAGCGAAAATTTTAAAGCTTGACAGAAAACTTTTCGATGGGGAAATTACGAAGGTGGTTGTGCCTGCTACAGAGGGCGAGATCTGTCTGCTGCCTCATCATATGGCCATAATAACTACTCTCTGCCGTGGGTCTGTGAGAGTATACAGATCTGGTTATACGCATCCGGTGATTATAAAAATTGATGGGGGCATTTGTTCTTTTTCAACCAACACAGCAACCTTTATTATCCACTGACTTCTTCTGATCCACCACATGGAGCGGGCGAAGGGACTTGAACCCTCGACACCAACCTTGGCAAGGTTGTACTCTACCACTGAGCTACACCCGCAAATCTGGATGTTAGGATATCCCTTTTGGAGGATGAAAACAATAGATTATTTGCTGAAAACTGGCCTGCACAGCAGCCATAGTTGTTGTTGACTGTGTTCAAAAGAACGGCTAGAGTGCTGCTCATGTGCTATGTGTGTTGAGTAGGGTGTGTGGATATGGACGAGATAATTCTTGGCAGGCGAACAGATGCCGACAAGTTGATTTTCATGTTCCATGGCTATGGAGCTGATAAAGATGATTTGCGGCCAGTCGGTGAAACATTCGCAAGAACGCTTCCAACGGCGGAAGTTCGCATACCAGGGGGTCTTGAAGAGTGCGAGGCCGGTTTCGGTCGACAGTGGTTTGCTCTGAGAGGTGGTGATGTAAATGAATGGAAAGATGCTTTTCTGAAGAATGCCCCAAGAATCATGGCCTATATTGATTCTGTTGTTATCGAAAAAAAGTTGAACTATCAAAATGTGATTTTGTCTGGATTTTCCCAGGGAGGCATGGTAGCCCTGAGTTTTGGATTGCAGCACAATGCGCTGGCTGTTGTCGTTTTTTCCGGGCTGTTGATTAGTCCTCCTCTGTGTTTAAATTGCAGCACAAAGGTCCTACTTACTCATGGTGCTCAGGACGATGTTATTCCCATCGGCACCGTAACTCTAACCGAAGAAGCTTTGAAAACCTCCGGCATATCTGTGCAAACAGCAATAAGCCAGAATTTAGCCCACGGCATAGACGGGTACTTATTAAGCAAAGCCGTGGACTTTTTAAAAGAGCTGTAATAGCATCCTTGGGTAGAGTGGAGGGGTTTATGTCTGTAAGCGAAATGGATGTCATAAGAGTTGCTCGTCTTGCTCGCATTCGAATCGACATGTTACAGATTCCCGAACTACTGGATGAGTTGAATGAGATTCTTCACTTTGTGGAACAGCTCAACGAGGTGGATTGTTCTGAAATCGACGGTACCATTCAGTACTCGTCTGTCCTGTACGAACGACAAGATGTTGTCTTTGCCAGCGATCCGGCAGTAATGAGTAACGCCCCTGAGAAAGAAAACAATATGTTTATAGTTCCCAAAGTCACTGGGTAGATCTTCGAGAGTACATTATGGAAAAAGTTTATATGACGCCGGAAGGGTTTAAAAGTCTGGAAGATGAGCTAAAAAATCTAAAGTTTGTCGAGAGGCCTGCTGTCGTTAACGCCATTTCTTCGGCGCGGGCTCTTGGTGATCTGTCTGAGAATGCGGAGTACCACTATGCCAAGGAGAAACAGGGGTTTATAGAGGGGCGGATCCGTGAACTGGAATCCAAATTGTCTCGGGCGGAGGTCATAGATATCCGCAGGCTCGGAGGAACTGGAGTAAAGTTTGGCACCACAGTGACAGTCTTTGATGAGTCAGCAAATGACGAAATTACCTACAAAATAGTTGGGGTGGACGAAGCCGATGTGAAAAAGCGGCTGCTATCTATAGAAGCTCCGCTGGCAAAGGCGCTGATAGGCAAAGATGTGGGGGATGATATAAAACTGGTGACCCCATCTGGTAAGAAAGAATATGAAATTTTAAAAGTTGAGTATGTTTGAAATTAAAAAGTCGGTGTATAGTGTTTGATTTAAGTGGAAAAATTGCACTTGTCACCGGAGCCAGCGGAGCTATCGGAGGGGCTATTGCCCGAATACTTCACAACCTGGGAGCCACGCTGGCGATTTCTGGAACCAGGACCACCGGTTTGGAAGCTCTTGCCCAGGAGCTATCTCAAAGGATCTATGTTTTTCAATGTGATCTGAGTTGTATGACCGAGGTGGATTGTTTGGTGAATGAGGTAGAACACCGCTGCGGACGGGTGGATATTCTGGTAAATAATGCTGGCATAACCAGAGACAATCTTCTACTAAAAATGACTAACGACGAATGGAATCAGGTGATGATGGTAAATCTAGAGGCTCCATTTCGGCTGATGCGAGGAGCCTCTAGGAGCATGCTAAAGGGCAAATGGGGCCGAATAGTTAACATTTCATCAATCTCCGGAACTGTTGGCAATGCTGGACAGGCAAACTATGCAGCAAGTAAATCAGCTTTGCTTGGACTGTCGAAGTCCGCAGCTTTGGAATTGGCCAGGAGAAACATTACCGTAAACTGTGTAGCTCCCGGGCTTATCCAGTCTCCGATGGTAGATGCTATTCCAGCCCTCCACAGAGAAGGTTTAGAGAAAAGAATCCCACTGGCGCGGGTAGGACGTCCTGAGGAGGTTGCTGCAGCGGTGGGATTTTTAGCCAGTGATGAGGCCTCCTACATAACCGGGCATGTGCTGCATGTAAACGGCGGAATGTCCATGGTGTAGCTCCATGGTGTCAGTGTATTTTCTTTCTCTAGGTCGGAAAAAACGAGGCGTATGTGCGTTGGCAGTTGCCAATTTTTCCGATTTCCGTGAGGAAAGGATCAGAGAATACCTATCCGACAGCGAATTAGACAGGCTACGGTCAATCCAGCTAGAGAAAAGGCAGCGTGAGTATGTTCTTGGACGATTAACAACTAAGATGGCTCTGGCTTCATTGACGAATAACTTGAAATTTCGGGATGTGAGCGTTCTGAACGAGGCTTCGGGGTCTCCGGTTATTAGGGCCCCATTAGATCATGGAGACTACGGCACATCCATCGCTCATACGGATGAAATTGTCGTCAGTCTTGTATTTCAGAGAGAATTTTCCTTCGGCATAGACATTGAAAACTTGGGAAGAAAGTCTCGTAGTGCGCTTAAATACATTGCCCGAGGCGGGGAAACAATCCCTGAAGACTCTGAGAGTTCCATGGTGGCCTGGACGTTGAAAGAATCCCTGGGGAAGGCCCTGAAATGTGGTCTACGATGTCCCGAGGAGCTTGTTCTTGCGCAATTACAGCGAAAGGATAGTGTTTTTTTCTGCTCATATAGAAAACATCCAGAATTTGGTGGAATTGCTCGAATCTATGGCAACTATTCTTTGGCTATTACTTACCCACTGGGCTGAAATTCATGAATTTTACAGCCCCTAGGTGGTGGGGATTTTCCCGATGATGTATTGCGTTATGCTATTCAAATTCTGTATGATCTGATTTAATAAAGAGATTACTCTTTTCTGCTTTGATGGAGATAGGTGGGAGATAACGGTGTCAGAGTCTTCAAGTACCTGGTCTTTTATTTCTTGCAGAAGCTTTTTTATACGTTCCTCGGAATTAGAATGAGTGGATTCAGAACTGACTGAGTTGCTTGGATGCGATTGCTCTGCGCTGTCGACAGGCTCTTCGGCAGATGCAATCGAAAGCATGATGGAGAATTGGATAAAAATCATTTTTTTCAACATTATCTAAAAGTCCTCTGGCTTTAGTTCTTTGGATGTGGTTTGGTCAACTTGTTGATCAACATGTTTTGCCACGGGAACGTCTCCGGGCACATTAGAAACTCCTTCTGGATTAAATATTATCACGACCGGTTTGTTTCCCTCTGAGATTTCTTCCACGCTATCTGTAAATTGAAAATGTATTGAGGAAAATGCTGTCGTCTTGGGAGGAGGTTCATCGTCGTCATCGCTTTTGCCTCCATAGCTCTCCACATCCGGTGTTTGCTCCTCCTTATCTTCTTCTACGTCGTGGGTATCTTTTCGAATGTTTGATTTCTTTCTTATGTGTTGTAGCTCGGGAGGTTTTTGTGGAGACGATTCCTTGGCGGATTCGTCTCTATCATCGCCGCCATTATCTTCGTCTCCGTCGTTATCAGGCTGCGTTTGCTTGTCGTCCACGTCATCGCGTTCCGTATCATCTGTCTCTGGTTTACTCTTCCTCGTTAACTTGGGTTTAGGAGATTTTTGGGGCGACGATTTCTCGGCGGATTCGTCTTCCTCATCCTTATTCCCATCTTCATTATTGTCATTATCACTGTTCGAAGCCTGTTCCGTGGAAATACTTTGAGGGCTATCTGCGGCACCGTCTCCATCGCTATTATCTGGAGATGTTTGCTCACGCACTTCCTTGCCTTCCCTATCACCGGTGTTTGCGGAATCGCTTCCATCATCCGTGGAATTTTCGTTCTCGATGGACACAGAGTCATCTTCGTCTTCTGAATACTCAGATGTCCTCCCTTTTCTTTCTCTCCTATGTCTGTCTTCTGAATAGTCCCTGTTCCTGCTTCTTCTGTTTCTATTCCGACTATTTTCGTAGTCGTTATCATCTATTTCCTCCGACGTTTCCTGTCCGTCATCATCACCATAGCCTCTGCCCGTTCCATGTGCTTGGCTACGAAATCCTCTTCCACCAAAGCCTTCTGCTTCTCCATTGCTGAAATTCTCGCTCCCTATTTCCGGGGCAGTCCCAGACTGTCCTTCCGGCAGAAATGTCGGTTCTTTCATCTGTGACTCCGCGATGAATGCAGATTCTGGATCTCCAACTTTCGCCCCAGGAGGGCCTGCAACATTGAAATTTGGTGGCTGTTGAGGAAAAGCCAAAGATTGGGTTGCTGCCACTGGTTCTCCAGCTCCCTCATCTGAAATATCAGCACTTTCATCTCCTGAATCACCATTCGCTTCATCATTTTCCGGTTCCTCTTTCTCTCCAGATTCTTCAGCGGACGTCTCATCTGGAGATGAAGCTGAATCTGAGGGCTGCGTTGGTGACTGCTGCTGCAGCTGTTGAAACTGTTGATCTGAAGTTTCTGTGGATGGCGACGGAGGTGGCGACATCTCGTCATCATCATGTGGAGCATGGGAGGCTTCTCGTCGCTCTGGTGGATCTACGTCATCATCATCTTTTGGCTCTCCAGTGGGAACTGGATCTGTACTACTTTTTTCGCCATAACCTGGATTAAGTATTCCATAAACATCGTTAAGATGTTGATAGAGGCCTATAAAATCCCTCGTCAACGCCCTTTTATCTCTTTCTAAAAAATTCTTTCCCCTCTCCAGCTCCACAACTTCATGCACCGCTTCCATAAGCACAGGCAGAGGCGGTTTTAATGCGCCAATGGAATGAGGTGACGTGATAAAACTGGCAAATAGTGGGATAATTAGTGCAATCTTTCTAAAATACAACGCGCCATTCCGTTAATTATTTTTTTTATATTTTAGCAAAATATTTTTTAATAAAATGTAAGTTTTTGACGAAAAGCGACATTTGATTCCTGAGGAAAGTCTGCTATAAGAAAAGAAGGGCGTAAAAAATGAAAATAACAATTTTGGGATGTGGCTCATCTGGTGGAGTGCCGGTGCTGAGATATGGCTGGGGAGATTGTGACCCTGGTAATATAAAAAACCGCCGCTCCAGATCGTCAATACTGATAGAAGTTGGAAACACATCGCTGCTGGTGGATACATCTCCGGATTTGCGTCAACAGCTGCTTGATAATGGAATAGATAAGATCGACGCGGTAATTTTCACGCACTCTCACTATGACCATGTTGGAGGAATCAATGAACTTCGCCCCATATTTTGTGGAAATTCAGCTCTGCTTCCCATATATGCGACAGAATTGGATCTGGCAATGATAAAAAAATCCCATTTCTATTTGTTTGAAGAAAATAAACAGGAAATCTACAGGACATACCTGGAACCACATATTCTGTATGAAAAGTTTTCCATTGGGGACATTTCCGGCATTACTTTTGTGCAGGATCATGGGTTTTCCTCATCTCTTGGTATCCGCATAGGTAGTTTTGCCTATTCCACAGACGTTGTCTCACTCAGCTCTGCCAATTTCGAGACATTAAAAGGAATAGACTCCTGGGTGGTCGGATGCCAATCTCTGAAGGATCCCAAACCAACTCATGCTCATCTGGATCTGGTTCTGAAATGGGTCTCAGAAATTTCTCCAAGCCGAACTTTTCTCACCCACATGGGCGATTCAATGGACTACGAGACCCTGCTGCAAACTCTACCCACCTCCATCCGACCTGCCTACGACGGAATGATCATTCGTCCTCTCTCTCCATTTACTCTTTAATCCTTGTTGATCACTCTGCCTCCTCCTCTGCTAACTTCGGCATCTCTCTCCTGTGCAATTCTCCTCATCTTTCCAATGACAAAACCAGTTCCGGCGGGAATTAACCTTCCCACCAAGACATTTTCCTTCAGGCCACTCAGCCGATCGATTTTTCCCGTAATGGACGCCTCCGTCAATACCCGAGTGGTCTCCTGAAACGAGGCAGCGGAAATAAACGATCGGGTCTGCAATGAGGCCTTGGTTATTCCTTGCAGCACAGGATAGGCCGTGGCTGGTATTCCTCCCTCTGCTGTTATCCTGACGTTTTCCTCTTCAAAATCCAAGCGATCTACCTGCTCGCCGGTTAGAAACGTCGTATCTCCCGGAGAGGACACCTTCACTTTTTGCAGCATCTGGCGAACAATTATTTCTATGTGCTTGTCATTGATCTTAACTCCCTGCAAACGATACACATCCTGTATTTCATTTACCAGGTAATCGGCCAAAGCTTCTACTCCTAGAATCTGCAATATATCATGCGGAGCTTTGTTGCCGTCGATCAAAATATCTCCCTTGGCCACCATATCGCCTTCCTTGACTACTACTTGTCTCCAGCGTGGCACCAGATACTCAATCGGAGTGAAGCTTTCATCATCCGGATGCACTATTATTCGTTTTTTCCCTTTGTAATCCTTTCCAAACTCCACACGACCATTAAACTCACTTATGACCGCGGGATCTTTGGGCATTCTAGCCTCAAATAACTCGGAAACCCTCGGCAAACCGCCGGTGATATCCCTTGTTTTAGACGATTCCCGTGGCATGCGCGCCAAAATGTCTCCCACCTTTACTTGACTGCCCGTTTCAACAGCAATGATGGAGTCCACCGATAGAAAGTATCTGACTTCCTGACCATTGGGCAGCAAAATCGGTTTACCTGAATCATCAGTTAGAACAATTCGAGGTTTCAATTCGGTATAGCGGGCCTGCTGTTTCCAATCTGCCACCACGTAGGTCGATACGCCGGTGGACTCGTCAATTGTTTCCCGGAGGGATACTCCCTCTATAAGATCCACATACTGAACTATTCCTTCTCTCTCGCAGATCAGAGGCAAAGTAAACTGATCCCAGTCCGCCAGCTTATTTCCCTTTTCTACCTTACAATTATTCTTGATATAGAGCCTGGAACCATAGGGAACTTTGTGATTAGCTCTTTCCTTGCCGTTGGCATCAAGGATTATTATCTCTGTGTTTCTGTTCATCACTATTTTTTGTCCCTCGCTGTTCTCGACGGTTTTTTCGTTGCGCAGGGATATCGTGCCATCATAGGTGGCATCGATGGAAGACATTTCTGTTCCTTTCTGGGCCGTTCCACCTATGTGAAAGGTCCTCATGGTAAGCTGGGTTCCAGGCTCGCCAATTGATTGTGCTGCGATAACCCCAACGGCTTCACCGATATTTACCTTCTTCCCGCGGGCAAGATCTCTACCGTAGCAGGTAGCGCAGATCCCCCCTTTGCAGTCACAGGTAAGCACAGACCGAATCCGCACCTCGTTTATACTTGCTTCGCTGATCTTTCTTACTGCTTCTTCGTCGACTAGTTCACCGGCTTTTACAATTACCTGGTCGTTGTACAGATTTACTATATCATCCACCACAGTTCGCCCAAGGATTCGCTCAACCAGCGGAGAGATCACATCTCCACCAGATATTATGTCACGTATCACGATGCCCCGACGCGTGCCACAGTCATCCTTCACAATTACGCAGTCCTGGGCTACATCCACTAGGCGTCTGGTTAGATATCCGGAGTTAGCTGTTTTGAGGGCTGTATCTGCCATGCCCTTCCTGGCTCCGTGGGTTGAGGTGAAATACTCCAGCACAGTCAACCCCTCCTTAAAGTTTGAAATAATCGGCGTCTCAATGATTTCCCCCGATGGCTTGGCCATTAGACCACGCATACCAGCCACCTGCCTCATCTGCACAACAGAACCTCGTGCTCCGGAATGCGCCATCATGTACATGGCATTCACCGGTTTGCCGACCTCCATCTTGGATATCTGCTTCATCATGGAATCCGCTACCTTGTCACCACAGACTGCCCAGGCATCAACAACCTTGTTATAGCGTTCTCCGGAGGTGATCAATCCATCTAGATACTGCCTTTCATACTCGGCTACGTTTTTTTTAGTAGCATTGACTATGTCTTTCTTTTGCACAGGAACAAGTAGATCGTCCTTACCGTACGAAATCCCGGACTTTGTCGAATACAAAAATCCGATATCCTTCAACTTATCCGCAAAAACAACGGTGCTTTTCTGCCCACACACATGATAGATCTTTTCAACAATGGCTGCGGATTCCTTGTTGGTTAGCAGCCTATTTATTAGATCAAATTTAATCTCCGGGTGTTTGGGCAGCAGCTGGGATAGAATCATGCGTCCTGGTGTAGTGCTCACCGTAACTGCCTTCATGGTCCCATCTTCCTGTATCTGATTATAGCGAGCTTTTATTTTCGCGTGTAAGCTGACAACCTTTTCCTCAAGAGCATGTTCTATTTCCCCAATGGATGAGAAAATCATATCCTCTCCCAGCTCTCCTGCTTTTTCCATGGTGAGGTAGTAAATTCCCAGGATAATGTCCTTCGTGGGAAGGATAATTGGCTTACCGCTGGATGGGCTCAAAATATTATTGGTCGACATCATTAGAACACGAGATTCCAGCTGGGCCTCCAGAGATAATGGAACATGAACAGCCATCTGATCTCCGTCGAAATCTGCGTTAAAAGCCGTACAGACCAGAGGATGCAGTTTGATGGCTTTTCCCTCCACAAGAACAGGTTCAAAGGCTTGTATACCAAGCCGGTGCAGCGTCGGAGCGCGATTCAGCAGCACCGGATGCTCTTTGATAACTTCCTCCAGAATATCCCATACCTCGGAGCGCTCTTTCTCCACCATGCGTTTGGCGGCCTTAAGCGTTGTTGCCAGGCCGTATCTTTCTAGCCTTGAATAAATAAACGGCTGAAATAACTCCAGCGCCATCTTCTTGGGGATGCCGCACTGGTGCAACTTTAGCTCAGGACCCACCACAATGACCGACCGCCCCGAGTAATCCACTCTTTTTCCAAGCAAATTCTGTCGAAAACGTCCCTGTTTCCCCTTCAGCATATCTGAAAGGGACTTTAGCGGTCGTTTTCCTGCACCGGTTATGGCTCTTCCACGGCGACCATTGTCAAACAGGGCATCCACCGCCTCCTGCAGCATTCTATTCTCATTTTTTACGATGATTTCCGGCGCTTTTAGCTCCAAAAGTCGCTTCAATCTATTGTTACGATTTATAACGCGGCGATACAGATCGTTCAGGTCTGACGTCGCGAATCTGCCTCCGTCCAGCGGCACCAGGGGACGCAACTCCGGTGGAATAACTGGAATACACTCCATTATCATCCACTCGGGACGGGTGCCAGACCCCAGGAAAGACTCCACAAGCTTCAGTCTCTTTACAATGCGCCGCCGTTTTATATCCGAATGGACAGTCTTCAGCTCTACCCGAAGTCTATCCTTCTCCCCCTTAAGGTCCAAATTGGCCAACATAACTCTCAGCGCTTCTGCACCAATGCCACCTCTAAAAGAGTCTTCTCCGTATTCGTCCTGGGCTTTGTAGTACTCCTCCTCGGTGAGCAATTGGGACGGATTCAGCGGCGTGATGCCTGGATCTATCACCACATAGCTCTCGAAATATAACACTTTCTCCATTTCACTGGATGTCATATCCAACAAAAGAGCTATCCGGCTTGGGGGGGATTTGGTGAACCAGATATGCGCAACCGGGGAGGCGAGCTCTATATGCCCCATGCGCTCCCGTCTAACCTTGGACAGAGTAACCTCAACACCGCATTTTTCACAGATTACGCCGCGGTACTTCATTCGTTTATATTTTCCACATAAACACTCATAGTCTTTCACGGGACCAAATATGCGGGAACAGAACAGACCATCCCTTTCAGGTTTAAATGTTCGATAATTGATTGTTTCCGGCTTTTTTACTTCACCGAAAGACCAGGATCTTATTCTCTCGGGGCTTGAAATCGATACCCGAATAGCATCGAAGCTGTTCAGGTTACTAATTTGCCCAAACGCTTTCCTCAGCTGATTTTGCATCTCCACCTTCCCTTGTCAGACTTCACATGTCTAGCTTCGTACCATCCTGAACAGGATCCTGCTGAAACTCAAAATTCAATCCTAAACTGCACAGTTCTTTCATCAGAACGTTAAATGACTCGGGGATGCCAGGAACAATGTTCTCGTCTCCCTTGATTATTGATTCGTATGCCTTGGTTCTTCCGGCGACGTCGTCGGACTTAACAGTCAATATTTCCTGCAACGTGTAGGCGGCTCCGTAGGCCTGCAACGCCCAGACTTCCATCTCTCCGAACCTCTGTCCTCCGAACTGTGCCTTGCCACCAAGGGGCTGTTGCGTAACTAAACTGTATGGCCCAATTGACCGCGCATGAATTTTATCATCCACCATATGATGCAACTTCAGCATGTATATGCAGCCGACGGTGACTTTTCGGTCGAATGGAACTCCAGTGCGACCATCTATCAGAGTGACCTGTCCGGATCCTTCCAAACCGCAACTTTCAAGAGCTTTCACAATTTCATTCTCACTTACTCCATCAAAAACCGGAGTGGATACCGGTATGCCATCCCGGACATGGACGGCCAGTTCCACCACCTTTTCGTCTGGCATAGCATCAATTGTTTTTCCTTCGACTTTCCCATAGATATCCTTCAGTTGCAAACGAAGATTGTCCATAAGCTTCTCGTCCGATTGAACTTTTTCGATGACTTCTCTAACTTTTTTGCCAAGAGCCTTGGAAGCCCACCCAAGATGCGTTTCCAGAACCTGTCCAACGTTCATTCGCGATGTAACACCCAGCGGATTCAATATCATATCGATTGGCGTGCCATCTTCCATATAAGGCATGTCCTCAACGGGAACAATCTTGGACACAATGCCCTTGTTGCCGTGTCGACCTGCGAGCTTATCTCCCGGCTGTAGCTTCCGCTTATCTGCCACAAAAACTTTGACCATTTTTAGGACACCGGGAGCCAACTCATCACCCTTGCGCAGCTTCTCCACTTTTTCTGTAAAACTTTTGTCAAGCCGATTCATAATTTCGTTGAAATTGCTGTGCAGACTCGCAATATCTCCAGCAATATTGGGATCGAGGACGGCTATTTGTCTCCACTGTCCGTGGGACATGGAATCCAGATACTCTTCGGTGATTGTTGCCCCATTACATCTCACAGGAGAGGAAGAAATCTGCTGTCCGAGCAGCTTACTGCGCAGCCGCCGATAATAGGTAGCCTCGATAATTCTCCTCTCTATGTCTTGATCATTTTTGAAGGACTCTATCTCCTTTTGCTCTATCGCCAGAGTTCTTTCATCCTTCTCAACACCACAGCGGGAGAAAATCTTCACATCCACCACCACTCCTTTGCCGCCCGGAGGCAGTCGTAGGGATGAATCTTTTACGTCCGCAGCTCTTTCTCCGAATATGGCACGCAACAGTTTCTCCTCTGGAGTCATCATGGTTTCGCCCTTTGGCGTGACCTTGCCAACTAGAATATCTCCTGCCTGTACTTCCGCTCCAATGCGGACAATGCCAGCCTCGTCCAAATTTTTCAGAGAGTCATCGGACACGTTGGGGAGATCTCGGGTAATTTCCTCATTACCAAGCTTGGTGTCCCTCGCCATTATCTCGAATTCTTCTATGTGGATCGACGTGAAATAATCATCCTGAACAAGACGCTCAGAAATAACGATGGCGTCCTCGAACGTATATCCATGCCATGACATAAATCCAACCAACACATTCTGACCAAGGGCCAGCTCTCCCATATCCGTGCCTGCACCATCGGCTATAATGTCATTTGCTTTGATCAAATCCCCTTTTTTTACCAAAGGAGTCTGATTGAGACATGTGCTCATGTTGGATCTTTGGAATTTTCTTAGATTGTATATGTCTACGCCGACATTGGAATCATCTCCGCTGATGCGAACGACGATTCTATTGGCGTCCACCTGATCAATCACTCCATCGTGTTTGGCAACGACCACTACACCTGAATCCCGCGCAACAACTGCCTCCATTCCTGTTCCAACCAAAGGAGCCTCAGAACGAATCAATGGGACGGCCTGCCTCTGCATGTTGGCGCCCATGAGAGCTCGACTGGCATCGTCATTCTCCAGAAATGGAATGAGGGACGCCGCCACAGAAATAATCTGTTTTGGGGAAACGTCCATGAAATCAATGGATTCTTTCGGGGCATTTATGAAATCCCCGTTCCGACGGCAGGTTACAAACTCATCTTTAAAATACCCATCAGCGGTGATTGATGCATTGGCCTGGGCAATCGTGTATTCTCCCTCGTCGACAGCAGATAGGTACTCTACCTTGTCCGTTACCCTTCCATTGGATACCTTTCTATACGGCGTTTCTATAAACCCATACCGATTAATCTTTGCAAAGATAGCCAGAGAATTTATCAGGCCTATGTTCTGCCCTTCTGGAGTTTCAATTGGGCATATGCGCCCATAGTGAGTTGTGTGAACGTCTCGTACGTCAAACCCGGCTCTGTCCCTGGTCAATCCACCCGGTCCCAACGCTGATATACGTCTCTTGTGCGTTATTTCAGCTAGAGGATTCGTCTGATCCATGAATTGCGACAGCTGAGATAATTGGAAAAACTCCCTGATAGCCGACGAAACCGGCTTTGCATTGATCACATCATTGGGAACAGCATTTTCTATGTCGATGGAGTCCATGCGCTCCTTTACGGCTTTTTCCATACGAGACAGACCTATCCTGAATTGATTTTCTATCAACTCTCCGACGGATCGTATCCTTCTGTTCGCGAGATTGTCGATGTCGTCAACTTCACCCACGCCGTCCTTTAATTGATGCAGGATTTTCATTATGCGCAGTATGCAATCTTTGGTGAGAGTTACAAGATTTTCCGGAGCATTCGACCCAATTCGACTATTCACCTTCACCCTTCCAACGGCAGAAAAATCGTAATAGTCGGGATTAAAGAACATGTTATGGAATAGATCCTGGGCACTGTCTATGGTAGGAGGTTCTCCTGGACGCATGACGCGGAATATCTCAAATAAAGCTTCTTCCCTATTGGTGCACTTATCGAAGGCCAGCGTATTTCTGATGTAGGCTCCCACCTCTGTGTGATCTATTAAAAGAACGGCAAACTTAGTCCCCTGTTGAACAATTTTTGTAACGAGGCTTTCCGATAGTTCATCCCCTGCCTCAGCTATGACCACTCCAGATGAGTCTATCACATCCAATGCATTGTACTTACCAACCAGTTCGTCCATACGAACCACAATTTCATCTAATCCGTCTTCCTGCAATTTTTTTGCAATTCGAGAGGATATCTTTTCCCCGGCTTTGACCACAACTTTTCCTGTTTTCGCGTCGATTAAATCGTTATCAAGCTTAACGCCTTTCCACTGATCGGCCTTAAATTTCCGAGATAACATACCGTTACCGTTGTGGTAGATCTCATAGTTATCGTAGAAATAGGCGAGAATCTCTTCACGGTCCATTCCGTAAATTTCCAAAGACTTTAGATCCTTGTCTGGATTTTGAGCCCGCTCTCTCTCGGTTTGGGCCGAATCTAACGCTAGAAGCAACGTGGTGGCTAGAATCTTCCGTCTTCTGTCTATTCTCACATAAATCAAATCTTTAGCGTCAAACTCAATGTCCAGCCAGGCTCCTTTGTAGGGGATAATATGGGCGGAAAACAGATATTTCCCCGAAGTATGCGTCTTCCCGTTATCGTGATCAAAGAATACTCCAGGAGAACGCTGCATCTGAGAGACAACCACGCGCTCTGCTCCGTTGATAATAAATGTGCCATCCTTGGTCATGAGTGGAATATCACATATATACACATCTTGCTCTTTGATATCGCGGACGGCCCGTCCTTCACCCTCGCAGCTAACATCCCAAACAATCAGACGAAACAGAGCCCGCAGAGAGGCCGCATAGGTCAATCCTTTGTTGCGACATTCCAGCTCGGAATACTTCGGACTATCGAAATGATAATCACAGAAGTCCACCTGGGCCCGTTTGGCCACATCGGCTATGGGAAAGGAAGAACGGAAGGCCTCCCGGAGTCCGACATCACTGCGTAGATTCTGCATATCGTCCGAATGTAGAAAACTATTGTACGAAGATCTCTGCAATTCTATGAGGTTAGGAAGCTCCGCAACCTCGCGAATTTTTCCATAACTTTTCCTGAATCTTTTCCGTTCGGTGAACGCTCTGATCATATTCAAAACTCCCACAAGACTGAATGAGTCGGATTAATCACACCCCTCACCTAATTTTGAAGACAAAAAAGTAGAAGTCAGAATACATCTATGCATAACAGAAAACAAGTCTCATAGAATAAATCTCGACAGATCTTTGTGGATTGCAAGATCTCCCACCTTGTCTTCCACATATTTTTCGTTGACAATCAGCGTTTCTCCAGATCTGCTATCCGCTGAGAAGCTAATTTCTTCCAGAAGCTTTTCGATTATGGTATGAAGGCGGCGCGCTCCTATATTCTCAACGTTTCTATTGACAATCGCGGCCAACTCTGCTATCTTCCTTACTCCATCCTCTCGGAAATCAATGATAACGTCTTCAATCTTCAGTAGAGCACAGTATTGTTTTACCAGGCTGCTGTCTGTTTCATTTAGAATTTTAAAAAAGTCTTCCTCTGTAAGATTGGCCAGCTCCACCCGAATCGGCAATCTTCCCTGGAGTTCTGGCAACAGATCCGACGGCTTAGAGACATGGAAGGCTCCGGAGGCGATAAAAAGGATATAGTCCGTTTTTACTGTGCCATACTTGGTTGTGACAGAGCAGCCCTCTATCAGTGGAAGTAAATCCCGCTGCACGCCCTCCCGACTAACATCAGCTCCGGAAGCAT
Source organism: Holosporaceae bacterium (assembly GCA_031257475.1). Taxonomy (GTDB): domain Bacteria; phylum Pseudomonadota; class Alphaproteobacteria; order UBA3830; family UBA3830; genus JAIRMQ01. Next base: position 34,689 of record JAIROP010000029.1, read on the forward strand.
TTCGAGCGCAGATTTTGTCTATTTCATCTATAAATACAATGCCGTTCTGTTCCACGGAAAATATTGCTTCCCGAATGGTCTTGTCAGAGTCAATCAGCTTCTCACTTTCTTCGGCTGCGATTACTTTGCGCGCGTCTCTGACTGTAATTTTGCGCTGCCTAGTTTTGTTGATTCCCATGGCACTGCTCATCATATCAGAAAGGTTCAGCATGCCGATCTGCGCCCCTGGCATTCCTGGAACATCGAAGGACTGAGGCACTGCACTATCAGCCACGCTTATCTCTATCTCCTTGTCTTCCAGCTGACCAGAATTCAACATTTTCCTGAATTTGTCTCGGGTGCCCTTGCTAGAACTTTCTCCCACCAAGGAATCGATAATCCTCTCCTCAGCCCTCTGCCGAGCCTCTTCTTTAAATGACAGTCTGTGCTTTTCTTTGATTTTTGAAATAGCCATTTCCAACAGATCTCGTATGATTTGCTCAACGTCTCGCCCCACATAGCCTATCTCGGTGAATTTGGTGGCTTCCACTTTTATGAAGGGAGCATCGGCCAGCTTCGCCAATCTTCTGGCAATTTCAGTTTTCCCAACTCCGGTTGGTCCCATCATCAGGATATTTTTTGGAAGAATCTCCTCCTTTAGGGGGCTGGGTACCTGCTGTCTACGCCACCGGTTGCGCAGCGCAATTGCAACAGCCTTTTTGGCATCACTGTGGCCGACAATGAACCGATCTAGCTCTGATACTATCTGTTTTGGCGTTAGTGATGTCATGCTACCTCTCTATTTTTTCCAACACAAGCGAGTGATTGGTATATATACACAGATCTGCGGCAATTTTCATGGATTTTGTTGCAATATCCTCGGCAGACAATTGTTGATCTATTAGGGCTCTTGCTGCTGCCAGTGCAAAAATTCCGCCGGAGCCAATGCCAATAATGCCATCCTGCGGTTCCAATACGTCTCCCATGCCTGTGAGTATCAGAGATATGTTTTTGTCCACGACGGCCATCATTGCCTCCAGTCGTCGTAGAGACTTGTCCGTGCGCCAGTCTTTGGCCAGCTCAACGCAGGCTCTCTGCAGCTGCCCAGAGTATTGCTCCAGTTTGGCTTCCAACCGTTCAAACAGCGTAAATGCATCGGCGGTAGCTCCTGCAAATCCAACCAATACATTTCCATCGGATATGAAACGAACTTTGCGAACATTAGTTTTCATAACCGTATTTCCCATGGTCACCTGGCCATCTCCAGCAACCACCACCTGATTATCCTTTCTCACCGAAAGTATCGTGGTTCCCATCCAGTTCAAGAATTTTTCTCCTGGGCTAGTTTTTTTATTGCGTAAAAAAAATTGGGATCATTACAAGGGAAGGGCCCAAGCTGGGTCCAGACTAGCGAGTTTTTCTTGTTGTAAACCAAGCAGGCAGGCACTCCTGGGAGTCCAGTCCGGGCGAAATCGTCTGCAGTGATTGAGTTATACACATCGAGGGTAAAAATCTCGTGCCTTATGAAATATTCCCTAATTTGCTGAGGCAGCTCCGGGCCGATATTCAAAACAATGACCTTAACATTTTCAATATTCTCTTCCTTCAGCTGTTTAGCCAGAGAATCCAATGTCCAGAGCGTTCCAGGACAATTTTGGCACCAGGTTGTGATTAATAGAATTACCACTACGTTCCCTTTCAGGTCTTTCACAGTAAACATTTTGTTTTCTCCGACCTTTTGCATGGATACATCAAACGATAATCCCTCTGTCCCGTTTTCTGTGCCACTTGGAAGCTCTGCTTCTCCCCTGTTTTTTCCCAGGCCCTTTGGCGTCTTCCTTTTGTCCCCTTTATCTCCTGTTTTCTCCTGGCTGCTCTTCTCTCTCGTCTCTCCTTTCACGTCAGAACCACAACAAAGTGCTAGCACCGTCGATAAATATCGGATATACTTCACTCTTCTGTGTTTCTCCTGGGATCGTGTGGTTGTTATGAAAAACATCGTGTTGTACTTTTTATGCGTTATACTTCTTTCCTGTGGCAAAAGGAACTGTCTCGAACCTGTTCAAAAGGACCCCTCCACCTACCCACGCCAGTACCCTCATTATATCACCACCGCGCATGTAAAGTATATAGCCAACATATATAAAAACCCCGCTGCGAGGGGCCTCTCCTCGCACGAGGCGATGTTAAAAAGACATTCTTCATGCCTTCTCTGGTTCCATTAGGCACAACTGCGTTGCAATCTATCTTGCCGTTGTGGGCACATGATACGTGGCGAGTAACTTAAGTACCAATCCCCCATTTCCTTTCCACTCTCCCTTCGATCCCGCATACTCAAACCTTTTCTTGTTGTCGAACCCATATCCTAAATCCACTCGGGCTCCCCACTTTTGCGTGAATTTTTTCTCCGCACCAACCCCAACCAACACAACAGGCTTTTCATCGCTTCCTATCCCATTATTATTGGCGTCCTTCAGCGTTGTATGGGGGAAATAGAACCCAATAATCCCGAATCCATGCCAACCCTTCTCTGCGTGAACCCCACCCACTGTCAAACCAAGATTGACCAAACTCCCTCGGTTGCGAATTGTTCTGACCTTTACATTCCCATCCTTTACGTCCGATGTCTTTGTTGGCCCAACGGTTCCTCCTACCTCTGCACCGATACAGAAATTCCCAAAAACTTTCCTCGCTCCGAGCACTGCAGAACCCCCCACGGCGTTGTTGTCAAACGTTGCCTTGGTGTTATCTGTTGTATCTTTCAGTTCATTTTTGGAAAATTGACAACCAGCACCAATTCCTAGATATACCCCAGTAAAGTCATGACTGCAACAGGAGGGTTCATCCGTGCCTTCCTGCTGGGTTGTTTCCTCCGTCTCCGCTGCCCACCCGTCTGCATATAGCGACACAGACAGAGACACAGCCAACATCCTCATTGCTATCTTCTTCATTTTTCCTCTCCAAGCTTGCTGAGTTATTCTATGCTATTTTGCGGATCTGAACAATTTTTTGCATACATTTGATCTGTATATGTTGTAAAAAAAACACAGACACATTCGCAAAATTTACCAAAAATTAATTTCAATTGACATGAACATAGAGGCTTTTTATCCTTCTGCTCCCGCCATCCCACAGGATTTGAGAGCTTCCAAAACGCAGGCCCCATCGTTTTTACCAACGGTTACCACAGACGTTGGTGATGACAGTATGGAGTCGGCAATTTTCTGAACACAATCGATGGTGACAGACATGATCTTCCGCAGCACCTCCTCTCGCTCCAGCGGAGACCCAAAGATCAGTGTTTGGTTCACTATCTGTTCACAGGATGACGTATTCCCTTCCTCAGCCATTAGTAAACTTGACTTGAACTGAGCCTTCGTTCTTTGGAGCTCCTTCTCGGACACATCCTTCCGTATCTTTATCAATTCATGAGCAACGATATGTGCCAATTCAGCTAATTTCTCTGCGGAAGTAGCAGCATAGATACCAAATACTCCGTTGTTTCTATAGGATGATGAGAATGAGTATATTGAGTACGCCAACCCTCTCTTTTCCCGCACCTCCTGAAAAAGCCGAGAGGACATGCCTCCACCGAGGATGGATGAAAGGATCGCTAAAGTATAATAGTCTTCGCTTAGACTGGATAGTCCATTAAACCCTATGATTACGTGGGTTTGCTCCAGATTTCGAATATCTGCGTAGGCTCCTCCGATATAGTCATAGCGGCAATTATGGCTGGAGGTTCGATTATTGGAAAATCCTGCCGAGTGGCGGCTCAACAAGTCCACCATTTGGTTATGGTCCACATTTCCGACCGCTGCCAAAACCATATTATCCGCGTTATAGTACTTGGATCTGTAGCTATGCAAATCTGTAGCCGCCACCCTGGACACAATCTTGATGGGCCCCAAAATAGGCCAACCCAGAGACTGATTAGGGAAAGCCACCCGCTGAAAGTGATCAAAGATAATATCGTCTGGCGTATCCTGGGTTTGATATATCTCCTGGATTATTACTCCCCGTTCCCTAAGCAGCTCTTCCTCTGGAAAAGTTGGGTTTTGGAGAATATCAGATAGGATATCCATGGCTAGGGGCACATCATCCTTCAAAATCTTTGCGTGGTATGCAGTTGTTTCCTTCGATGTATAGGCGTTCAGATAACCTCCAACTGACTCAATTTCTTCGGCAATTTGCTTGGCATCTCGGGTGGTTGTGCCTTTGAACGCCATGTGTTCCAGGAAATGGGATATGCCGCAGACTTCCTCCGTTTCTCGAACTCCTCCTGCTTCAATCCAGTATCCCAGAACTACGCTATCAAAATTTTCCATATTACGCGTTACTACACGCATTCCATTTTTTAACTTGGTCAATATGGGCTTAGCCATCGTGAACTCCTCCTTCCAATGTATTCATTTTTTTGTAAATTCCAGTAACGACCCGAGCGGATTCCTGGTCTTTTTTTGGACGAACCGTTCGACCCATTAATTTCTTTCTCTGCAGTTTTGCGAAGCTTTTTTTCAGCAAAAATTTTGTCCAGGCCTCTCGTTTTCCGCTGGTTTTGCATCCAAGGACTATAGAAATCACGCGTTCATTTCCTTTTTTCGCGGAAGCTGCTAAGTTGAATCCGCAAGCATTCAAATAACCAGTCTTTATTCCATCTACAATAATGTCTCCCTGTTTCCCCAGCAATGCGTAGTGGCCCCGAATCCTCCTATCGCCCAAAAAGAACTGTTTATTGGAAAACAGATGATAATACTCCGGATACTCTAGCAGCAACGTCCGAGCCAATTTAGCCATGTCCCGAGCTGTGGTCAACTGCCGCGGATCGTTTCTGCCGGATGCATTGTAAAACACAGTGGAACACATTCCAAGCCGCAGTGCCTCTCTGTTCATTGCAGCAACAAAACGCCCTTCGGATGTCTCCAGATGCTCCGCAATGGCCACCGCAATGTCATTAGCAGACTTGACAATTAACGCCAATATTGCATCGCGTACAGAAATTGTTTCGCTGGTTTTGAGTCCCAGCTTGGTAGGACTCTGCGACGCCGCATTGTTGGATATTTTAACTTTGGCATTCAGAGTCGTTTTCTTGCTCTTCAGTGCCTTGAAAGTCAACAGCAGCGTCATCATCTTTACCAAAGATGCCGGCTGCGTTTTCTGATCTGCGTTGTAGGCGTAAATAGTTTCCAAGTCTTTAGCGTTAACGACAACCACAGCGGTAAGCGGAGAGTAGGCAGCACACCACTCCACCCACATAAAAGAAAGGAATACGAGGCACAATACGAGATAGCGTAACATCAAGAAGTTTTAAGACCAAATGCCCGATAACGATTTCGAAACTTGGCAAGCTGCCCTCCGGTATCCACAAGCTGACGAACCCCCGTCCATGCTGGATGCGACTTTGAATCTATGTCCAGCTTCATTGTATCTCCCTCCTTTCCCCAGGTGGATCTGGTTTTAAACGAAAAACCATCTGTCATAATAACCGTTATCCCATGATAATCTGGATGTATTCCCTTCTTCATAAATAATTTCCTCAACTGCGCGTCTATGCTACAGAAAATTAGGGAAAATCACAACAGTCTCATCTCATATGTGCAAGGTCAGTAGAAGATCAATCTGAGCAAGGAGCTGTTTACAAACTTGAACTTTTCTCGACTACTTTTATACTGGAGCTAATTTTTTGTGTTGTGGTGTTTCTTGCTTACTTCTTCTGAGCTTATAAGTTTGGTGAAAGAGTATAATTCGAACGTAAATACGGATATGCTGCGTAAGGCCTACATATTTGCCATGGAGGCGCATGGAATCCAGAAGAGAGCATCTGGTGTGCCGTATTTCTATCATCCGGCGGAGGTGGCGCGTCTTTTGGCGGAACTGAAGCTCGACGCACAGACTGTGATCACAGGTTTGCTGCACGATGTTCTGGAGGACACCACCGTTTGCTTCACAGAGTTAAGCGAAATATTCGGATCGGAGGTGGCTTTTCTAGTGGAAGGCGTCACAAAGCTATCGAAGATCAACTATGCCTCGTCCCGCGTACACAAGGCAGAAAATTTCCGCAAATTCCTTTTGGCAATGTCCCGAGACATAAGAGTACTCATAGTAAAACTTGCGGATCGACTGAACAACATGCGCACCCTGAACTATATAACATCAATTGAGAAAAGGAAGAGAGTGTCACTGGAGACTTTAGAGGTTTATGCTCCTCTGGCAGAGCGTATAGGTATGAATATCATAAAGGATGAGATGGAAGAGCTAGCCTTTTATAATCTTCATCCAGATGAATACAGCAAGATCTCGCTCCAATTGGATCAAATTCGTAATAAGGACAACAATTTTGTGCAAAATACCATTTTAGAGCTAAAAAAAATACTCAAGGAAAATGGTATAGACGCTAATATCAGCGGCCGAGAGAAGAAAATATACTCAATATGGAAGAAAATGCAGACACGGAATGTATCTCTTGAACAAATAAACGACATTGTAGCCTTTCGAGTAATTGTAGATAACCTGCAGCAATGTTACATGTCCCTCGGAGTGATACACACGAATTTTCAAATTGTGCCAGGTAGGTTTAAGGATTACATAAGCATTCCCAAACTAAATAACTATCGTTCTTTGCACACAACGGTCATAGGTCCCCTGAAGCAATCCGTGGAGATACAAATCCGCACGGAGGAGATGCACCGAGTGGCGGACGAAGGAGTTGCAGCCCACTGGTTCTATAAAAGCGATGGGGCACTCTTCAGAAAAGATGAGCAGGAGAAATATAAGTGGGTCAAAAACCTGCTTACTGTCTTTCAAAATTCCAGCAATCCGGGGGAACTAATAAGTCATTCCAAGCTAGACCTGTTCGAGGAGGAAGTGTTTTGCTTCACTCCGAACGGAGATTTGATCACTCTGCCACGTGGCGCAACTGTCATCGATTTCGCCTACGAAATTCATACGGCTGTGGGCAATACCGCCGTCGGGGCTAAGGTCAACAACAAAATGGTGCCCCTTAAGACAGTACTGAGAAATGGAGATCAGGTAGAAATCATAACTTCCCCTTCTCAAAATCCAGATGGCACCTGGGAAAGATTTGCGATTACCAGTAAAGCCAAAACTTGCATAAAGAAATTTATTAAAACACGGGAGAAAAAAGAGTTTTGCCTGCTGGGATTGCAGCTCATTAAGTGTGCTTTATCCTCATCAAAAACTCCTCTGAGTGAGGATATGATCCCTTTCAAGGAATATTCCTGCGGTTCTTTGGATAAATTTTATTACAACATTGGGAGGGGTATTATTTCACTGGATAGTATTCGCATGATTCTGCCCTTGTCTGAAAATATAGGAAATATCTACAACGATTCTCTATGTATTACGAATTTCATCCCAGGGGTGGCTGTGCATTTTCCCGCCTGCTGCAGTCCTATTTTTGGAGATAAGGTTATAGGTGTATTAACTCCGCAGAGAGGTCTCGTGGTACACGTTACCAGTTGCAATAATCTGGGAAAAAACAAATACAACTTCATAAAAGTAAACTGGACCCAGAATGATGACATTTACACGGAATTTGTCGCTCGTCTGCGTATAGTAATCCAAAATGAAACGGAGAGTTTCTCCATTATCACCAATATAATCAGCTCCCATGAAGCCAACATAATCAATCTGAAAGTTGAACATCGCTCCACGGATTTCTTCGATCTTCTAGTGGATATACGGGTGACAGATGTAAGTCACCTGGGGGACATCCAGGCCGCTCTGCGGACTTGCTCCCTGGTGAGATCGGTGAGAAGACTGTGAGAGACCAGGGCATAACAACTTTTTTCCACAATTAGACTTCTTTCGAAACAGTCGTCCTTCCGGTAATTTTTGAGTTGCTCCGGTGCTCGGATCATCACATCTGCAAAGTACTCTGCGGTCCTGCGTTCCGTGGGCTCCTAAAAATTCTTCGGAACTACTCGGTTTCGAAAGAAGTCTATTGACTTCTGCTGGCCATCATGTCCAGAAAAGACACTAAAAGCCTATTCTTCTGCAACTTTTCCCCGTCTGCGGGCAAACAGTACGTAGATTATTGGAACAATAAATAGTGTAAAAAGTGTTCCTACCAGCATCCCTCCGACGATTACCAGGCCAATTTGCCTCCGGGCTCCTGCTCCAGCACCCGTTGCAACGGCCAGTGGGATCGTTCCTATAACCATCGCAAATGTGGTCATCAAAATTGGGCGAAGACGCAGATAGGCCGCCTGCTTGACTGCGTCAAGCAGTTGTTTCCTCTGTTCCCTAAGTTTATTTGAAAAATCAACCAACAATATACCATGCTTGGTTATTAAACCGATCAACGTCACCAATCCCACCTTGGAATAGATGTTCAAACTCCCCTCTGGCACAATGTATAAGGTCAACAGCGCGCCCGTAAGCGAAAAAGGGACGCTCAACATAATTATGAGAGGATCGATGAAACTTTCAAACTGCGCAGCTAATACCAAAAAGACAAAAAGTAAAGCCAGGGCAAAAACCATCACTATTTGCTTGCTATCCTCCAGATAAGTTTTGGTTTCTCCGGAAAAAGTCATTTGAACAGTATCCGGCAAATATTTGTCCTTGAGGCGAATCAAATCCTCAATAACTCCACCGAGACTGTATCCTTTTTCAATGTTCGCATAGGCGACAAGGGACAGCATTTGGTTATGGTGGTTCAAACCTATCGGAGAGGATCTCTCCTTCAGTGATATCAGGTCTGAAATAGGCACCATGCGTACTTCATTATCTCGGGAAAACATTTTTGATTTCACGGACATTCGCGAAAGATCTTCCGGAGACTGTCTCAGCTTTGATTCCACCTGAACAAATAACTCTTCTCGCTTGGCTTCCCGCTGTACATTGGCAGCCTTTTTCCCTTTTACAAAACATTCAACTGTGTCGATGATATCCTTAACGGTGACCCCCAGAGACGCCGCTTTGTCTCGATTCACCTCGATGACGTACTCCTGCTGTGGAGGCAACAGAGATGAATTTAGTGGTTGCTGTATGCCTCGATAATTGGCTTGTATGTGCCACAGGAACCGTCGTCCGAATCTTTCTAAATACTCGTAATTTTGATTTGTCTGCAATATGAAATCCACAGTATCTTTGTCAGATAGTCCGTATCCAGCCGTCGCCGAACATTGCACTTCTGTAACCTCTTTCAGAGCCGGGCGAATCAACTCGGCTACCTCTTTTGAGGATTTATTCCGATTTTTCCAATCAATCAACTGAACCCATCCTTCGATTTTATTGGGATCGGCTGTAATCCAAAGATTATCGATGAATGGTGTATGCTCCAGAACGGCGTTAACCTTCTTGGCTGTATTCTCCATGAAGCTGTATGTGGCCCCAATGGGACCATTTCCATGTATACTTATATAGCCAGAATCCTCAAATGGGCGGCTTTCCGAAGGGAGAATTCGAGACATTAGCGCGCCCATTGCTGCAACAGAGGCACCCAGACAAAGGACAATCGTCTTTTTTTTCAAAGCCAGGGTCAGGATTTTCAAATACGCAGAATCGATGGCGGTTAGAAAGAAACTTTGATAGTTGGATGCCTTGGCCCAAAGACCTTTTGCGTTTTTTTTCCTATCGGTGCTTAGTAGCTTGGAACACATCATTGGGGAGAGGGTAACGGCAACGAATCCAGATATCAAAACTGCTCCAGCGAGCGCCAACGCAAATTCTCTGAAACAACGACCAATCTTGCCAGGGGTAAGGGCTATGGGTATATATGCAATGGCCAGCGTTAAGGTCATTGCGATGATAGAGAAAAAAATTTCCTTCGAACCTTCAATTGCAGCTTTTAGGCGTGGAAGACCTTTTTCCATGTGTCGGTGGATGTTTTCCAACACAACAATAGCGTCGTCAACAACCAGCCCAACGGCCAGGACCATCGCTAGCAGAGTAAATGTGTTTATAGAAAAATTGAAAGCAAACAGAAGAATCAGCGTACCCAGCAAAGACACAGGTATGGTTACAATCGGAATTAATGTTGCACGAAACGACCACAGAAAGAGAAACACAACCAACACCACCAAAATGGTTGCCTCCAATATCGCCTGATATACATTGTTCAGCGAGGCAGAAATATCCTCTGCTTCATCCATTGCAATCACAGCTTTCACTCCAGTCGGCAACATGTCCTCAATCTCCGGCATTGCTTTGCGTATGGCCCGACTAAGATCCACTGGATTGGCTGTTGATTGCTTGGATATCGCAACGGTGACGCTTTCTCGGCCATTAAACCATGATCCAGATCGAATATCCTCGGCCAACAGTTGCGATTTGCCTATGTCCTTTATGCGGACAACTTTGCCTCGGCCGTTGGAGGGGAGAACAATCTCATCAAATTCTTCAGGTTTGCTAAGCTCTCCGTTGGCAGTAAGCATATATTCCCGATCTTTGCTCATAAATCGGCCACAGGGACTTTGTATGTGCTGCATCATTATGGTTTCCACGACATCGGCTGGACTGTAGCCGTAGGCAGACAACGTTTGAGGATCCACGAAAACACGCATTGTCTTTATATTTCCACCGGAAACCTGCACGTGGCCAACGCCGGTCAGGACCTCGAACTTCGATTTTATATACTTTTCAATATAATCTCTGAGATCGTCTATGGTGTGATGATCACTGGTAAAAGCCAGACACACGCTGGCGCTAGCATCGGTGTTGCCCTTGCGAATTATTGATTCTGGAATGCCAAGAGGCAACTGATTACGAATGGAGGAGAGGCGATCCCTAACATCGGAGGCAGCTCCATCAGGAGTTCTTTCCGGCGCGAACTCTATGGTAATTTCACTCCTCTGATTGGTGCTGTTGGAGCGTATTAATTCAATCCCTGAAATTGTTGCAAATGATCCCTCTAAAATTTTGGTTATCTGCGATTCCACAACCTTGGGACTGGCTCCGGGAAATTCTGACTCCACAACGATTATTGATCTCTCAATTTCCGGATCTCGTCTGATCTGCAACTTTGTCTGACACACCAGCCCGAGCACAACAATCATAAGGGTTAAAACAGTGGAAAAAACGGGCCGTCTTATGCAAAACTCTGTTAGTTCCATTGCTATATTCTCGCTCCTGCCGTTTGCGGACCTCTTCTGGCCTGCTGTTTTTGGTACATCTCTCGATAGGCTTTGGCAACTTCAGAAACGGAACCTGCTTCTCTCATGGTAACCTCCTTACCGTCCAATACCCCAATCTGGCCACTGGTTATCACTACGTCCCCCTCGTTTACTCCTGTAATGATCTCCACATTCCCGTCTCGTCGAGTTCCTACGGTAACCAAAGTACGAATAGCCAGCCCCTCTACAACTCGATACAGAACGTCCTCGTCTCCAATTTTTTCCAAGGCGCTTTCGGGAATCACAATACCCTGCTGTTCACCGTCCATTGCAATCTGCACACTGACAAACCGACCAGGTCTCAGCACTGGAGAGTTTAATGCCACGTTCTCCGGCACATCAAGAACGGCTCTGACATCAAATGTGTGGGAAATCCGGTCACTTTCCGGATCTATGGCCGTAATTCTCGCCGCAAATACTTTCCGATCATCTCCTCCAACAGAAACCTGGATTTCCTGATCCACGTAAATCCGTTCAACGTCCGTTTCAGTAACCTTAAAATCTGCCTTAAGCGGATGACAATCCACAATTTTTATTAAATCGGCACCTTGGGACGCTAGCTGCCCCTTGCTTACTTCTATTAAACCCACTATTCCTCCGAACGGAGCTCTTATTCTGTGTTTATCAAGGTTATTTTTACAAGAGAGAACCCGTGCCCTGGCCATATCCCGATCTGCTCTTTTGGAGGCGCTCTGCAGCCGTGCTACAACGCCCTTACTTACTAATTTCTCTATGGGTTCAGCCTCTGCTTCAGCTTTTTGATATTGGGCCTCAGCTTCCATAAGCTGCATTTTGGCAATGGCGTCATCCAACTCAATGAGCACATCTCCTTCTTTTACGATTGCACCTTCAGAAACGAGGATTTTCTCTATTCTGGCATTTACCTCAGATTTAAGTATAACGGTGCTGGAAGCCCTCAAAGTTCCTATGGCGTAGATGTATTTGGATACTGGCCCAAAGGCCGCCACACTGACCGTGACCGCAGGAGGTTCAAACTTGAATTTGCTGTCCTCCTGGTCCTTCCAGCTGTAGAATCCAAAAAAAACTGCCACAGCAACTCCCAGCACAGCAGTGGCAAGTACTATATACTTTCTCGCTGAAAGATACTTGCACAGAGAATCTCTCCGTTGTTCCCAAACACTTTTCACAATTTTCTTTCTCCAGTTTTCCTCAATGGTCGGAGCAAGAGGATTCGAACCTCCGGCCCCAGCCTCCCGAAGGCTGTGCTCTACCAGACTGAGCTATGCTCCGACAGAATACACCTAAAGGCATTGTCTCATATAATTCCGAATATGGCAATTTTTCAAGCCAAAAAATTACTACACAATCGAAATTACCCAGCATTCATAAAATTCCAAACGCCTTTACGAATTCATCTATTTGCTTCAACGAATCATTTCTGACAACGGTAGAAGCTTTTCTGGATATTTCGTTCAGCAGGGAGGAATTTTTCAATAGCTTCTGACAAATCTCAGACATTTCCTCCTCGTTTTTCACCTCAAATGATACCTGCAGATTTCGTAGAAAATCCCGAATTTCCAGGGCATTGTCCATAAAAGGTCCGTGTAGAACTGGTTTTCCCAGTGCCACTGGTTCCAAAATATTGTGCCCGCCGACTGGAACCAGAGATCCTCCCACAAAGCACACATCCGCCAACCGGAAAAAGGTCCCCATCTCCCCAAATGTATCCACACAGAATACTTCACAATCTTCTTGAACATTTTTATCGGATCTTAGAGCAAAAAATACGTTGTTTTGGCGAAAAATATTGCAAACTTCCTCTACTCGAATTAAATGTCGAGGAATAATTATGGTGACAATGGGGATCTTTTCCTTTAATTTCAAATGAGTTTTCAGAATTATTTCCTCTTCCCCTCCATGGGTACTACCCGCTACCAGAACTTTTTTCCCCGCGCATATTTTCCTAAATGTGTTCAGCAGCTCCTCGTTGCAGGGAGGAGTGTCGTTTGCATATTTTAAATTATCCATCCGCAGAGTATTGTTTGGAGAAAAGAATGCATAGCGGGTTGCATCCAGATCCGACTGAGCTAGGATTACTGTGAATTTTCCCAGGGTAGAGGAGAAGAATTGTTTTAATAACGACCAACGAGCAAACGATTTCTGGGACAGCCGGGCATTGATAAGCAGCGTGGGAACTTTTCTAGTATGAAGCTCATCCATGATGTTGGGCCATATCTCGGATTCCAGAAAAAACGCTGCACATGGCTGCCAATAATCCAAAAATTTCTTCACCCAATATGGATGATCAGCCACCGAAAATTGATGTAGACAACAGCCAATTTTTTTCAATTTCGGTTCCAGTAGATCCGCGGAGGTCACCGACGTTGTGGTTAGCAATATCCCCAAATCCGGCGATTGCTTCTTTAGATGGTTTACATAGGTCAGGGCTGCCATCGACTCCCCAATGCTGACTGCATGGATCCATACCAGCCTACCAGGCGGTCTGCTCTGTGTAGCCACCCCGAAATGGTTACAAACACTTTCTTTCCTGTCTTTACCCCGCAGCCGTCTGGCATAGAAATACCCTTTTAGAAAGGGACCCAGAAGAATAAATAGAATTTTATACAGTTTAATTGTCAAGGGTCAAAATCTTGTGGGCTTTTTGGGAAGCTTCATTAATTTTCCCTTCGACATACTCTATACCTTCCACAACGGACATTTTCCCTAGTTTCTCAGCAGCAATGGGGGATCCCCAGACAATCACTCCTCTGTTGAACGGCCAAACCAGTATGAATTTATCCCAGGAGTTGAATCGGTGATATCTTTTCACGCAAAAACTAAAGGGCAATATATCCACTTTGCTCAGCTTTGCAATGGCCACTACGCCGGGGGCCAGCTTGTGCCGCGGCCCTTTGGGACCATCTGGAATTATTGCTGCGTACTCCCCCTCCTTTACCAGCTGAATAAGTCTTTTTGCTGCAGCAATTCCATTTTTCCCTGTGGATCCGAACACGGCCGGCATGGAAAAGTTTTCCACTACTTTGGCTATTAGCCGGCCGTCGGAGTGATTGGACGCCAACACATGCAGGGGATTTTTCCATTTCCACACGCAGGGTGCTATCATCAATCGATCATGCCATAGACACACGATGAACGGCCGCTTCCCTCGGTGATATTTCTCCGGAATCTCTCCGCCAGTCACACGCCAACTGGTCGTGCTGTAGGACAGTCGCATCAGGAACGCCATTAGCTTCGCGAGAATTTTCTCAACTTCCTTTTTTCTAAGAATTTTTTTGAAAATCCTCCACTTTTTCATTTTGCGCAGATTTTTTTGCCCAGAATCTGCCAGCCAGACGGTTGAGGTAACGTCGGCGTAGCTATTCCCTCTGGCAGACAAACTACAATGCCGGGACCTGTCCTGGTTAAATCCTGGATTGGCTCCAGGGCAAATGCTGGCTTTTCTGTTATCCCGTACATTTTATATTTCATACTGTGAATCAATCTCTGCAGAGAGGAGTAATCAGCCCCGCAACTCTTCAGTGAGCTGTGATTAACTCCGAGTACCAAAACAGGACGGTAGTTTAAAATAGTTCGGGCGGCTCCCCGAAGAGCATAGAGCTCGCTACCTTCGATGTCCAACTTCAGCAGATCTACCCGGAGTATTTTCTCCTTTGCCACAAACTCGTCCAGAGTACAGGCTTCCACCTCTTCTACCGCCATTTCCTCAACACCCTTGGAGCTAATCTCCAATCCAAGAGTATTGAGACCACTCCTCTCCTCTCCGGCGATTCGCAACTGCACCTTTTGGCTTCGTTCAAAAAGAGCCAGCCTATATGTGGATATGGAATCCTGAAGGCCGTTTCTATTTACGTTTTCACGCAAACGCTCGAAATCCCGACTGCTGGGTTCCAGAGCGTAAACATGACCATTGGATCCAACTATTCGACTGGCCAACAGGGACATGTCTCCGAAATTCGCCCCCACATCGATGAAAACACTCCCAGGGAAAAGCAAAGACCGTATCAGCATAGCCAGGTTGGGATTGTAAATACCCCGCACAAACAACGCGCGGTACATTTCGTTGCCGGGGTAGATCACAAGGGACAATCCATACTTCCATTTCATAACAAGTCTTTGCTTCAAACCCAGATATTTCCACCACCTGGCCCATCCTTTGATGGAGCGAGCCGAATCTGCGTAGAGCCTCGTCCATCCCCTCACCGGAACTAACTCGTCCTGGGTAAGCTCATCGTCTTCGTACGTTATGTATTCTGCAGAATTCGCGGAAACCTCCAAATCTTGACTTTTCGACTTCTCTCCATGGGCTCCGGTGCAAAACAATAGCAACGCTGCCCATGCAAATGACATTCTTCTCAACAATACCCCCCCCCCTCTAAAAACCATCCATAAAAGGAGTGCGATCAAATAAAATAGAGATTACAACAGTTTTTCCCCACATTCAAGAGCTGCCCTGGATGTGGATTGCCCCGCAAAGGGAGTGGTTTCCATGTACTATCGCTGAGTTTTGTCCCTAGGATTCCTGTCAGTATGCCTCCGTTACACCTTCGCAGTTTAACATTATTTTGCATTTTATCATACTCCCTAAAAAAAAATAAAAAAGTACTGGAACTTACAGAAAAGTTTGCATTATATTTATATTGTATTTTGCAGGACGGGAGGGCTGGTTTGAAGTGTGTTAAACTTCTTTGGCTACGAAAGAAGTTCGTTATTTTTGGTCCCTTGGTTTATGTCACGATTTCATTTGCAGAGATCTGTGCGGATTCCCGAGCAACAGAGATGGGTTTTGGAAAATTGGATGTGGAAGAGAAATCAGAGGAGAGAGAAGGTGATCCGGATGCCGCACGGTCACGGCCGATGGAGAGTAGAAGCTCGACGCTCCCCCTGGGACCATTTGTACGATTTGGTCTGAACCTCGAGAATACGGCGGCAAAACGTCCCCATGATTCACAGATGAATGATTCTGGAATGACTTTTCGCTCCACACATATTGGTGGGGAATGTTCCGTTGGGTACATGATCAAATTATCGCCACGAATTTCCATCAGCGCCTCTGTCGGAGTTGTTGCAGGCAATACGGGGAAGCAATTTCGCGCCAGTTCACAGCTTCATCCATTGTCCGCAACAGCTTTCCAGGAATATGCCTACCTCATGGAGTCTTTAGATAACGTTGTCGCTAAAATAAATGGAGTTCTCCTGATGACTAGGCGGGGAGGGGGAGAGCCAATTGCAGAAGTACCGTTAAGGAAGTTTATTAGTGTGATTAGGTATATTGGTGGAGCAACAGAGGAACTAAAAGCTGAATTTATCAATGGACCGACCGACCGCGGCCTTTATGACGTCATAGCCGGTGCTGGAAATCCAGATGCAACACTGGCGGATTTTGGGCTATCAGGAGGATTGCATCAAGTAAACCACCTCAAACAAATTGTGACGACACTGGCCCATGAGGATATTTCACTATTGTTTCGGTCATTCGATCTAGCAGAGAGTGGACCAGGCACCTGGGATCTACTAGGAGGAGGAGGAGGAGGACTGCCATGTATGCTAGATGACGTATTAATAGTGTTTTGTTGGATTTTGCAGGGAATGATGGACCTGCCAAAGCAATACGAATTATTGGATCTGCATTTAGGAATAGGGCTAGCAGGAAACTTTGCAGAATTCACCCAACTGATTCGCACACTTACTGTAAACCAGATGAATGAAATTACGAAAAAAATGCATGAAAGAGCTCAGAGAACAGCAGCCCAAGATGCCCTAAACGGCAAACCCTATTGGGGGATTTGTCCCACCGTTGATTTCCGGATACATTTTCAGCTGCCAGAAAGAAAAACCGATCTATTCTTGTCATTTGGTGCCTTGCTCAAGACCGGAGTTGCCATGTATGAAAAGTTCTCGAACAAAAAATTCCAAAAGACATGCCCATTTGTTAGCTTTGGAGTCTGCAAACTTCTTCGCCACAATGTCGTCGGAGAAATATCTGGAAAACGGTTCCTCAAAACCTCCTGCGACCTAGGAAAAATCTCTGTCCTGGGGGGACCTCCAATTTCCCAACGGGTGCAACTGGGAAGCTGGCAGGTGGGAGTATCCTGCACTATTTTTCTTTGAATTCACATGAACCCTTTGAGACTCCTGGTTCGGAACCATAGGACGAAAAAATGATTCGAAGAAGCTCTATGCCAAACGCCGGTGCATCGAACGACGAATCTTGCAGTCGTTGCTGGAGAGACTCCGAAGGAAAACTCGGTCCCAGATTTCTCTCAGCCAGGGAAAGCATGTTTTGACATGTATCGAAAATAGAAGCTTTCAGCTCACGGATTTCCCGGAGATGTCTGGCTTCACGAGCGATAAAAGAAGCAATATCAACGGGCCCGGAACCAAAATGGTCGTAAGGAATAGAAAGCCCGACAAGTGCAATAAGATCTCCTCGAGAAACGTGGGCTAAAGCAAGACGGACACGAGGATAGATCCGTAGTGTGAATACCAGAAAATCGTCAACATCCTTTTCTGAACCAAATTTTATCTTGCGACTATGAAAAATGTCAGAGAGAATATCCTTCCCCCTCTGCATTTGTAAGGACAACCCCGAAGCTGGCAGGGGCCAATAACCACAGAAGAACAGCAAACCAAGCACAATCACAGATACAACTCTACACACGGTTACCTCCACTACAAAAAACACAACTCCAGATTGTACAAAGGAGAAACAGAAAAAGCAACAACGGAGAGGAAATTTTGACGAAACCAGCCATGCTTTCCAGGGAATTAACCTGTCGCAAAAGTCGATTTTTGCTCCTCAAAATCAGTAACCATGTTCGTCAATTGGGTTTTGCGATTTTGTGTTCCTCAAGTTCGAGGAGCTCCAGAAGGCAAAAATTATAAATGAACATGGTTAGTAGTTCCAGCTGCCTTACGCAACAGATCTAATGGAAGTTATTTGCAAAAAAAATAACAGAATAGCAAGAAAATATTAGTAACTCCCCTGTATAGATATGGGAGAGAGATTCTCTGGAGGAAAGATGATTAGAAATATTATGGTAATACTAGCAAATATAGTACTTCTAGAAGCAAGTTGTACCCAAAGTCGAAGATTTATTAGTATCAACTCAGAAACCAAGAAAGCTTTTGAGGAAACAGCAGGTGAATATGCTAGGAGAAATCCTAAGGCAGCGGCGAAATATCAAGAAGTACTTAAGATGTTTGACTCCTTACCAGAATCCCTTAAGAAAGCCGAGGAGGTAGCGAACTCAGTCGAGCGTATGAATGAGCACTTTGGGAAACTTATAACTGCAGCACAGGCAGCACAGGCAGCACAGGCAGCACAAGCAGCTCGCACAGAGGTTGTCACTTCTATCGGACAGGAGCTCACAGATGCGCTACTTTCAGATGGTTTAAAAAAACAACGAGATACCCTCGTTACTCAAATAAACAGCGGATTAATGACTCCGGAAAAAGCCAAAGAAGAAGCGAAGAAATTAAAAGATGCCAGTACCAAAGTGAATGAGCTCAACAAGAGCTTGCAAGGGCTCGGCACTATACCAGATACTCTCAAGGCGGAACAGGCCAGTTTAACCAAAGAAATAGAGAACGGGGGGGGAGCTCCCAAAGTGATAGAACAGAAGTTGGCTGAGTTTAAACAACGAGCTAGCGAGATAGCCGCCGCACAAAAAAAGATAGATTCGTTGTGTTCGGACAATTCCGATATTATCGATCCGGCGTTGAAAAACGAGATTGAACGATTAAAAAAAGAACTGACAGACAATGGCCGTGTTCAGGCTGCGCTGCAGGTAGAGGCGCTCATCAGGGAGAGAGATACTGCGGTAAATACTCTCCTGCAAGAACTCCTGGGATATCCAGTAGCTACAACGCAAGTCAAGCCTATGATAATAGATAAGGGTTTGCCTGCTACTCAGCAGGCTGTAAGACAATTCCTCTCTACCGCTGCGCAAATAAAATCGGATATACAACTGTTTTCTACCGAATTTCCCGGTTGTCAATCAGAATGTGATGCCATTGTGGCAAATTGTAGGCAATCCACTATGGAAGACGTGTCCAATGTAGAAGAACAGTCAACCCGATTTATGCATACTGTCGGTGGCCTATTTGAACAAGGACAGAAAGAGGCACGCCTGATTGATGAATCCTACAAGGCAGAAACAGGACAAAGTGGGAAAATGGCGGGGCTATTCACCACAGAATTCAAAAACGCCCAACACCTTGACTGTAAGTCAGTTATTGGCCGTCTCTCCTTTTTCAGAGACTCATTTGTCGGTCTGCAGCAAGCGGTCGGTAATTTGCCATTGGACTCCCCTGTTAGGCAATTCGTGTGGGGCACTGTTCATGAAGAAATAGAAAAGCAAAATGATATTGCCTCTGCCTCGCGAGTCTTGACCCATCAGACAGTCAAAATCGCGGACACTTTGGCGAGTGCAGCGCGTGAACAGGCAAGAATAGTAGACAAAAAGGCGACAGACGTGCAAAATGCCATGAATATTATCAGGAATGAAGAGGCGCTGCAGGAACGTATGAGGCCAGGAGAAGGTGATCTCAGATATTGGGGGGCACTTCCAGGTATGGGCAAGCCATATGGAGTTTGGGGAATTAAATCGGGTATGCAGCCTTTTACGATATTAAATAAGCAAGCCTCTCTACCTTGTATATTCGCCAATGACAAACTTAATGATAAAGACTGCAGCGAGGTTGCTTACATTCCGGATTCGACTGTTAACAAGCTAGCCTTACAGAATGTACGTCGTCTGTCGGAGTTGACGAGACAACTAGCGGCCACGGAGCTCCAGAAGAAGCCACGGCCCAAGGTTACTGGAATTGACTCAAATAATAGGCAATTCACAGCAAGAATTGGCGAGACGGTGAGTGAAGTTATAAAAAGTTCTTGTGTATTTGCCACGTTACATACAGATGATGAGAAGAATGTTGATGAAAATGGTTATCTGATAGATAACGACAAAGGTTATATTAAGGTTTTTGTGAGTTTTCCTGCGAATGTGCCGCTGGACTCGGCGTGGGTTGGTCCTGATGCAGGAAACTCCCCAGATTTAAAAAAAGAATTTGCCCTTCCACGCAGCGGAAACAAAAATGCGCTCCGTTGCAATGATTTCAGCGATGGTACTGGTCTTCTACAGCGAAGTGATTTCTCCTCTTCTGATCCAGCTGCCTGTATAGACGTGCTGGTACGTAAAAACGTTATAGTACAAGTTGAGGGTTCTGCTTTCTACCTACCCTTGGACACGAAGGTGGCTACATGTGTAACCAACGCAGTCTTTGAAATCCTACCTAATGAGGCCCGGGTTGCTATAATGCCTGGCATGACCAACGCGCAATTTGATTTTCTTGATAAAGATGATCAACTGCTGCTCATAGATGCTTGGGTACAACACCTTGCTAGCTTGTCTGATCATTTGCCAGAAATGTCGAATATTGCCCTTGCCATAGAGCAAATGGATGACTGTGTTTTTAAAGTACTTACTGCAGATCAGGTAGCTTTGCTGGTAAAATATAAGCCTCTTAGGCAAAAATTTAAATTAATACCGTTTGAGTCAATAATTAATTCCAAAGTAGCAAGTGCGGTGGAGTCACTCAGCAGTGACCGTGATCTTGAGGGAGAGTATGTATCTCGTTGCAAGGAGGCGATGCAGAAAGATGCTATAAAATATGTACCACTTGTTGCCAATATTCTACGGTCTTTAACAGAAAAAACGAAGTAAGTTAGGAGAATGTACATGAAGAGATTTGCCAAAAAAGGTAGCGTGTTTTTTACAGCCATTTTATTTGCTGTGTCCTTTTATTTGGAACACTCATGCAATAATTCCGTTGTTTATGCACTGGAGCAGCAGCAGCCACCGCCACCGTCGCTGCCACCGCCACCGTCGCCCGGAGGTATGGAAACAACCTCGCCTCAGGGGTGCCCTGACGATTTTTGGTCAATCGTTCCTAATGCATTTAAAGGCAACGTTCAGCAAGATTCAATGGGAAAGTGGTTTTTTACTAACGCTAACGGGGTTTATAATGATGATTTGTTTACGTTTGTTCCTAAGGACAAGTGGGGGGTCGCCTTTTATCAGTATTCTCCAGCGGGGGAAAAATCGGTTGCCTACCAGAAGGGCATGATCACTTCTATAATTTCACTTAACGGATCTGCAGCAGATATTGATGTAGTTCTTGGAGATCCACTGCCAATATCAACCAGCACCAATCTGGGGGCGCGCCTGATAGAAGTAATCTTAGAAGAAAAAAAGTTTACACAAGCCGCTCCATGCTGGATTATACCCTATGCCGGTCTCCTTTGGAGTGAAAAACACGATCATCCAACTAACCCCCGAATTGGCAATGACAAGTTTGATGCAGCTTTTTTCACCCCTGCTCAGTGGGGATGGGCTGTGTCTTGTTACCACCGTACACCAATCAAATCCGTTACCACAAACAATCCACTTATGGATAATTTGAAGAGAATTTTCGATTATTTTCTTGACAAAAGTCGCTTCGCTGAATTAAGACAATTTGTCGCAAACCTGAACATCTCAGCATTTACAGCAGCTGTCAAATTGGGGCTTTTGAACACAATGTCACGGTGGGATATTGTGGTCCATCCGATTCAGGCACTACTTCTACCGTGGGATGGTGGTATTCCTGAGAACAATTTGGAAGAGGTAAGCCGGTTGAAAATGAGGGCAGGCAATAACAAAAAGTGGATAAAAAGAATAAAAAATAAGGAATTTTTGACAGCTTTTACCCAGAAGCTCCACGAGACTATCACAGATGCGAATAAGGTTACTAAAAAATACAAGCTTGGTCTATGTATAATTAGTCCTAAGCACTTCCTTGAAATAAATTGGCCGATAAAGTATTTTAACATAGGGGATATTTCCTGTACACGGAGGGAGCTATTTGAAATTATACGTCAAATCGAAGGATCTCCGACAAATATAACATACAGAAACTCAGCTTTTATAAATTGGCACTTCGTGAGAGGGAAGCTACAAGGAACAAGCCCCCAAGATAACTCACTAGAAATATTTGGGGCTGCGACCAAGATTGTGCAATCAACATCTGGAAACGATGAAGGACAACTTGTAACTAGTGATAATATGGTTGACTGCTTAAAGGGCTTGGGCAAAGCTAGAAAAACCATATACCTACCTATAGGACACCACGTAATGAGGGCTAACAAAAATGTAGGGATCGTCAAGATAAAAAGTGAGAAATCTACTACTACTACTACACTTTTTGGGGACGGAATTGATTATCAAGGATGGGCTGACCCTATGAACACTGCCGCTATTTTTTCTGTAGCCCAGGAAATTGAAACGATTGATTTTAAGGGGTTAGGTGGGAGCGCAGAAAATGCACGAAAGACAGTTAACTCATTCCTTTTTCAGGATAAGATCGTAGAAGCCGCGGGAAACAGAGCGGCACACAACCTTTTTCTGCTGGCTAAGTTTTCTCCTTCTGCAGAGGAGGTAGGCAAAAAACCTTTTTTCGCAATTGTTGATAAATCAAGAGCTTCAGAAATTGCTCCATTGATGGGATCTAATATAGAGCCTATGGATTCCACTCCTTGTCTTTATAATTTTTTTGATCTTCTGTTGGCGGAAAATGGTGAGGATAAACTGCTCAGCAACGTGATTGTGGTAGCGGTTGTCAAAGTGGACCCAGAACAGCTGACAGACGATATGATAAAGCAAATCGAATCGCTAACCACGTTTAGCCCGCCAGAGATTGACTTGTCTTTGCCTCTATGGTTTGTCAAATGGCAAAGCGAAGGTGTTTTCGATCCATTTGATTTAAAAATTGTCGACGCCGTGAAGTTGCCACCAACCTTTCTTCCTGAAAGGAGGGATGTTGGAGATACTATTGGCACTGATACTTGGAAGCAAAATCCGAAGTGGTTGGGCACAAATATACAGACGATCTGGTTGTCAATGAATCGGCAATCTTCTTCATCTACTTTTTCGAATAATCAATCTATTGGTTATTCCTTGGATGTTCCTTGGGTTGATCTCGTGGGACTTGTACCAGACGCCAAGGTTTCGGTAAAGGTCGATGCGGCTTCTGACAGGGTTATGGAGGAATTTTATAGTAGACTTACCAAGGATCCGAAGGCCACCCTCTCCTTTCAGGGGAGGGATAATGCGGACATTACATCATCATTTGCTCTCAATGTAGATAACGCCTATAACGATTTGTTGTTGTCAAATATTGCGAAAGGACTCCTCAAAGCCGAGGATGGCAATAGGAGAATCACCGTGACTGGTTTAATGCCGCCGGAAATTCTACAGAAATATCCGAAATTTTTTAAATATTGTCGAGACAAAATGCATCAAATGAAAAAAGATCCTGGCGGCCAAAAAGACTGGAAACAAAGAATAAGTTGTACTATTTCTTTTCCTCTATTTTCCGTGGCCCCATCCGTGAATCGAATGGCAGAATGGGCACTCAAAGATGGCAAATCTTTTGTTGCAGAGGATGGCGTATCGATTATTGAATATTGGTTGTCGGCTTCCTACGCTCTGCTTATGAAAATACTATCGGCGAAGCAGCTAGACGCTAAGCAGAAGGTGGTGCGAATGGACAATCTTCATCCTTATTTGTTGAAGAAGATAGGGTGGTTCTCAGACAATACTCGGCAGGGTTTTTATGATTTTAATCAGATGTTAGAAGTCCAAGAAGCATTGTGCCAAATTTGCGAGGAAATGTTGGCCGCCAAATCCTCGCAACTCAATAAAATTTCGTCTATTCGCGAAATTATTGCACGTGTCAATAAAGGGGGGGAGGCGGCCTCACAGGGGGAGTTAGCATTGGTACGAGAAGTAATTGGAGCATTTAATAGTAATTGGGCAGAATCCTTTCTCAAACCTACCACGGGAGACGCTGCTAACGACACCCAAATCGATCAGGGGGTTGACTTTGCTGAGAACTTTGTGACAAAGTCTGGTGAGTCCTTTACTTTGAACAAAAATAGGCTTGCCACGCTTACTTCCCTACTAGACATGTTTATTAATGACAAAGCTGATGCATTGTATGGCGCGCTGCTCGCGGAGGATGTTGTCGAGGGCGTAATAGAGAAGATCGAGAATTTGCCTGCCCATGTGCGTCACCTGTTATGTAAGAAGTCGGGGGAAAATGTGCTGTCGCCGCATGCCAAGTTGGATGGTTTCATGGGCACTTATAAGCAGAAGCGCGATTCCCTGTTGCGTGAGTGGTCTACGAAGCTTTATTCAGGAAATACATATCAGGGCACAGATTTCCCGGTTGTTAGCTTTTGTATTGACGCTATTCAGAAATCACTACCGGGAAATGCGTCGTCTTCTGTAGAAAATTGGACAGAAACTGTTTCTTCTGATCCTTGTATGAGGGGCTATGTGAAGGATGTATTGAAGTTTATTGAGTTGTCTGATAATCCCACAGTGGCGCCAGTTAATATAGTTTTCGAGTTAATGTCTACTTGGAAAAAGCTGTACAGAGATAATAATGTGCTTTACGGCCAATTGTCTGCCAAGGTGGAAGGGATTGAGCCGAAAAGAGCTGAAGAGGCTACGTCCTCAGTCGAGGTTGCCGATATTCTCAGTCGATTCGGCGGTCCAGACGTGGAGTACGGATATGTGTACTACAGTTTGTGGTTGTGGAAGCATTCATTTGAGGGAATATTGCAGGACTTCAATAATAAATACGAGGCCTTGGACAAGGACGAATTGAGAAAACAATTTGAATATCCACGCAAAATTCAACCTGCTCCACAGTCAAAGAAAACGCAAGGTGCTCCCGGACCGCAAAAACCAGAGGACGGGAAAAATGAAGTGCCTTCGCGACCTGAATTGAAGCAAATCGAGTCAAATAATCGGTCCGTCAGCTATTACATCAATACAGGAAAATTAATGTACGGTGCATTGTTGTGGACATTGGGTTTGTCTCCTTTGGAACAGCGTTTGAATCGTGTGGGGGGGGGTGATATTGACCTCAACTCCCCGCAGCCGAATTTCTCCGATGATTGGAAAGCGTTGCTATGCGACAAGGTTTTTTGGGCGACTTACGTGATGCTTGTGATGCGTGACATGGAGACAAGAAGGACCAATAAATACACAACGCATGCCGCCCTGTTTAGGATCACGGGAGGTGCGCCTAAAGTAGAGTTTTCCCTAGATGAGCATGTGTTTGACTCCGAGAGACAAGGAGACACAGCTCTTTTTCCATGCACTCTGACCAACTTTGAAGATTTTTTCTCCCAGCAAACGAAGGGCAGCAAGATCTGGACACTTAGAAGCTGGCGGGGCGTACAGACAGGCCACGTTGGGATGTGTCTGCCCACAAAGGAATGCCTGCAGAAGAGATATAATTCCTTAAAAGAAGGCAACAACGCCGCTGCTCTAAAAGAGTTCCTGAATGTGTGGGGGCTGACACTATACTGCTTGCAATATAAGTTGATTCCTGAGCATGTTTCGGATGTAGAAGCAGCCTTGAATCTATTGGCTGGGCCCTCTGCCGAAAAGATTCCTCAATCCCCTCCTACTAGAAAAGACACAGATGAAGCTGTCTCAGCTACGGCAAGCGAACTAGGAAACCTTTTGACTTCAGATCTCTACAAATTGCTGGTGCCTTCGGGCGATAAAAGTTCCCTAGATGCCCTAGGACCATTTGCCATAGCTTGTCGGGATTTTTTGTCTTCCTGCACTAATAAGAGTAAAGTATTTTTGCCTGCTCATTTTTCGTCGCAGGCAATTGTCTTTCAGTCAATATCCCTTCCGGATAAGGCATATACTCCGCATTTGTATAAATTGCAGGAGCGGGCGCAGGCGCGGAAGGCAAATATCTTCGGTACGTTGTCCTACATTCCTCATCCTGCTGATTCCATTGAGTCTTTGTTCTTTGTGCCTAACATATACTTGGCAGTACAACATCTTTTCCACTTTGGCCAGCCAGACGGACTAGCCCTATTTTGTTCAGACAGAAGGAAGGTTGAGGAGGCATTTACGGGAGTGACAGCACGCCTGAGGAGTTTCCTGCAGGGTGGAGGAGAGCTTGCAGGTGGCGAGTCTCTGCTAATCTTGTTCGGATTGTCAGCTTTCGAGCAAACAGGCACACTCTTGGGCCAGGCAGTCTTTGTTGATGCCGACGGGGTTCCTCAGGCGTTTGGGGCGAGTAGGGTGCTTGACGAGCTAGTCGCGCTAGCGATATTTAAAGAATATCAGGATGTTGCCAAGAAGAGTCGTCTCGCGCTCTCCTCTATACCGGTAAGTCAACAGACGGTTCAAGGACTTAGAGAACTCGTTAAGGACATGCCTGGTGTGGTAGAGGAGTTTAAGCGAAGAGTAGAAAATGAAAGCGAGTTGCTGAAAGATAAGGCCTGGAGTACGCTGTCTGATGTTCTTCGTCTTGACGACGCTTTATTGAGCCAATTTAAGCTGCGGTACGAAGATAGGCTGGACATGTTCTACAGTCAGCTCCAAAGTGAAAAACCGCCATCAGGAAATGATGTATACAACTTTGTGAGGAACAGATTCTGCGCCCCGCTGGAGAAGTACTTCTTCGGGGAAAAAGAAGAGGGTATGCTCGGGACAGAGGTGCACATCGTACAACTCAATGACGGCTCCAATATTGCTGTTAGAGAGTTGTCTACATCTGGAGCGGCTAATTCCTGTGGATTTCGTTCGATGGATATCACGCGATCAGTTGTAGTTGCAAATAGCGATGAGAAATCAAGGG
This sequence comes from Holosporaceae bacterium, assembly GCA_031257475.1. Taxonomy (GTDB): domain Bacteria; phylum Pseudomonadota; class Alphaproteobacteria; order UBA3830; family UBA3830; genus JAIRMQ01. The sequence goes on from JAIROP010000029.1 coordinate 61,505, forward strand.
AAAACTTCGTCCAGCTTTTGAGGAATGCAGTCTCTAACGCTAGTCTATCAGACCGCGAGTTGCGCGTACGTACCGCCGTTGCCAGTGAAGTTATTAGTTACTGGGTAAATGAGGATCAGTCCAGGCTGCATAATCGGTCTGTGTTTGAAAAATTTTCTCGGGAAATATCGGGAAAAGGATGGAAAGGAGATGATTCCGAAAAAGAGCAGCTGCGTGGTTTATTATATTCTAGTTCCGTCGTTGTGCCCGCTCTGTCGTATCTCCTAAAACATCGCGGCACTACTCCTATTGGTTGGTTTGAACAGGTGCGTAGTTTTTTTGGTATGCTAGCGTTCCTAAAAGGCGAGCTTAAGCTTGGCGGAAAGAGCGCATATGCTAATTTCAGCGCCAAGGATTCAGTGATTTTTCCCTCAAATGTAAAAGACATCTCACAATTCAAAGCTGTCTTGGACTATGATCCAGAGACAAATTATTGGCGGCCGATTAGGGAGGCCGTTCCTGCAGATATTCTGGCGGCGTATTTGGATTGTGTCATTGCCCAAGCGGGCCAGGCATTGGAGACGCCAGATGGGGATAATTTGGGAGTAATTGATGCTATTGCAGAAATATGTAATCTGAATCTATTGGTAGTAGACTGTAGTACTAAAAAACCATGGCATTACTATCAAAACTCGGTTCGCGATAATACTATAAAGACTTTGGTTCTTGTAAAGCATCCGTTTCATTATCAGCGAGCCATTGTGGTTGCCTGCTGGTAGCTTGTGTGGCATAGGTGACATTTGCTCAAGGACATAGAGGCGCTATCTTCCGCCTCTGGCCTTGGTCAAGTTTGCCTGTACTGGACGAGATTTAATCTGACAGCGACGTATTTTTATGTATCCGAATTGTCATATAAGTAATGATTGTCGGAAGCATTTTTATGGTATGCTAACTGATTTGATCTATCAATGGCAATGCGTTTTCCTTCGTTAAAAGTCTGCATAGGAGTTTTATCCAAGCAGTATTTTCTCGAATGCGGACGTTCATGGTTGTAGTGTTGCAACCAGGAGTCTACATCCGTTTGCAGCTTTTCCAACGAAGTGTAAATTTTTTTTCGCAACGCAGAGTCGTAGAATTCGTTTTTCATGGTTTTATGGAATCTTTCGCAAATTCCATTTGTTTGAGGCGTGTAGGCCCTGATTTTGCTGTGATCGATTCCTTCTATGCTAAGAAAAAGTTCATAGGCGTGATTTTCCAGGGTTCCGCAGTATTCGGTGCCACGATCCGTGAGAATGCGCATCAGAGGTATTTCCTGCTTGCCGATTCCCTTGAAATTTCCGACGTAATAGGTGTCCTGAGACCCCGGAAATCCCGGATGCTCCGTTTCTATCTCGCCGAGAGCCTCCCTTTTGGACTTCTGCTTCTCCAGCTCCTGCAGCTGAGCCTCTGTGAGGATAATCCCCTCTGCCGCCACCTTTTTCTCCAGAGCTTTCAGCTTTCTGTCCAAAGTATTCAGGTTGTTGCGTTTCCAAATGCTGTGAACGCCTCCGGATGAGACCATAACCCCCATCTTGCGAAGCTCGTTGGACGTTCGAACCTGACCATGGGTTGGATATTCCAGCGCTATATCCACAATCACGCTGCTTCGCCAGCTCCAACAGACCTATCTTCGGCTTTATTATTTTTTCTGCCAGTGTCATTTTTAATCTCCTGTTTACTTCCAATATATGCGTAATCGCACCATGCAATCATGTTCCATTATACATCATCTGTCAGATTAAATCTCGGTTAGCACAGTTTATAAGATTTAAAATAATCTCCGAACAGGTACAGAAATCGTCGAAAACGATTCGGATTACGTTTCAATTTGATCTCTGCAATATACAACCGGGAAATATAATGATGTGTTTCGAAAGAGGTCTATTATAAAAAGATATATCTCCTTGTAATTTTGCGCTCCGCTCATTACTGCAAACAGCGCAAATGTGAGGATATATTCCAAATTTGTACTCCCTACCCTTCGATGTCCGCGGATCCATTACTTTTCTAAACATTTCAACTATCGCCAATTCCATACAATTCTCCATCATATCCTATGACTATATTTATATTTCATCCTCTCTAATATCTCTACCTAGGAAATCACCCTGACTAGATAGCCTATTTCCTCCATCTTCATCTTACCTTCTCTTGGCACACCACCAAATTACTTACACTCTCGGAGGCTAGGAATGCATTACTGTCAGATTAAGTCTCGTTCAGTGCTTATAGTCTCTGTTGTTCATTTCTCCCACCACCTTTTTTGGGTTTTTAGAGAGTCGATTATCCGAATCTGTTGCTTCAGACATGACTTTGCCGCCCTGATTCTTATATTTATGTTCTTCGGTTTAGCGTACAACTCTCTTTTCTTCAGCTCTAGATCAAAAAAATCTTCGAAGGGAACTTTTAAATAATTGGCAATGGCAAATATTCGAGAGGATGAAATTTTATTGTATCCTTTTTCATATTTCTGAATTTGTTGATAGGTAACGTTAATCTCTTCAGCTAATTTTAGTTGCGATATACCTTTCAACTTTCTGATTCTTTTCAGGTTAGCGCCTATCTTTTTATCAATTTCAGATCCCGCCTTGATTCTCATCTGGTAAACCTCACCTCACAACTTACAGGCATGTTATACCAATTCTCACTATTAATCGACGATAAATTCTTGATTTGTGTAAATTCAGGAAATGTAAGCCTCATCTCGAGGTTGTAAATCTGCCCGGATGTAACTCCATATACACAAGGATCCTGACGGCGAATTCTACGAAACAGATTTAAAAAAAAGATTCACTGAACAATGGTTTCTTAAACAGTGGTAATCAAGTGCCATTTGTGCTATACCACATATCACTGGCGCGGGGTAGAGCAGTTTGGTAGCTCGCCAGGCTCATAACCTGAAGGTCGGAGGTTCAAATCCTCCTCCCGCAACCAGTTCAAATATCCGCGAAAAATCATTAAAAATCGGCCTAGTTAAATAAAATTGCAGATAATTTAGCCCCACTTTTTCCGTTTGCATTAAAAGACATATATCGGTGTTTAAATAAATGATCACCCGCGGCAAGCCGCGGGGAATATATCCCTAAATAGAAATTAAAAATAATTTGACAAACATCAACCCGGCCGTTGATCTGTTTAAGCAATTTAAGATAATCTCTGCCATTTAGTTATGTTTTATGTGGTCAAGTTAGTATCGATTGTTCTGTGATTTAGAAAAATATCGATAACGGTTGACAGAAAATTTGGAGTTTGAAGCTGTTTTTGTAAAGTGAAAAAGTATACCTCTGGATACTTTCTTGAGTTAGTGGAGATTGAAAAAAACTCAAAATCTATTTATCCTTTGTAATCTTTTTCCAACACGGCAAGCTATGGACAGGTGCTTTTTCTATCATGAGCCAGGAGTTCTCTTTTCCAAACGACTTCCCAATAATTTCACGGGAGATTTTGATATCAGAGCTCGTAATCCATTTCATCCAAGGAATTTTCTTGGAATGCATAGAATGCAAAATGCTATCCGTTTTTGCTTAAGAATTTAGATGGGATTGCTGAAATATTGAGCTCAATCACGTTGTTTCCTGGGTGCAGAATTTGCCACAGGTTGGTTCTCGTTGTTTCTGGCGCATCCCCAAGCCATCTTATACCATTCTTCATTCCTGATTTTCTATTACACCACAGCTGTTGCCTGTTAGGAAGCGTTTCCAGAAAATCATTTAGGCAGTTTAAAATGATGAATGGTATTAAATGGTGAATTTTTGGAGATTTTGATGAGTGCTTAGCTTCCCGTTATCCTTCCGAACTAAAATCGATGAAAATATGTCTACATCTCATAAAACTCCTCTCTCCCAGTCCTTCCACCTCGGGCACTCTCGTTTCTCCGATTGCCCGAAATGCGGAGAGAAAAAGGTAATACTTTCCCTAAGCTTCGGCAACAAAATTATCCTATAATAAAAATATAGAGTCCTGTGTCGCAGCGACTCTAACGATCTTTTCTCGCACAAGTCAGACCGCCATATCAAACAATCAATGGCTGGGGGTGCGAACAGCGAGGGGCTTCTGTGTCCTCGCGATCATTGATATAACGCGCAGCGCTTTCTGCTATTTGGTAAACCGTTGCCCGTCCGTCTGGATTCGCTGTCAGCGCCTGCCGAGCAATTTGTTTCCGTGTTGGTTTTAGGAGAGTCACAGAACACGATACTTCTGTAAACCGTTTTGGGGATGCCTTGGGCTGTTCGGGCAGTGTAGCACACATATCCGAAACACTGATTCCACAGAGACAAAAGAACAGCAATCTCAATCCCTTGTTCTGTTTCCACCACAATGAACCTGGGTCTAATTGTCCCATCTGCTCCGTCATTAAACAACCTTTTTGGTGTGATTTATGTGACATTGTATCTTTGATTTCTGCAGACCATGCCCTGGTCAACAACTCAGGGGAAATATGTCTTTGTATTCTTCCCCACTTTTATTCTTCATTGTCGTACGAATCGCTGGACCGTGATTGTCGTCTGTCGGAATACTCCTCCCCGTGGGGACGAGGAGAGTACGGCGATGTACGTGGCTGTCGGTCGTCCTCTCCCTGGTCCACCCACCCTGGCCTTGCCCTGCCACGCCGACGCGGGATCTCTTGCCTACTCTGTTGTTCACCCATTGATCTATCCCTACGTATTAGGACAGTTACGTTCTTCTCAATACGGTCTAAGGAATTGTGAATCTGTTCCAGTGCTTGCGGATCACTTGTATATCCAAACTGGTTTTCCGTATGCTGCCGTGATGACTTTAGACTGTCAATCTGACATTGCAGGTCTGACATTTGCTGTGACAACTCGACCCACGAGCGCTGGAGTTCCTCTGCCACCTCGGCAGTTTCTCGTGCGGCCCTCTCTGCCCGATTCCCCCGTGCTCCAGATGCCGCTATCTCCTGTTTCAGTTCCAGATTCGCTTGTTGCAATTGGTACAGTATCTGGGCAATCTCCGGCTGTATTGCTGGTTGGGTTGGACTGACAAATATGGCGGCTGCTTCCTTACCCATGTCTGACAAGGCCTGTTTTACTTCGCCAGCCAAAAACGTTGGAAGACCTTGCCAACGGTTCAATAATTCAGGTGCTTTCAGCCTATTTACGTCGAAATGTAAACTAGCCCAGATGAGGTTTCGGGACGGCAAACACTTAATATCTGTACAGGTTACCTTGGACAACTCCCAAAGCCTCTCCTTCAGCACATTTGCAATGTCCTGAACATCACTAGCGGGTCTTCTCCCGGATCCTTCTGCCGGGGTGTTTACGGGCCGCTGAATGGTCAACTGACAATGGAAACTATGCACGTCCATCTCATTGGGTGAGAACGGGGCTGGTGAAGAGCAGCACACTACAGAATCAACAGCACAGCAAAACAAAAAGCACAACACCACCTTTCTCATTTTTTTCGCTCCCCTTAAAAAACTTGATTAGATGTATCACATATTAGGTTTATTAAACAATCTTTTTTTCGCAATTCATGTTGTATTTTATATTTTATTATGGATGTGTTCATGTAGTTACCTGGGAGGGTGGGACACCCTCGCCTTTAGGCGAAGACTTCAGTATGATGTATTTGCGGCATTTGTGAGTGAGAGAATAGGTCCTGTTAGCGAAATTATCTGAGCCATATAAGAGTTCCAGTGAAATGCAAGAAAGACAAAAATGAGGATGAAGTTTTGCAGAATCTGGAAAAAACTCTCCGGAAATGTTTTAT
>JAIROP010000033.1 GCA_031257475.1 Holosporaceae bacterium
GCGATAAGTACAAAATTTTAGGAAAGTTGTAAAACCCTAATTTTTAAACCTTTATAAAGTTTATACAAATTTCCTAAAATTTTCTACTTCTCGCTAACAGAACCTATTACAAGAAAAATAAAGAGTACGAAGAATAGCGCAAGAGGCATCGTACCGAGAAAGACGGTCGCACCCGAGATCGCATTAAAGCGGTGTTGTTGTCGCACAATGGCTGGACGAACAAAAAAATATCCGAAGCATTGTTTTGGGACGAAGAAACCATCAGCAAGCAGGTAGAAGAGTTCATAAATGAGCAAAAATTAAGCATACAGACCGGCGGATCGGTCGGCAAATTATCCGAGGAGCAGAAAAACGAGTTATTTGCCCATCTTGAAAAACGCACCTACACTAAATCTGCTGAAATTTGCGAGTATGTGCGGAAAAAGTACGGTTGTGAAGAAAACTCCGAGAAATGAGCCGATTTTGTTCATGGACACGGTTCATCCAACGATGAATACCAAGGCGAGCTGCGGTTGGATCAGAACCGGCGTTGAAAAACTAATAAAAACAAGCGGTTCGAGAACGAGATTAAACATAATTGGACCGATCAATTTGAAAAGCATGGAAGTAAAAGTCATGAGATTTCAAACCATTAACAGCGATTCGATTATCGAATTTTTTGATTTTTTGAAGGAAAAATATCCCGGGAAAATACATATTATTTGGGATCAAAGCGGATACCATACCAGGGAAAAAACGCTCAAAGCTGCGAAGGAAAGGGATATTATTTTGCATTTTCTTCCGCCATACAGTCCGAATCTAAATCCCATAGAACGACTCTGGAAAGTGATGAACGAATACGTCCGAAACAACAGATATTTCAAGACTGCTAGAGAATTTCGTCATGATATCATGGCATTTTTCTGGAACACTTGGAACTCCATCGCAGAAAAAATGCGCTCCCAGGATCAATGACAACTTCCACATACTCAAAAAATCCAACTTCTTAGCGTGAGGGGGTATATAACATCGTCGAACCCGTACCAGGAAAGCTCACTGAGCAACGCCGCCGGATAACAGCGCAGTTGGTGAAATTCCTGCTCTTTCAGAATCCGCTCGGCAATTTAATTGAATGCCACCGGTCGACAATGTAATGCTTACGCCTCCGGCGGTCTCTGAATTGCTTTTCTCAACGCAATTAAACTATATAAATTGGGGATAGCCATAAGTCCAGTGACTATATCCGCGATGGCAAATATCATATCGATTTTAAAGAAAGGTCCGATAACGACGAAAAACAAAAACAATACCCTGTACTGATTTATCGCCTTTGTCCCCCACAAATATTGCACGCATTTTTCTCCGTAATAATTCCATCCTATGATGGTTGTAAACGCAAAAAACAATATCCCAAAATTTACTATATGCTTTCCAATGCCGGGAATTTCAATTCCAGCTTCAAAAGCGTATGAAGTCAACAAAGCGCCATCCATAATGCATTCTGAAGTAAAAATGCCGGTTTCTTTGCTTGTAATAATTAGCACCAATCCCGTCATTGTACAAACAATAATGGAAAAGAACGTTCCTGTCATGGATATCAAACCTTGTTTTTCTGGAGAATTTGTTTTTGCAGCGGCGGCGGCTATTGCAGCACTTCCCAGTCCGGATTCGTGCGAGAATATTCCTCGACTAATTCCCAACTGCATCGCCGTCATTGCTGTTATGCCGACTCCTCCGCCAAAAATTGATTGAGGAGAAAAGGCTCCCATAAAAATCAGATAGATAGCATTTGGAAGCAATTCTATGTTAATAATGAGCGCAACAATCGCCGCTCCAACATATGAAAGACACGCAAGTGGAATAATTTTTTCTGAAACGTAAGATATCTTATGAATTCCACCTATAGTTACGACTGCAACGACGATTCCCAATAAAATTGCATTCACAAATTTCGAAATTCCAAAAGATTCCCCAATTGCTGCGGCGATAGAATTGCTCTGGGTGAGAGTTCCAATTCCAATTAGAGCGACCATAATTCCTGTAAGTGCGAACATCTTTGCAAGAAATTTACTGTTGAGTCCTTTTTCTATATAGTACATTGGACCGCCTGCGATTTTCTTGTCGCTTCCAATCTGACGATACTTAACAGCCAGCATACCTTCCGCATATTTCACCGCCATGCCGAAAAATGCGGATACCCAGATCCAAAATAGTACTCCGGGCCCCCCAGCGGCGATTGCCAGCGCTACTCCCACGATATTTCCGGTTCCTACAGTCGCAGACAATGCAGTGCAAAGGGATGCGAAATTAGAGACGTCTCCGATTAAATTTTCCTCTTCTTTTTCGGACATTATGTATTTTATAGCCGTTTTTAGTCGAAAAATTTGCGGAAATTTTAATTTTAAAGATAAAAACACACCACATCCGGAGAGTGCTGTGATCAGCGGCCATCCCCAGATTATACGGCTAATTTCTACAATTCGATCCACGTCCCGATGCTCCTCTGTCCTTTTACCTGAGAGTTTTCAGCTTTTTAAAAAGCTTTGCTCCTTCGGTGCTCTTTGCGAGTCTCTCCAAAGTTTTGTCCAGCAACGATACTTTTACCTGAGATCTTTTTACCCTTCGGTGAGCCGTGATCGACTTCTCTCTCGATGCCTTCTTCCAAATGTACAAAATACAGCTGATTATAGTTTATTTATCTGCTTGCAACGTGTCAATGACCAGATGTTCATGGGATTGCGCTATATATAGATAGCAAGGCATGTTTATTAGGCAAGAGAGTTATCGACAACGGAGCATTTCCGCGGATTTTGAGTAACATTTGGTTTCGATGAAATCTTGCGAGGTAGTAATGGAGAACTAAGTTGTAGGATTCCACCAGGCATGTTTCAGATTTCGTTACGATATATCTCAGATTTGAGTCCTCCGCAAAAACCTCTACATAGGAGCGGTTCCCGTCGATACAAACCATTTCTATCGTTTTTGTTATTTTTTCCCAAAACTTTCAGAGGGTTTCGGAACTTCCATCTCCGACCTCAAATCCAGCAAAACTCAGCCGATTTCTATCAACAGCAGTGCACACTCGGATTTTATTCGCTTTTTTTAATGCATGCATGCAACTCATCCATCTACAGTAGAGGAATCATTTCCTTTTTCTCCTCACGGTGGAGTGTATTCTCAACCATCAAACCTAATTTCCTAATCCAGTGAATTATCAGCGGATCATGTATTTTTATTCCGAAAATTTGGCGCAACATTCTTGCAATGCAACGAAATCCACAACCTTCTAAGTATAGAACCGTCGCAATATGTTTTGCAACCGGATGATGTTTCTCCCTGTCATCTCCTTCCACCTGATTCTTTCCGCAATTTTTGCAAAAATAACTCTGCTTTCCCCTCGTAAAACCATTCTTCCTCAACGTGTCACTTCCACGAAATTTACACGCCATTTTACATACACCCAGCATACAGTTAATGTATTATAACATACTATCTATATGGTGCAATCCCTGTTCATTCGTTAGCACTCGTGTTTGTTTATTAGTTTTTGCCAATTTTTGACTCTCAAGTTTGAGATGCTCCAAAGCACGAAAAATTATTATCGAACATTGGTATTGTTTATTGTTATGGTTTGTTCGTTCTCTGGAAATGTGTGAAGGCCAAGCATCAAAAAGATTACCCTAATTTCGGGAAATGTGTTACACTGAAAGGCTGTGTGGCATTAAGTAAGTTAGAGAAATAATACATGAGAAGTTTTCTGGATCCCAAAAACGATTTTGCTTTCAAGCGTCTATTCGGCGTGGAGAAGCACAAGAACATATTGATTCAATTTTTGAACGACATATTTGAGGGCGTTCATCCCCGCATTGAGGATGTCGAGTTTCTCAAAACGGCTCAGGATCCGGAGATTGCCGTGTCCCGTCAGAGCATCGTCGATGTTCTGTGCAAAGATGTAAGCGGAAGGCAGTTCATCATCGAGATGCAGTGCGCCAGCGATTCTCATTTCCTGAGTAGGGCGAAGGCCTACGCCTGCAGGGTTTATTTAAATCAGCGCGTGAAAAAAAATAAAGATGGCGACAACGACTACAGAGACATGAAGCCGGTCATATTTTTGGCCATTGTCAATTACATTCTGTTTCCGAACAAAAAGAAATATCTTTCGCATCATAAACATCTTGATATTGAGACGTTTGAGTGCGATATAGAGGGGCTTTCCTTCTCGTTTCTGGAGCTCAAGAAACTCGATAAAGAACTGCATGAGTTGGACAGCAACATAGAAAAATGGATGTATTTTTTCAAGAACGCTCCATGCACCGAGCCGAGCGAACTGGAGGAGATCAGCAAAAATTCGCCGATAATAAGGGAAGCCTACGGCGCGCTGGCTAAGTACGCATTTACTCCTGAGGAATTGCTGGAATACGAACGCTACGATATGCAAAAAGACGCTGAAAATACACGTCTTAAAGATGCTAAGGCTGAAGGGAAAGCTGAAGGGCTGGCTGAGGGAGAAACGCGTAAAGCAAAAGAAACAGCGATTAATTTATTGTCAATGGGTTTAAGCATACAGCAAATAGCTAAGGCCACCGGCTTATCGCTGGAAGATGTAGAGAATCTATCGCCCAAAAAATAACGAACTTGCGAACAATGAGATATGGCGTCAGATGTCAAAAAATGCATTTTTCTATTCCCATCCGCATATCCACGGCAAACCGAGCCCTTCGCCTTTGCCGCAGTCTCCACCAAAAATAGCGAAATTTGGGGGAAATTGTTGTGCCCTAAATGGGCAAAAACTGTCGATATGCACTGTGCCAAAAATTTTCTCTGGTTTGGAATTCACACAAACTGACAAAAGATCTCCTTTCATATATTCTTCTAACTGTCCAATCTCCCCAAAATTCTCCGATTCTTCTCCACATGAGGGGTCATGGAGATTTTCTTGTTATTCCTATGCAAGGGCTGGGCCTGAGACAATTCTGGATATTAACCATGTTCGTTCATTGGTTTTGGCCAATTTTTGACTTTTAAGTTGGAGATGATCCAAGTCACGAAAAATTATTATCTCACATGGTCATTCGTCAAACCCACGCGGCTTTGCAAGAGGAAACGCAACCCCACGATTTTTGCCGGTTGTATTTGCTAATGCATCCGCGGAACGAAAAAATCCCAAGGGTCTGCAAATAGAATATTTTTGTTTATTGCACAGTCCATCCGCCGTCTATCGTCAAACAGGATCCTCGCATTTCAGAAGCCGCTGAACTGCAAAGAAAAATAACACATCGTGCTATATGCTCCGTCTGTATGAAATTCCCGGACGAATGTTTTCCTTCAACTAAGGCTCTCCGTGCATCCTCTCCGGTCATTCCATTTTGTTGAGCTCTCCCGGCAATTTGCTGTCGCACAAGCGGAGTCTCGGTAAATCCGGGACAGATAGCATTACATATAATCTTTGTTCGAGCATATTCAAGAGCAATTCCCCTCGTTAAACCTACGACTCCGTGTTTGGCGGCCACGTATGCTACTTTGTCAACGGATCCAACTAAACCATGTGTTGATGCAATGTTTATAATACATCCGCCCGCTCCTTGGGTTTCGAAAATTCTTAGTGCCTGTTGACTACAAAGAAAAGGAGCCGTCAGATTTGTTTCAATAACAGCATTCCAGTCTTCTCGCGACAATAATTTAATAGGACAAACACATTGAATCCCGGCATTATTCACGAGGATATCCAAACGTCCAAACCGCTGGTATATTGTGTCGAACAGATCTTGTATTTCTGCCGGTCTTCTGAGATCAGCGGGGTGATAAAAAACTCTCACACCGTAACTGGATACTTGCTTTGGGTATGCAATGAAGCGTCTTTTGATGAAAATTTAGCTTTCAGCAGTTGATATGAAAGTCTGTATAAACCCCACAAACGTGACATTACATACCGAGGATTTCCACCGCGTTAACAATAGACTTCTTTTGAAACATTCGCTCTTTCGGTAATTTCTGCGTCGCTCTGATGCTCAGATCCTCATGTCCCACATGTACACTGTGATCCTGCGCTTCGTATGCTCCTAAAAATTCCTCGAAATATCTCCGTTTCGAAAGAAGTCTAATAAAAGGATACTTAGACACAGTTTGTAACCAGTCTCTAAACGCTATCAGCAGGGAAATGACTGTTAAGCTACAGGTCATCGTATCGTGTTTCAAAAAAATCTGGCGCGCCATGCTTTACAATGAATAAATTTTAGGGGAATGTTAATATTATGGATAGAAAGAAACAGGGCTATCTTTTTTTCATTTGTGGAGTTTGTCTTTACTCGTTTTCTGATGCGATTATGAAGTATTTTATGCCATTTTATGGTGTACATCAGGTTACTTTTCTGCGAGCAGTGTTCAGATTTCTTCCATTTATGCTCTGGGCCATTTTTACAGGGCTTAACCCTCTGAAAACAAGAAGATTAAAAGAGAATGTGTTCCGATCTATGCTGGCCTCTCTGGGAACTTACTCTATCATGTGTGCCTACAACTACTCAAGTCTGACGGATGTTTTTGTGGTTGGGCTAACATCGTCTATTTTCATCATTCCGCTTAGCATATGGATACTTAAAGAAAAATTCTCTTCCTGGAACTGTCTAGCCGTTTTGTTGGGATTTGCTGGTATTTGCGTGGCTCTGCGGCCTGGCGGAGAAATACTCCAGTTGGGAATTCTTTTTGCGGCCCTGGGTGCAATAATATCCGCGCTGAATCAGGTAATTATTAAAAGACTGGCTTCCACTGAGAGCGAGCTAACCATAATATTTTATCATCATTTATTTTTGATCGCATTGTCCTCTTCCCTGGCAACGATGCAGCCGGTGGGGAAATCGCACTTTTTTATGCTGATCCTGGGGGGAATGATAGGGGCTGCAGCCCAGTATTCTATGATACACTCCTTTAAATTGTCCAGCAGCTCCGGACTAGCCTCTGCTGGCTATTTTATGCTGATTCCAAATACATTGCTGGATTATTTTCTCTATGATAAAATTCCGGATCTGTACATAGCCAGCGGGTTGATACTGATTTTGATAGGCATCTGGATTGCATTTAAGCTCCAATCACGGATTGTAAATAGTCCTTAATATTGGTTTGACAATTCACGAAAAATCACCCAGGCCAAAAGCCCCATAATTTTAAGTTGTTGCTAAGTATTTCAGGCTCGTGATAACTTAAATGGAATTTATATAAAAGTGATTTTAGGCAGGAGATTTTGCCGTGTGCGCTAAAATAGGGGAAATAATCAAGGAATTTTACCACAAAATCCCCTCAATATTGACCAAAAGACATGGTGGAGCAATTCTCATTGAGTTCGCCGTTGCCGTTCCAGTTCTTGCTATGCTCTTGTATTTCACACACGATCTCCCTAAATACGCTCGTATGCAGGAACGAATGACGTTTGTAGCCCATGAGATTGTAAATATTCTTCAAAACATTTCGCAAAATAGAGGAGGTGATAATAAGAGAATTACATTAAATGACATAAGATACGCAATGTCGGGAGCATATCTGTCAATTTATCCGGGGACCACCATGTTCAGCGTGGGCGCAGGAGGTCCTCATGCACTAGCGCACTGGCCAGCAGGGTTTATTCACTGTGTAAAAGGAAACAGCACTGGAACAGCTGCCAGCGTTATTTGGAGTGTGGTATTTTATACGCATACCTCACAATCTCCCGCTGCCGTCACCTGCATGAATGCTACAAACCACAGTAACAGTATCATCCCATCCTCCCAGAACGTCGCGCCCAGTGTAATATATCCAGGTTTAACCATCTCTTCTGACCAAAGAAAGATTATCGTTGAGTGCTCTCTCCTTAAGCATAATGGTGCTTCCTACCGGCTGGTTGACGGAACAAGTATTAACGCCATTTCCAACCGTAAAGCCTTTGGTTTCTGGATTCTTAATCCAACACCAGTTACTAACGACAGCAACGGAGGCCTGACTTTTTTTAACACCGTCGTAATTTTCACTCCAGAATTTGGCTTGTTTGCTGATACTCCGCCACAATAGATTTTCTCCACAACCTTCGTCCTTTCGATAATTTTTGACTCGCGCCGGTGCTCGGGTTTAACACGTACATCAGAAATCTATTCTTCACCCTTTACCGAAAAGTCGTCTTTCATCAAAGTTACAACAACTGTGGACACACCGGGAGGAGCTTCCCCTCTATACGGTTCATTTCCATTGTAATCCACAAAAATAGTTGCTGATTTCGGAGGCGGTTTGTCAGGATACTCCAAAGGAAATGGTTTGGAAATTTTTTCTTTTGCCGCCACTTGCCATTTAAGGATTTTAATATCCTTTGGATAATCTTTTTTAAATTGCTCCATTGATTTGATCACTTGCCTAGCTGACATTTTTTTTACTTCTTTCGCGAGAATTTGATCATAACAAATCACCAGCGCAACCGTTACAGCCGCATTATTATTCATGTTTTTTTTAACAACTATTATCATTTTTTTAGCTGTAAATTTCTTTTCTCCACTAAAAAGATTTCCAGGAAAAGAGTTCTTATCTTTTATCAGTTCTTTTCCAGATGTCAGTGCAGACATCACCAGAGCCATTGTGGCGATGGAGGGAGCTTCCACTTCAAAAGAAAATAGGCAAAAAAACAGAACAAACAGCTTCTTCATTTTCACACTTTCGCGTGTATGAAAACAAAACAATCACAAAAAAATAGTTAAACTTTTAGTAATTTTTCAAAAGTCGCGCTTTTCTACGATCCCATTCCCGCTGCTTGATGGTTTCACGCTTATCGATGGTTTTCTTTCCTTTTCCAAGACCAAGGGAAATCTTTACAAATCCCTTTTCATTGAAATAAATGCTGATAGGAACAAGGGTATAGCCGCCCTTCTTAAGTTGACCGATCAGCTTTAAAATCTGTCTTTTTCGAAGAAGAAGTTTGCGAATCCTCTTGGGATCATGGTTCATACGATTTGCCAAGCTGTACTCAGGAATATGCATTTGATACATAAAAACCTCGCAATCTTTAGATAGTCCAGCGTAGGCATCGGTTAGACTAACCCTATTCATGCGAAGTGACTTAACCTCGCTGCCGCACAAAACAATTCCTGCCTCCATTTTTTCCAAAATTTCATAGTCATAGTTGGCACGCCGGTTATAACCGACTTCTTTGTATCCTGCCATTTAGATTACCATCAGCTTTGCCATCAGACCGTCGATCCGTTTTTGAAGGGGATCACCAATTGGAGACAGAGGAGCTCGCAGCTCATTCCTTACCAACCCCTGTCTGCTGAGTGCATACTTGGCAGGAGCAGGATTTGGCTCGGTGAACATCAACTCATGTAGCTGGGCCAGACTATCCCTTATGAGTTCAAACTCACTAAAATTACGCTGCAGAAATGCATTGTACAGCCTCACACACAGATTAGGAGCCACGTTTGCACTGACGGAAATCACTCCCTGGGCCCCCATGGCTAGGGCTCCGCAGGCCACATCATCGTTGCCTGCCATAAACGAAAAATCCTCCCTCATGCCGGAGCGCCACAGCGTAAATCGTGATAGATCTAGAGCACACTCTTTTAGGGCAACCACATTTTCAATGTCGCATAGCCTTCGGAATAGGTCGAACTCCATGTTAACTCCGACACGACATGGATTGTTGTATAGAATTATCTTTCGAGACGTGGCTTCGCTCAAAATCTTGAAGTGATTGTATATCTGTTGCTGTGATGGCTTAACGTAAAATGGACATACGCAGAGGAAATAATCAACGTATTTTTCGGTCTGTCTAATCAACAACAAACAATCGTCGGTCGTGGAATTAACCACCCCACCGATCAGCTGCACTCTGCCAGCATTGACCTCCGCCGCCCTACGAATCAATTCTATCTTTTCATACATGCTTAGAGACAGAGATTCTCCAGTGGATCCGCAGACGGCTATCCCGGAAATCCCGCTACTGATTATGTGATCTACGTATTTCTCAAAGGCTACCAGGTCTATTTTCCCGTCCACAAACGGGGATACGACAGCCGCCACGTAACCAGTGAGCATTTCAAGCCTCCCCGCTTATTTCCAAAAACAAAGAATTTAGAGAAGCTTCTGAAAGTCCTCTGTTTTCAATAATCATGGAGAAGTAACAGTAAAAACGATTGCATTCATCCTTAACTAACTGAATTATGGACTCAATCGTGTCCTCGTCCACTGAAAACGAAGAAACAAAAGGGATGGTGAAACTGTAAACTATGCAATTATCAGCAGATATTAGATCAAAATGCCCCACCCAAATCCTTTCGTTAGCTTTAACTATGGCATCCGTCACTACCAGTCGTTTTTTCTTTGGAACACGGAGATTGACGTCGCAGGAAAAATGGATAATCTCATAATCTGACCTGAAAATAACAGATAGAACATACTCGGGTTTTTCGCTTTTTAGCAAAATAGAAATCTCATTATCGTCTACCCTGTTAAAATAGAGATTCTTTTTAGTGGCTAAAATTTCCGTTATGTCAATGGGGTTGACATTCAATCTATCTCTCCTGCACAACGTAACCAAGACTAGCACAAAATCCTTTATTAAAAAATCCGTTTGTTTTAAAACGTAGATGAGGAGGATGATTGTGATCTGTGAGTTTTCCAATGTGGCTTTTTGTGTCTTCGGTTTCCCGATACACTGGTATTCTCTGGCCTATATTTTGGGGATAATAATTGCTCGGCGACTCGCAATTGTCTTTTCTGGACAATTGCCCGAAAGTATCTCTTCACGCCTAATCGATGAGTTTGTGAGCGTGGCAGTAGTTGGCCTAATAATTGGAGGCCGACTGGGACATGTCCTTTTATACGATTGGAACTACTATTCCAGGTATCCCATGGAAATACTAAAAATCTGGCGAGGTGGGATGTCCTTCTACGGTGGTTTTCTTGGGATTATTTTTGTCACCCACAGGTTCTGCCGAAAAAATAAAATTGATTTCCTAAGATTCTTGGATTTATGGGCGCTAGGCGTTCCCATTGGACTGTTTTTGGGAAGAATCGCAAACTTCATCAACACAGAATTGCTTGGT
Organism: Holosporaceae bacterium; assembly: GCA_031257475.1. GTDB lineage: Bacteria > Pseudomonadota > Alphaproteobacteria > UBA3830 > UBA3830 > JAIRMQ01. The sequence continues at coordinate 11,031 of JAIROP010000033.1, forward strand.
AAAGTCTCTGACGTTCCATGGAAAGTGATTTTCAAAGACGGAATTCCCAGGCATCCAAGCCAAATCTACGAAGCTCTACTGGAAGGGGGGCTGTTGTTTGGAGTGATGCTGACAGCGTTCCACAGAAAATGTTACTTGCTTAGAGGACTTTCGTCCGGAATTTTTTGCGCTGGCTATGGTGCAGCAAGATTTTGCGGAGAGTTTTTCCGAGAACCTGATTCAGAATTCAGTGGTAGATTATTGGATCTGTCTGGGTTAAATTTAAACCAGTACATCAGTCTGCTAATGCTGCTGCTCGGTGTATTTTTGATTCTTAGAGGGAAAAACCCATAAAAATTTACAGGGAGATTGGCTTTGAAAAAACCGCATATATTTGTAATTTCCGGTCCCTCCGCCGTTGGCAAGACTTCCGTGGTGAACGACATTCTCCGGAGGGATAGAACTCTAAGTAGGGTTGTGACCTGCACAACTAGACAAAAGAGAGATTCCGAAAAGGAAGGCGTTGACTACTTTTTTTTGTCCAAGGAAAAATTTTTGAGAGAGATAAAAGAAAAAAAATTAATAGAATTTTCTCAGATTTATGGTAATTACTACGGAGTGACGTTCTCTGCACTCATGGAAAAAATAAACACAGCCCAGGACGCTATTTTAGTTGTTAACTGGGAAGGATTTTTGAAAATAAAGGAGGTCACCATAGGAAATGTATACGGGATATTTATCCTACCACCTTCAATTGAAGACCTGGAGGCGCGTATAAAATCCCGCGGAGAAGATTCTTCGGAAGCAATATCCCAGAGAATTGGCCTGGCCAGAGAGGAGATTGATATGGCTCGTCATTTTGATTTTTGTTTCAAGAATGTTGACATAACATCCATTGCAGAGGATATTGTAAAGAAAATCAATGAAATTCGGTACGGTACCCAATGAAGTGGCTTCGTGCTCTGCTGATATCCGTTTTCGTTACTGCGGTACAACAGCCCGCCTGGTCTCTAACCCTCATCCGAGATGCAGAAGTTGAGGATTTGCTCAAAGAAATGCTGCAATCCGTCTTCAAGGTTGCTGGACTTAATCCCAAATCTGCCAAGGTATATGTCATAAAATCCAGCAGTATTAACGCGTTTACCATCGGAAATGGGTATGTATTCATAACAAGTGGATTACTGTTTCGATTCCCAAATCCACTGCAAATTCTCGGTATACTATGCCACGAAACAGCCCATATTGCCGCAAGACACATTGATAGACTGATAACTGCTCTGAAAACAAGTTCTAGAAATTCCATATTTGCAATACTTACAGGCATGCTTGTGGCTGCTGTTACCGGACGCCAGGAGGCAATTGCCATGATACTTGGATATGCCGAGACAGATCTAAGACTCTTTCTGCGCTTCAACAGATCCGAGGAAATGGCGGCAGATCTTCTGGCTGCGACATACCTGGAAAAGCTCGGATTTGCCGTCGATGTATTCATAGACGTTCTCCTGGCTTTCGAGCGTATGGATATCCTGAACGGTAACGCAAATCTGCCCGCGTATCTTTCAGACCATCCACCAACAGGTGATAGGATGGCGGCTCTTCAAAAAAAAGTCACAAATAAACAATATACGCCGCCCCGAGAGCTACTCTGTAGGTTCAGACGTGCCCAAATTAAGCTGCTGGCCTACCTGGGCCAACACAATCTGAGAACTATCGCTCCGCAGGACGAGTATGCGCAGACCATATATCTACGTAGAACTGGGAAAGTGAGAGAAGCCATAGAAATACTTCGCACACTGGTTCGAGATAATCCTGGGGATATATATTACAAAGAATCATTGGCACAAACCCTCTACGAATATGGAGAGTTACCCGAGGCAATTCGCGTTTATCAAGAAATTTATCACAAAGACGTGAATATGTTGATCAAAGTAAATCTGGCCCACGTGCTAATTACCGCTCAACAACAATTGGATCAGGCCATATCCATACTGGAGGCAGCTACCTACGTTGATGATGTGGATAGCAACGTGTACAGACTGCTTAGTATCGCCTATGGTAAACAAAGAAAGTATGGTCTTGCCATGTTTTCTCTTGGAATGGAGCAATTATTGCAGCAAAATTTTCGTTTAGCCGAGGAGATATTCACCGAATGCCTGACCAAATTAGATCCTAAAACCGAGGCTCCCGCAATAAAAAAGGCAAAGTACTATAAAGAATTAATAGAACGTAATTTCCCAGAAGGTTTACGCTTTCTCTCCTTTTTCACGAAATAGGATTCTATGTGTATTCTCGACTATTGTTCTACTGGCTGCGACGGTACAGCAGCGGCGGAGTGTCCGGCGAAGGTTTTGATGTCCGCGGCGATGGAGGAGAGGGCTTTGGCGAGGTTTTCTTCCGCTGTGGCAGTTGTTGTGTCGACGCTGCCTGTGCCCTGTTTGTAGGAATCTGTGTCCACGTCATAGACATAGTCGGGAGCGGAAGCGCAGGTGTCGATGTAGCTGTAGTCAAAACTGCTGTCGGTTGAGTCTGTCATCCTGTCTTTATATTGTGTTTGCTTTCGGTATTTTATGACATAGATTCGGATATTAGATTCCGCCCCCGTCTGGGATTCAGAAAGGTAGTCCGCCTTCAATTTCGCAGCCGACGACGTCGTGATACGCTGCAGCGCTGCATTGTTGTTACAATCTGGAACCACTGTATCTCCGACCGTCTCCACTCCATACCACCCCGCTGGATTTTGGCCCCCGCGGCCCACTCCCGCAAACAGCACCGCATTGATCGGCAGCGTCACCCCAGCCATCAGACCAAATATCGCATTCTCGCTACAATTATACAGCCTGAACGGGTATTCAGAATGGTTCACAGGCCACCCTGCAAATGGAGAGCTCCTAACAAATCTTTCATTAAATGGATAGAAGGTACGATAAAGTCCTCCTCCAAGATATTGAACAGGATTCGCAATTGCTCCTGAGCTCCACCAATACATGTATTGCTGCGGTGACTGAGATTTAAGAATCTCCGCTATCCAAAAGAAATCTCCGGGTAATCCGTGAACGCTGAATATATTATTGTGGGAGAAGGAAAGTGTGACGGCTCCGGATGTTTCCTGGGCGTTTGCCCAGTACTCCCACAAACCAACGGTTTCATTCCAACGCATTCCGACATTTGAAATATCACCTGTGGCATTGTTGGATAGGAGAATTAGCCCGTTCTCCAGTGAATCCGTATCCAGACCAGAGATATTGTAAACGAACTTGCCAGTCGTCTTCGACATCCGCGAAAAATCTACGACACGTGAATGCTGTGGCAGTCGTGATTTTATATACTTACATTTAGGGAACTCGTCTAAAATTTCTACACTGTTCAGCTGAAATGTTATCGTGTAATACTTTTTTTCGTTGAGATCAGTATGCTCTACATAATCATGGGTAGTAGGATCAACGATTATACTCGTGTATGGATTATCTGTGGAAATATCCGTAGTAATGGAAGATATGCCATCCGCAGCAGTATGCACAATACTGTGCACTGTAGTGAGCTCCGCATCATTCCACCTTGCGATGTAAATTCCATCGGATGCAGCCATCCAGATTCCACCACCATAACTAACTGCATTCCAACCGCTTGAAGCAATAAACCCCAAAGATTGCTCCGCCAAGGACCAATTAACTCCATCGTCCAAACTTATGGCGATGTGTCCAGAATTATTTAAAGATAACCATTTCCCATTGCCATAATTTGCCATAAACCAACCGCTGTTTTGTAGATTGTTCAAAACGCTGTTCGTCTCCGGCCAAGATTCGCCGTCGTCAGTGCTTATTGCGATTGTTCCCGAGCCATTTACGGCTATCCACTTTCCGTTGCCGTAGGAGGCACCGGTCCAACCGCTGGTAGCAACAGCATTTAGAGATGAATTTGTCGTCCAGCTGGTCCCAAAGCTATCTGTGCTCAGGGCAACGGTGCCGCCACCATTTACTATCATCCACTTATTATTACCGTATGCGATTGTATAATTGCTAATGTCAGCATTGGCAGCTTTTGTCCAGTTTGATCCATCATTTGTGGAATAGGCCGTCGTTCCATCGGAATGTATGGCCATCCATTTGCCGCTACCGTAGCTTGCCATCCACCAACTATCTGCATATACAACGCTGTCAAGTGTATTGCTACGATTGATCCAGCCTGTTCCATTATTCGAACTTGTAATTACAAATCCATATCTCTGAGTTGCCATCCAAATTCCATTACCATATTGTATAAACCGCCAGTTTACTGTTGGGCCTGAAAATGAAGGCTTATTAATTTGCTCTATTTGTAACAATGTAGCTTTTACTTTAATTTCAAAAGATTCTTCATGATCCACTGTAATTACTGCCGTATATGGCGTGGTGGTTGTATCAGCTGTGATTTTCATGTATGCCCTATTCGTGATTTCCGCAGCGATGAGTCGGATATTTGTCATGCTAAAAGTTATGGAATTTGAGGTTATTTGAGAGGGGAAAATATAGAGCTCGCGACGTGCAGAGATTGAGTAAGGATTTGTGGAGGTTCCATCTGTTGCCGC
>JAIROP010000011.1 GCA_031257475.1 Holosporaceae bacterium
AAAAAAGTCCACAAATTGCTGAGAATCGTAGCCCTTATCTCCCAGAATTTTTGTGTTTTTAAGGTCTTTGGTAAGCTCTTCCGCCCGCGTTACATCATGCTCATTTCCAGGACTCAGAACGAATCATAGCTCCTCAAAATTTTAAAGTAGATTCTTATATCAAAAAGCTGAAACTATCTCTGTGAATCTCACATCGTACGTGGTTACATATCCCCTGACATAAATAGCAGATAAAGACGGTTAGATTGGCGGATAAGAATTTTTCTGGACTTTTTTTCATTTTCCTGCTAACAATGAACGTTTCGTAGATAGATGGAGATTTGTGTGGCATTAAAAATTCGTTTGGCTCGTGGGGGAGCTAGAAGGCGGCCTTTCTATCGGATGGTAGTGGCTGATTCCCGGAGTCCTAGGGATGGAGCTTTTCTGGAAAAGGTAGGCTCCTATGATCCATTGCTGTCGAGTGAGTGTCCGAACCGCGTTGTTGCCAAGGAAGATCGAATCAAGTATTGGCTGTCTGTGGGAGCTAAATTGTCTGAGACAGTTACGTTGTTGCTAAGTCGTATTGGGCTGTGTGAGAGGCCAGTCGTTCGGGATACTCCGATTAAATCGGCTCTGGGAAAGAAGGCCTTGGAAAGACAAAAGGTGCGTCAACAGAAAGAATCCTCCAGCACATGATTGAGATTCTGCGTGTAACCGGAGCGTTCGGTATATGCGGAGCTTTGCGGGTGTTTTCGTTTTCCCATAATTTAAGTCACTACAGGAGAATATATGATCGGGATGGAAACGGACATGCATTCCGTATTCTGCGTTTTCTCGGAGGACCGCGCCTGGCAGTGTTTCTGGATGGAATCACAGATCGATCCAGCGCAGAAAAACTAAAGGGGGAAGTATTTCGCATAAAAAAGGAGGATCTTCCAGGAACCAAGAAAAATGAGATTTATGTCCACGATCTGATAGGCCACGAAGTGCGTGTGATCGGCTCCGTCGCAAGGTGCACGGTGGTCAATGTGGAGAATCATGGAGCTGGAGATCTTCTTGAGCTATCCAACGGAACACAACGCTTTTTAGTGCCTTTTACCCAGAAAAACTTTCCAGATACCTCCTCTGGATTAATTTTTATAACTTTAGAGGCATTCAACGGATTTAAGAACAATGTGGCAGGCCAATGTTTTCACGATTTTCCCGGATGCATTTCCGGGTACGCTGGGAGTGTCGATGGCGAAAAAAGCTCTGGACCAGGGTAAGTGGCGGCTGAACATCGTGGATTTAAAGAAATTTCCAGTAAAGTCTGATCGGATAGATTCCGAACCGTATGGGGGGGGGGCAGGCATGATTCTATCCCCTATTTCTTTCGCCCAAGCCATTGAATCCCTCACGGAGAACGAAAAAAAATGGAAAAAGATCTACTTTTCGCCACGAGGTAGGCAGATGACCCAGGTAGATCTTCAGGATCTGAGTAACTCTACCGGTATAACGTTGCTTTGCGGCAGGTACGAGGGGGTCGACCAGCGCATCATCGACTGCTACGAAATGGAGGAAATATCGATCGGAGATTTCGTGTTACTTGGTGGAGAGGTGGCCGCAATGGCCATCATAGAAGGGTGTGTACGCCTTCTGCCAACCGTCATCGGAAATGATTGTTCTCTTTGGAACGATTCTTTTCAGCATCATCTTTTGGAATATGATCAATACACAAGACCCGCTGTCTTCAAAGAATTTGCCGTTCCAGAGGTTCTACGGCATGGCAATCATCAAAAAATTGCAAAATTTCAGCTGAATCAATCTAAAGAACTCACTAGAAAGCGTCGGCCCGATCTTTGGGGCAAGTATATTAATTTTTTTTTAAAAAAAATAGTAAATTAAGAAAAAATTAACCTTCTTATTGTAAAAATAAGTTGTTTCTTAATTTGTCGGAGAATCTGTTACGATCGGGTTACTTCCTTCTCGAGAAACCAAGTAATTTCTGGGAGCATGTGGAGCACAGGACTGCAGTGTACAGGTGTATGTACACGGGGATCTGTGTACCGAAGCAACTCAAAAATTACCAGAAAGGACTGAGGTTACAAAAGAAGTCTCGGACCGCCCAAAGATTCAATTTCCGACCAACCAGGAGAGAGAAAAATGAAGAAAATATCAATATGTCTATTGATTGGCATCCTTTCTGAAGCCAGAGCCATGCAGCAAGGTCAGCTACAAGAGGCCGCAGTGAACCGACCGCAGATGCAACCTGTTGCACAACTTCCTCTAGATGGTATTGCTGCGGTTCATCAGGAAAACGCAGACCCAGAGCAGCAAGCGCTAAACGATGTTCGGAATATAATACCACAATTCGCAGCGTTGCCAGGAGTGGGAAATCAGGAAGTTGTTGATAACGTCAACAGATTCATAGCAGCCCAAATACCAAATTTGAGTAGGGAAGACTATCAAGAATTAGTCCATTATTTAATTACAGGAACTTCTCCAAACTGGTTTGTAAGGGGGTTCTGGAATTTGGCACACAAAGGCTGCTGGGTACTTGCCAATGCTGCTCTGATTGGCTGTGCCGTTATACCGTTGGCCCCTTCTAACTTTGTGGGAGGAACAGAGAGACAAAACATCCTTGTCTCCATATTTGCAATGGCTTCCTTATTCCTTTCAAGGTTTGATCGATTTGCTGCTAGTCAGAATACAAGATTGCAAACTCTATTCCTCGCACTGGCGGCTGCGAGGAATGCTGTGCAACCTGAACTTCCTGCGGCACCTGATGTTGTTGCCATAAACGAACCTTAACGTCTACAATCAACACGGATTACGGAGTAGCGAGAGAAGTCGCTACTTTCTCCGTTGTTAGAGGATAATTGCTGGGGGGAACTCTAATTTTCCTAACGATTCCATCTCCAACCAGCCCAAGAGTGACTCTAGCGCATTTTATTGCGTGTTCACTCTACTTTTTGAAAACCGCTGATGATCGAGAGAATCCAAGAAGGGACCTAGCCTTGCCCATGCCAAAAAATAATGGAATGTATAGAAGGTTTTTACGCACAAGCAGAGATCGTAAAAATGTTCATTTGTCCCAGAAAGCGGTTTTTAATTTGGTTAAATAAACCTACCTTGCTATCTAAGTAGCGCAATCCCAGAAATATGGGCCAGTTGTGGAAGATGTGGATAGGTGATATCATTTGTTCTGCATTTTATGGGGTATTTAAGGGAAATGACACGGGCCTTATTTCTGCGATATGAAAAGTTCATCAAAGATTGCGTGGAGCAGAAGTTTAAGCATTTGGCATTGGTCGAACCTCCAAAGGACGCATCGTTCGGGGATTTCTCGACTAACATTGCCATGGTGCTAGCCCCTCAGCTCAAATGTGGTCTGATGGAGCTGGCGGAGAAAATCTGTGAAAAGCTCAAAGAAAATAATTATTTTGGCCGGATTGAAGTCAGGAAGCCTGGCTTTATCAATTGGTTTATCCCTCGCAACGTTTTAGTTGACCATATTTCGGATATGCTCCGAAAAGACTTTGGCCAGTTCAATTTGGGAAAGGGAAAGTCTGTCAATATAGAATATGTGTCAGCAAATCCAACCGGTCCAATTCACGCTGGGCATGTCAGAGGAGCTGTTTCCGGAGACGTGCTGGCGCGGTTGCTGAGTTTTGTTGGCTACAACGTTACAAGAGAATTCTATATAAACGATGCTGGCAAGCAGGTGGAGATTCTGGCGAAATCATTATACTTTCGATACCTGGAGCAACTAGATCTGGCAGGAGAAGTAAGTTTCCCAGTCGGTGGATACCCTGGAGAGTATCTCGTCGACATGGCCAAGTTGCTTATTTCTGAACATGGAAATAGGTTTGTAATTTGTAATGAGTGGATGGATTTTTTCAAAAACTTCGCTATTTCACATATCATGGAAGATATTCGAAAAGATTTGGATACACTTGGAGTTCACCATGACGTGTTTTCGTCGGAAAAAGAATTGATAGGGCGTGAAGCAGTAGATCATGCTGTGGATCTGCTACGGGAGAAAGGGTTAATCTACTACGGGACCCTTCCGAAGCCAAAAGGAAGCGACTTCGAGGATTGGGAAGCGCGGGAGCAGCTGCTGTTTCGGTCAACATCCTTCGGTGATGACACGGATCGCCCTCTGCAAAAATCGGATGGGTCCTGGACCTATTTTGCATCTGATATTGCGTATCATCAGAACAAAATCGAGAGAAATTTTGATGAAATGGTGAATTTTTTGGGTGCCGACCACGGAGGTTATGTAAAACGTATGCAGGCTGCTGTGCTGGCCCTGTCGGATGGGCAGAAGTCTCTGGACGTAAAACTTGTGCAATTGGTAAAGCTGCTGGAAGATGGCAATGAAGTAAAAATGTCCAAGAGAGCCGGAACCTTTGTGTCGGCACGGGATATTCTCGATAAGGTTGATAAAAACGTTATACGCTTCATCATGCTAACCCGTCGAGACGACGTCTCGTTGGATTTCGACTTTAAAAAAGTGGTAGAACAAAGTAAAAATAATCCGGTTTTTTATGTGCAGTACGCTTACGCCAGAAGTCATTCTGTCATGAAACTGTTTCACCGTGCATTTCCAGGGATGGGAATTCCCACAATTGCTGACGCCAATCTAGAATTATTAGATGACTGTGACCTTTCTCTGGCCAAAATATTAGCCGACTGGCCAAGGCAGATAATGGTCGCTGCCAACAAGAGGGAGCCTCACAGAATCGTCTTTTTTTTACTTGATCTGGCTGCTGTTTTTCATTCATTTTGGAATCAGGGCAAGGATAACTGCCTATTGCGTTTCGTTATTCCGAACAATCCTGAGAAAACCAAAGCCCGGTTGATTTTGCTAAAGGCCATGCAAAATGTAATAGAACGAGCTTTCGACATAATTGGGGCTACGCTGGTTGAGGAACTGAGATAATGTGTCCATTCATGGATGAAGACGAGGAAGACGACTACACTGCCGTGGATTCAGCTGAAACCGGCAGAGGCTCGTGTCCGCATTTTTTCCAAGGAGATCGCAAATTTTTTCTAGTGGGAGGAGGGGCTTCTGTTTTGGCGTTTAGCATTGCAGCCTACTTCATGTATTCTAGTTCAAAGCCCATAAATCTGGAGGATCTGCCAGTTATAAGTGCCGATGGAGGAGCATTCAAAATAAAACCTGCAGCCAATGGATCTGTGAAGCATCAGGATAAAATGGTCTATGACAACATTTCCGGAGAGTCACGTGTGGTCAAAGAAAAAGTCGTTAAAAAAATGGAAGAAGATGTTCTTTCCATTCCGGAAATAGAGAAGGGAGAATCCCTGTCGGACGAGGAAAAGAAGAATATCATAAAAGCCTTTGAGGCTCTGGCTCCGGAAAAGGAGTATCAGATAGAATACGTGAAGAAAGATATTTCAACGTCAGAATCAGGAAGCACTGGAGGGGTGAGTCGTCCACTCCTGAACGTTTTGCATAGCCCAAAGACAAACGACCCAACTCCGGCCGTCGCTCCAATCAAAAAGTCAATTCCACAATCTCGAAACAATGATAAAAAAACAAAAGTGGATAATTATACATTTACCAGAGGCAGTGGTTTTTTGGTGCAGATCGCCTCAGTTCTTACCAAGTCTGCCGCTGAGGTGGAGTATAATCGCGTGCTGTCGAGGAATCAATTTCTCCGAGGTCTGGGGAAAAAAATAGTGAAAGTGGATCTTGGGGAAAAGAAAGGAATAAGGTACAGAGTTCAGGTGGGGCCATTAAAGACCAGAGAAGATGCCGGTCGTGTGGTGGCTCTGATGAAAAGAAATGGGTTTTCCGCATACATATCAAAATGAAACACGTTGCAAGATTTTATTCAGAGGTTCCTATGGCCGATGGAATTGAGGTCTCTCTTTCTCCTGATCAGATGAGTCATGCCACGATGGCGCTGCGCCTAACCAACAGTGGCATCGTCAGGGTGTTTAATGCCGAATACGGCGAGTGGGAATGTAAAATCACAGATACTGTGAAACGATCCGTTCGCTGTGTATCTCAGATTCATCCAGCTAGAATAGAGAAGGGAGCATCCGTGGCCTGTGCTCTGATAAATCCTAAAAGATTTGATTTTTTCCTGGAAAAAGCCACAGAGCTAGGTATTGGAGAGATAATTCCGATCATCTCCCAACGAACACAGCCCCAACGCATTAATTGGGTGAAGTCCCGCCAGAAAATAATTCATGCCTGCGAGCAATGTAGACGTTTTTCTGTTCCCGTTCTGCGAGAAGTCATTCAAATGAAAGATTTTCTCCGGAAATATGCCTCTGATTATAAAATTCTTGTTGGGGATGAAAGGTTATCTGTCCAAACTCTGGCAAATATTTTGGAAGAAAAGTGTGTATTTCTGGTAGGTCCTGAGGGAGGGTTTTCTGATGATGAACACAACTTATTTAATGTACACCCCAATGTGCACAAATTTACCTTCGGAAAAAATATTTTGAGAACTGAAACCGCTGCCGTCGTTTTTACCGCGATTTGGGGAAGTAAATTTATTTAAGTTTAATATTGTATTGTTCAATCATGGGTGGTATAAGATTTTTATTAGGGTTAATTAAATTTTTACTCATATGGGGTACACTGGTCATTAAGAGGGGGAAAATATGAAAGAACATTATTTAGAGACCGTGTCGTTAATTGAGCGGTTGCATAGATTGTTTCTGGATGTAATAAAATGCGAGCTGGACAATCTAAAGGTGGAAGATATAAATAGCGTGCAAACCCTGGTGCTGTATAATTTAGGTGGGGAACAAATTTCCATCGGAGAACTGACCACCAGGGGGTGCTATCTAGGGTCGAACGTTTCCTATAACCTTAAAAAAATGGTGCAATACGGATATATTGACCAAGTGACGTCAAAACACGACAAAAGATCCTATATAATAAAGCTATCCAACAAGGGGGCATCCCTCTACAAGAAAATAGATAATGCTCTTGATAAACATATAGGTATTTTGGAGAAGGAGGGTATGAAAGGTACAGAGGAGCTTATAGAAAAACTACAGGAGCTTGAGGGTTTCTGGGGAAAGTTGGCAAACCAGAGAATGCGGATGTTAGGTGCGAGCTCGCGGAAACCGAAGTAGGCACTGTTTATAAACCAGGTTTTTTTTGAGGAGGAACGGAGCGCAGGACCACAGGGGCAGTGTTGGAGATGATGTTTGAACAACGGATTTGACAACAAAAAACCCAAAAAGTTGGTTGTAAACAGTGTCTAGTATTAGGAGTAGGGAGAGAACAGATAGCCTAAAGTCGAAGACGTCGGAGAGAAAATTCCGGGAAGGGAAATGCGACCAGCAGACAAGCTATGTAGCAGAGTATCCAGATGTATATTAAAGGAAAATTGCTGAACGGTTTAGATGTTCTGTTTTCGTGCACCAATTATTCACATTTTACACAGAATATCTTGTGGGCCCTAAATTTTCAATATTTTATAAAGCTTTTTGGAGTATAACTTATGTGGTGTACATTTTTGAGGAGGGAAAATTGCTATGAAAATTTCACAAAAAATATTGCCGCTATCAATTGTTGGGGCAATTGTTTTTAGTGCAGATTTAGAAGGAATGCTACAGAGACAACCGGCAGCTGCAGCTCAGAATGAAGCGATAATTGAGCAACTAAACAGATTTGCCGACGCATGCTTATTGAAAGAAGGGTATCGTCTTCAATCTATAGAGCCGATGACTCCTATGGGAGAAGGACTTCGCAAAGGATGTCAGAACCGTGGACTGTGGCATGTAAAAGCAAGAAACGGAGAGCATTTAAGGAATTTCATCATCAAATCTGGAAACTTTAATGAGTTTGAATCTGCCCAGACACTGCATTCCAAACTATCAGAACTGAATGGTAGTGTTCCGGGCTGTGTAAAATTTGCCTATCCGAGATATATGCTGCAGATAGAGACTCTTGATGGTGGGATATTGAGTGCTGGAGAGATATATGGTTTGGAACAGAATGCGGGCGAAGGAATCTCTAAAAGTATGGATTCTGCAGTGATTCAGACGTTATTGTTTATGGACGAGGCGTGTGGCATGCCTGGGAATTGCTTTGTTCGGGATCTGTCGAAGTATTCAGAAGATCAACAAAAGGCAATTTACCGAAACTTTGCAGAAGCTGCTAATACTTTGCTTTTGCTCGGCCATCCGGACGACGCTCAAAATTTAGATAATATTATGATTGATCCGTCGTCAGGGGTAGTTACTTATATAGATTTTGATCGATTTCATTTTGGCGCAAAGGTGGATCGAAATTGGTATTACACGTTGGTCGATGCTCATACGGGAATATGTGAGAGTGCAAGACAAAGTTTTTATGAAGCGTTACATGAAACTCTTAGACCTTTTGCGGACGAGAGATTACATCCGGAAAGAGTCGTTCGTATTCCGCGCTGGCACACAGAATTGTGCCCTCCGGAGTTCGCTACTACACCGTATGCGTTGGTACGGGATTTTGAAGAATTTCGCGGGCTTTGGAGCACAGGTCGCTACAAACGTGTTATGATAAGAGCGAATAGAATAGATATGCTTGAAACGTTTGCCACTTCTTTTGCCACTATAAAGGAATTTTTCAGAGACAAAAATAAAGAAGCTCTCTTATCGGAAATCAAAGGTACAGTTATAAAGCAAGTACCTTTAATAGAAAAACAGAGTGGAAACATAGTCGTCACTTTGCCATACAATGAATTATATATCACCGAGCAGGAGATGTGGGCAATTGAAGTTTCTCCATTGCCAGAACAGCAGAAACAACTACTGGAAAAAGCATATATTCTAACAATAGGAAAGCCCTGGTTGTATGCAATGTGTGATCATTCTGAAGATCCGAGCTTCCAAAAATTGAGCGCAGAAGAGCTTGCTGAACTACACGATATTCTACCGTTGCCAGCGGAAGGATTAGCCCCGATCGCTGACGCTTACTGTACGTATGCTCGGGAATCTTTTGTTAGATACACTGATGATCCAATGTGGAATGCCGAAATAAAGGTGAAATAGGAAAGCTGGGTGTGATAGATTGTACTGGACGAGATTTAATCTGACAGACATGTATTTTTAGTCTCCCGAATTGTCATATAAGTAATGATTATCAGAAGCGTTTTTATGGTATGCCAATTGATTAGATTTATCAATGACAGTGTGTTTGCGGGACTGCCCTATAAGTATAGCAAAATGCGGAAAATCCACTGATTTTACAATGAGTTATGTCTCTATCGGAAACATCGTTCAAAATTGACGATTTTGTTGAATATTCAAGGGTTTTA
>JAIROP010000026.1 GCA_031257475.1 Holosporaceae bacterium
ATAATTGCCTCGAAGTTATTCCAGGAGCGGGTTGCGATGAAATCGAAGGTCATTTCCACACATATAGCATTGATTGCTGCCTGGGTTATGTTGATTCTGACAAGTTCAAGGGTGAAAAAAATTAGGGAACATAGCGCTGGTAAGGTCAGTGCAGCTTCCAGGGCCGCAACTCCACTGACAGGATGCAAAATCCTGAGAATTTTCCCTGTTTGGTCGAGATCGTTTCTGTTTTGGCAATCTGAACGCCGGAAAATGGCTCTATCTGAGAGGGCCGCCCTTCCCCAACGTCTTTTTATCAATATATGCGCCATGTTGTAAAACGCATTTTGACTATCTCTGCCAAGCCACTCATATCAATCCTTCGATATTTTAAACTGTTGCCAGCAGTTTTCAGATCATGATAACCTAAAGTAAATTTATATAAAAGTGGATTTAACAGGAGATTTTGCAATGTACAGCCAGGCGACGAAAATGATTGAAAAGATTTCGTCCACAATCGTCACAATATTGACAAAAAGACGTAAAAAAAAGGGGGGGGGGGGAGTTGCCAAAATGGCATTAGCCCATTTCTCTGTCTTTTAAAATCCCTATTTGGCATCAAAATTCTCAACAGCAAAGGAGCGATCCTCCTCGAATTCGCTCTTTCCATTCCGATTTTAATTACGATGCTATATTATATGCACGACCTTCCTAAACTGGTTCGCAAACAGGAGTGGATGGAGTTTTGCGCCCACTGTGCAGTCAATATGTTTCAAAACAATGGGCGCAGAATAACCAGAAGAGACTTCACAGATATCTCATGTGCGGCATTTCTACCATTTTGGGGAGGTGGCACAGGGCAATACGGAGCTCAAAATAACTCTGCTAGTTACATACTCGGGTTTTTCGGACAGATGTCATTGTGTTGTGTGGTGGGAACTGCGGCAAACAGAGCAAAAATAAAATGGATAATGGCAAACAATTGGGGGGCTCCTCCCCCGTCAAGAGGTATTCATCTAACTGTCGCTGGAACTACTTCGAACCACATATCGATAATTAATAGACGCTGCAGCGTCAACGTTGAATATGACACAAATTTTATTTATCCTGGTTTGCAAATTGCGGCTGGAGAAATAAAAATGATAGTGGAGATCTGTCTGCACAACTGCCATAACACAGCAGCCGGCCACGCAAAAAAACTTGGTTTTCTGGTGCTTACGCCGAAAGCAACCACCACCAATGGCTATTTTGGAACAGCGGTTGCTTTTACCCCAAAACCAGGATTGTTTAACGAAACCGCGCCATAACAATAGACTTCTTTCGAAACCGAGTAGTTCCGAGGAATTTTTAGGAGCCCACGGAGCGCAGGACCGCAGTGTACTTGGCGTACGTGAGGATCCGAGCACCGGAGCGACGCAAAAATTACCGGAAGGACGACGGTTTCGAAAGAAGTCTAATATCAATTAGTGCTATACGGATACATTCTCGATGTGGAGAGGTATTCTCCAATTTGCAACCAATATGACGTCGTAGCGTCTGAAATATTTTCCCAGTTGATGGTGCTGGTTTAGGAAGATTTCGGAAGAACGTTGGATTCTGTTCAGCTGTCGCTGGGTGATTGCATTATAACACTTCCCCATGTCTTTTCTGGACTTTACCTCAACAAATACGATTACATTCCTTTTCCTGGCTATTATATCAATTTCTCCGCAGACAGTTTTATATCTCCGATCTAGTATTTTGTACCCTTTGATTATCAGCAACAGAATAGCAAAGATTTCTCCAAAATGCCCTTTATATTCTGTTGCGTTCATGGGAACTCCCTCTTGGATACGGAATTGATGAGATTGCAGCATAAAAATAGACTTCTTTTGAAACATTGCTTCGAAAGAAGTTTATTGTCATTTGCGCAATTTACCATGGCCAAAAAAGGAAAAAGTAAGTCTACTTGTAATCCTCCTTTTTCTTCTTCTCCACTAAGAACGATTCCACACTCTTTTCAAGCTTGATTGGCTTTGGCCTAGGACGATTTACCAGGGCTTTTTTCTCCTTTTTTGCGGTCTTCTTCGATTGCAAAATATCCCTGAGATATATGACTTCTGACATGCCTATGTCCTTTCTTTGATGCGTATGGTACTGTGCTTTGGTAAAATTACATTTAACACTCGAAATAAAATTTTATGCAGTACTTTATGGAGTTAGCGATGGAAGAGGCTCTGAAAGCGGAACGGAGGGGATCTGTTCCAGTGGGGGCGGTGGTGGTAAACCGCGATCAGGTTGTGTCCATGGCTGGGAATGAGGTAATGCGGATCCATGATCCGACAGCCCACGCGGAAATTCTTGCCATTCGCAGAGCATGTCTGGCATTGAAATCGCCTCTCCTGGATGGATTTGATATCTACGTTACCTTGGAGCCGTGCACCATGTGTGCCCAGGCCATATCCCTTGCAAGGATACGAAGGCTTTATTTTGGGGCCTATGAGACAAAATACGGGGCCGTGGAACATGGGCCCCGGATTTTCAACTTCGCCATCCATAAAACGGAGGTCATCGGAGGCATCAGAGAAACGCAATGCGGACAGATTCTGCATGATTTCTTTGATAGAAAAAGAAAATTCATCACACACTGCCATAACATCCCTCTCTCAGCGACAGAGTCGCGGAAATAAACATAACTGCACACGCTTCATCGCCAAAGGAACAGTCAAAACAACAGACACTAGAGACCACCAAAGATCCCCCCTGATTGTGCCGCTGGTGCTGGCGCAGGTGTTGGTGTCGGTGTATATGACGTTGCTGGCGTATATGACGATGTTGGTACTGCGGACGCCTGAGTTGCAGCTCCTGCCCCTGTCGCCCCTGCCGTCATTGCCGCCATTACGATTCGCGTCGCTGCTATTATTTGTTGCGCATATGTCGCTTTCCGCTGAAAATTCTGCAAAACCGCCGCCCCCTGTGGACTCTGTGCAGCTTGTTGTGTATATACCTGCATGAGAAAATTGAGGAGACTTTCTTCAAAAGCTATAAAAAGTCCTAATACACCCCCCAAATAATTTGTAATCTGGTTGGTAGTTGCTACTGTCAGCGTCGAGGCTGCCATCAGGAGTTGCAGGATTGTTGTAAACACAGTGTTTACAACTATTATTGGTAATTGCCCACTAGTCAAAAGCGGTAGAATCGTTCCTAAGGATGCCCGTTGCTTTGTAAGATGTGCTTCTGCGGTTTCGTGGAGTTTTTTTTCATTCAAATCCTCATCTAGTCCGCCTAGATACTCATACAGACTGTTCCAAAAGGGATTCGTTGCCTTTATTTGTTTTTTTTGGTCAGCAGTTAGCCCTACGGCGCGGCTTCCTATTATGTCACTAAGGTAATACACAATGCCATAGCCAGCTGACTCCATCAAGGCAAAAACTGCATGTGGATTTTCGATAAATGAGCCATTCAACGTGGCCATCGTAGTTAAGTTACCTTTCCCCAACCGCCACGCCTCAACAGACGGACCTGCAAGAGCATTATCTGTACAGCCCAGGCCAAGCATACCTGCAAGCATGGACCCCATCATCACCTTTTTCATATTATGCCTCCGTGTTTATTGACTTACTTTGCCTTTATATCACCGAGTTGGTAAAAAAAATATTAATCTTTGGAAAAAAAAACTCTTGGAGATAGGAACAGAGCAGGCAAACAGAGTCCGTTGTCCAAACTAACGATCTTTCTGATTAAATTTTCATTTGATACGGTATTTCCACGATTATTCTGGTTTGTTCACTTTTTTGTTTTTTATACAGCAATGCCGTTTTGAAAATTGTTGCTGTCTGGTTATGCAAAATATTCTGCCAAAATTTTCCAGGTACAAAACTTGGCATGACAACAATGGCACGTCCTTTCTCGGGATCTCTCTCATCTTGCTCGGCCAAAAAATCCAAAAATGGAGTAACCACAGACCGGTAGGGGGAGCTTAAAATCACCAGCGGAATGGGAAAATTCATGGCCCTCCAGGTTAATTTCAGGCGATCCACCTCTTTTTGGTCTATGTTTACCACCACAGCTCGAATGTCGACGGATAACGATGCCGCAAATCTCAGTGCTGCCAGAGTTCCCTTGTGAATTCTTGACACCGGAACCACAATCTTTGGGTGCGATGTTTTTATCGGTCTAACCAAATCGCAGATTCCGCCATTTTTCAGATCCAGCTCTGTGTTGGTTGCCTGATAGCGCCGATTGACATTCCGCAGAGCGCAAAAGAGCAATGGAATCAGAAGGACAACTATCCAGGCTCCGTGAAGAAATTTACTATCAATTATTATAATCAGAGTGATAAAACTTGCCAGAGATCCGAAGGCATTGAGCGCAGCCTTGAGCAGCCAGTTTTTCTCCCTCTTCCTTATCCAGTGCTTTACCATACCGGCCTGCGAAAGCGTAAAAGACGTGAAAACTCCAAGAGAATACAGAGGAATCAGAGAGTGGGAATCTCCATCAAAGATAATTATAAGACAGGTGGCCACAAGAGCGAGGAACATTATCCCATTACTGTAGGCCAGACGGTCTCCGAGCTTGGCAAAGCGCGTCGGAATATATTTTTTAGTAGCTAGTATGCCAGCCAGTCGTGGAAAACCTGAAAATGCGGTATTGGCAGCCAGAAATAATATGCAGGCCGTGGAAAATTGTATTCCATAGTAAAAAAATCCCTCTCCAAATATTTTTTGCGCCACCTGGGATATGACCGTGGCGCCTTGGCACGGGGAGATGGAATATTTATGGGATAGGAATGTCAATCCCAGAAACATGGAAGATAGAATCAGAGCCATAAATAACAGTGTGATCTGTGCATTGCGATACTGAGGTTTTTTGAAGGCTGTTACTCCGCTGGCGATTGTGTCAATTCCTGTGAGCACAGAGCATCCCGATGCAAAAGCACGCAGAACCATCACGAAAATCACCCAGGATGACATTTCCACAGTTTTTTTTGGTAATGTTTGCAACCCAGGCGCCGTCGAGAATATCCCACAGACGATCATTAGAAAAACAAATCCTATGAAAAAGTACGTTGGGATGGATAGCACACTGGCGGATTCCCGTGACCCGCGTAGATTGGATATGACCACCAGCAGAAGTACAATCAAACATATAGAAACCATGTGACAAGACAGAGATGGAAACGCAGCAACGATGGCATTGGCTCCGGCGGAGAGACTCACGGCCACCGTGAGTGTGTAATCCACCAGCAGAGCGGATCCAGCGATTAATCCCAAAAATTCTCCCAGATTTTCCTCAGCTACAATGAAGGCTCCACCGCTGTTTGGGTAGGCTTCTATGGTTTGCCAGTAGGAAGCAACTATCACGAACAGCAGCCCCACGATTGCTCCGGAGATTGGAAGCACAAATGCGTAGGACAGTAACATCCCCAGCGCTAGCAAAATCTCCTCTGTGGCATAGGCCACCGAGGACAAAATATCCGACGAAAATATCGCCAGCGCTCTAATTTTCGTTAACCTTTCAGAAGCCAGATTTTCTGTTTTTAGCGGATCTCCAAAAATAAACTTAATTGGATTCATTCTGGGTTCGGAGTATTTTTTTCAGTTCCTGCAGTTCCATCTGTAAATCCATTCGTTTTTGCAGTTCCTGGTTGTTGGACTGAATCAATTCCAGAATTCGTCGACGAAGATTTTTCACCTCATCCAGCAATACTCTCATGTAATTTCTCGCTGCCACCATAAAATGGGCATCAGCACTGTTTTTTTCCTGATTTTGATAGTCCAGAAGTGCGATCGGGTTCCCCTCCAGGCTAGGAACTATCCAAACCGTACTTACTTCACTACTTTCCTGAACATTCCACGGATCTGCGGAAGAACCACGCAGTTTTTCTTCCAAAAAATTTATATCTTCAGAAGTTAAAACCTGCTTCATGCTTCTGCTGGTTCCGCAGCAACCTCCTGGATCTGCTGCCCAGCCTCTTCCTCAGACTTGGCGACGCTTAAACGAATAGAAACCGATACCTCGGGGTGTAAATCCACAGATACGTCATATACACCGAGAAATTTAATGGGAACATTCAAATTAATCTGGTTCGCGGTAACCTCAAAGTTGATATTTTTCATGGCTGCGGCCAAATCCCTTCTGGTAACAGACCCATACAGCTGCCCCTTCTCGCTGGCCTGGCGGACAACCGATATCGAAAGCCCTCTCATTTTTTCTGCAACGACCTGCGCTTTAGCACGAGCGTCCGCATTCACCTCCTCTATATGGGCCTTTCTGTCTTCAAAATATCGGATATTTTCCTTGGTGGCCCGCAGAGCCATTTTCTTCGGCAGCAAATAATTCCTTGCGAACCCCGGCCTTACTCTGACTATATCCCCGAGGCACCCAAGCTTGCCCAGCTTCTGCAACAAAACGACCTTCAAGTATTCCATCTCTGCCATTCCACATAGAACCAGAGGATAATATAATATAGGGATAGCCTTTTATCAACGTAATTCAACAATTATTCAGCGATCCTCAGATGTAGCTAGTCAGATGTTAGAGGATTTGCGCCGCCTGCTCCAGGAGATTCAGATTGCTCATGAGGGATATCTCCCGATAATTACCGATTGGTCTCCCATCTTTGTCTGCTAAAATACCGCCCGCCTCTTTTATAAGAAGCATGCCTGCGGCAACGTCCCACTTGTTCGGCTTGACAAAATACAGCACATCCACTCTGCCTGCTGCAAGATATGCCATGTCCAGGGTAATAGCTCCCATCTTCCTGATTCTGGACATACTCATCACTTTTTTCATAAATATGTTGCTTTCAAAGGCTCCAAAAGAAATCAGAGCATCACGTATATCGTGCCTTCCTGAAACGCGAATTTTTTTGTCGTTTAGATAGGCCCCGCACCCTTTTTCCCCCCAGAACATTTCATTTTTTATGGGATCGTAGGTTACTGCGGCTATCACTTCCTCTTCTTTTTCCAAAGCTACTGAAATGGCCCAGTGGGGATATCCATGCATGTAATTAGCCGTGCCGTCCAGAGGATCCACTATCCATCGGTGGGATGGATCTTCTCCCATAATTTCTTCTGATTCTTCTGATAGATAAGAATAGGTCGGCCGGGCTCTTCTCAATTCTTGCATCAGAATTTTGTCGGCATTCCTGTCGGCACTCGTTACAAAATCACGATTACTCTTTACAGACACCTGAAGGTTCTCCAGTTCTGAAAAGTCCCGGAGCAATACTTTGGACGCTTTTATGATCGCTCGGCTCATCACTGTTATAAGGGCAGAATGGGTTGGTAACTTTACACTAAGCATTCTTCCCACTACTATGAGCACAAAAACATTTGCTAACTGATCCGTTTTCCCTGATGGAAGCCTATCTCTTGGAAAACTGGAAACTTCTTCGAGCTTTCATCTTCCCGTACTTTTTGCGTTCCACCACCCTGCTGTCTCTGGTTAGTAGCCCAGCTTCCTTCAATAGCAACCGGAGTTTCGGTTCATAGTTCACCAGAGCCTTGCTTATGCCATGCCTGGCAGCTCCTGCTTGCCCCGAAAGACCACCTCCCACCACGGTGCACAGTACATCATATTGCCCAACCCGATTCACCACGGAAAACGGCTGCAATATCAATGACTGCAAGACTGATCTCGCGAAATAATCAAACATACTACGACCGTTCACGATGACATCCCCCCGTCCTGGTTGTACCCAAACCCTGGCCACAGCCTCCTTGCGCCGCCCTGTTCCATAGGACCTTCCCTTGGAATCTATTATGGAAGCGACTTCCGCCTTGTCTGAATTCAAATCCATCTCAGCTCCTCTTTGTGTTCTTCTCATTCATTGCTGCGATATCCAAAAATTGAGGCTGCTGAGCAATATGAGGATGAGTCTCGCCGGCATATATCTTGAGATTTTTCATGATCTGACTGCCCAGAGGCCCCCTGGGAAGCATTCTCTCCACGCTCTTCTGTATTACCCGCTCAGGAAACTTGCCTACCAAACGTTCTTTTAATGTTCGCTGCTTTATGCCTCCGGGATAACCACTGTGCCAATAAAATACGTGATCATTGAGTTTATTTCCAGTCACCTGGACTTTCTCAGCATTGATGACAATCACATAATCTCCACAGTCCAGGCTTGGTGTAAACTCCGCCTTATGCTTGCCTCGCAGATAGATCGCTACAACAGCAGATAATCGACCAAGTATCAAATTCTTCGCATCCACCAGAAACCAATTTTTTTTAATCTGCTCTGACCGGAGAGAAAACGTCCTCATCTATTGCCCCCTCTTCTCCATTTCCCCCTTATAACAGCGGAAGCATAAATTTTCAATACAGATTAGACTATTCAGACTATTTTCTCTATCTGAAAAAAACTGAGATCCACATTGGTAGGCCGACCAAATATGGATACGGCGACCTTAACCCGCTCTCTTTCTCGGTCAACTTCATCTATGGTTCCCTGAAAGGTTGCAAAGGGTCCGTCGCAGACTATAACCGCATCCCCTATCTCATAATCCACAGAATGACGGGTTCCACCAACACTATCCTCAACTTTTTTAACAATTCTGTCTACCTCAGCCGCGGATATTGGCAAGGGCTTTCCTCGTGCTCCTAAAAAGTCCGACACCTTGGAAATTGATCTTACCAGATGCCAGGTTTCATCAGTCAGAATCATCTGAACCAATATATAGCCGGGAAAAAACTTTCTAGCAGTTTTTATTTTTTCCCCTTTTTTGATTTCCACAACCTCTTCCATCGGCACCAGGATTTCTCCAAACATATCGGATAAACCGTTTCGCTTAGCTTGGTCGTATATCCTCTCAAGGACACGGTGCTCAAATCCAGAGTATACGTTGACGACGTACCATTTCACTGTACGACCTCCTACACACTTAAAATTTTTCGTAAACAATAGTAAATTACACTATCTGCCACAAAAAAATAGACCATGGCACATATAACCATCACTATCACAGCGACGGTCATTCCCATGGTCTCTGTTTGGGTTGGCCATGTGACTCTCTGTAGCTCCCGTCGCACCTGACTAACAAATTCTGCTGGACTAAGCATCTCCGAATTCCCTCCTAGCTGGCAGGGGCGGAGGGAATCGAACCCCCAACCTGCGGTTTTGGAGACCGCCACTCTAACCTAATTGAGCTACACCCCTTTTGAAAACCTACCAAAGCACTACCAGTGGTATCATACATTACAGAAGACTGCTATTCAAGAGACAGAGCCTGCAACAGACTCTATTGGTTTTTACGCAAAAATGCCGGGATGTCCAGATCTTCCTCTGAGGAATTCTGCTGGTTTTTTTTTGGAGGAACAGAAAAATCATCTCTCTTCTCTACAGAAAACGGCTTTTTCATGCCGGTTAACCTCTCAAACAACGAAGGAGATTTTCTTTTGTTTGGATCGATTCTTTGATGTTCTGGAGCTGGATTCTTAACCACTCCAAACGCCGGTGAAGTCTGAAATTTTTTTTCATCGACTATCTCGGAGTTAACAACTTCGGTGACTGGCTGCGGACTGTCCTGAGAGGTTTCAATGGCCTGGGCGGCCATCTCCATATACGCCTGCTTTCTCTGCTTTACCGAAGCGGAGTCAATTCCTGTGGCTACCACGGACACCCGCATGTGCCCATTCATCCTCTCATTGAATGTGGATCCGAAAATTATGTTTGCCTCTGGATCCACCTCTTCCCTAATTCGATTTGCTGCTTCATCCACTTCGTAGAGGGTCATATCAAAGCCTCCGGTGATGTTGATAAGAATCCCTCGAGCCCCTTTCATGGAAACATCATCCAGAAGTGGGTTAGATATGGCAGCCTCTGCAGCTTCTATTGCCCGTCTTTCTCCTTCTGCATCTCCGGTACCCATCATGGCTTTTCCCATTTCACTCATGACCGTCTTTATATCGGCAAAATCGAGATTTATCAAACCAGGCATTACCATGAGATCAGTTACCCCTTGAACCCCAGAGCGCAACACATCATCAGCCATCTTAAATGCATCGGCAAATGTGGTTCTTTCATTGGCTACACGGAAAAGATTTTGATTGGGAATTACTATCAATGTGTCCACATACTGCTGAAGATCATCGATCCCTCGTTCTGCAATCCTCATGCGAGTTGTTCCCTCAAAGTGGAACGGTTTGGTTATAACTCCGATGGTTAGTACTCCATGCTCTTTGGCAATTCTCGCAATGACCGGAGCTGCTCCCGTACCTGTGCCCCCGCCCATACCGGCGGTGATAAAAACCATATTGCTGTTCTTCACATAGGGAATTATGTCATTCATAACCTCCTCTGCAGCTGCTCTTCCCACATCCGGGCGAGCCCCAGCACCCAATCCCCCGGTGATTTCTAAGCCAAGTTGTATGCGTCTTTCACACAATGACTGAAGCAATGCTTGAGAATCTGTGTTGGCAACGACAAAAGCCACTCCCTCCAGACTAGACCGAATCATGTTGTTTACGGCATTACCTCCAGCGCCACCGACGCCAAACACTGTTATCTTAGGTTTCAGATATTCCTCTCCGTCAAATATTCCCTGACCGAAAAAATCTCTCTGTTCTGCATCTTTTTCCTGACTCTCAGGAATACCACCGCCCATTGTCGCCATTATGCTACATCTCCCTCCAGGCACTGCGGCAATATGATACTGCAAGAGTATTGTGTTCACAAGTTATTTTCAACCCAAGCCAATGTTTTTTTGAAAAAATCCACACCCTTATTTCTTTTTGTCGATTTTTTTTGTTTTTCTGAAGGATCACCCCCCAATTGCGCGAATATAATCATACCGACTGCGACAGAGAAATTGTTGTTTATAGCAATGTCGGCGCCATCGATAAAATCTTCCATCCTTTTTATTTTTATTTTCTTATCGAGGATGGTGCTGGCCAAATCCCTTATTCCCGCCAGCATGCTTCCACCTCCTGTTATAATCACATTTCTGGAAAAATTGTCGGTAAATGTGGATTTTTCTATTTTTCTTTTGGCCATATCAAGAATTTCTTCAACCCTTGGTTGAATAATTTGATTCAGAGAACTTTTGGAAATTCGCTGCAAATTTATAACTTCCCTATCGTCTTCTATGACCGGAGCAAAAACCACATCCCGTTCGTCGTGAATGGACACAAAAGCAGATCCATGCAATGTTTTCAGTCTCTCGGCATTGACCGTGGAGATATTTAAGCCATAGGCTATGTCGCTGGTTATATTATTACCACCCAGCGGAACCGTTTCCATGCCACTGAATATGCCTCTGTAAAAAAATCCGATGGAGGTTGTCTCGCCTCCAAAATCAATCACTATTTGATTGGTGGATAGATCATCGCCACCCATTGTGCCCAGGGCGGAGGCATAGATCGACGCCACAATCCCAATTGGATCAAGATGACAATGAGCCAGGCATATTAGTAAATTGTCCAGTTGAACTTTTGGCGCAGTAACCAAATTCATGCTTGCATTCAGACTCTTGGCAATCATTCCGATGGGATTTGTTACTCCATGCAGGGAATCCACGCTGTAAAAAATGGGAATGGAATGAATTACCATCCTATCCCCTATGTCCCGCTCACAATACTCAAACAAATTCAGTAGGTCTTCATTTTTGATCATGCGTCCGTCTATGTTCAATCCCACATTAATTATCTGGGACTCTAAGCTTTTACCGGAAATATTTATGTACACCGATTTCACCCGAAAGTTGGCTATCTTTTCTGCATTTTCCACAGCGTTAACCAACGATTGCTCGACGGATTTCATGTCGACTATTATCCCAGCCCGAACACCCAGGCAAACGCAGTAACCAACTCCTATGATTTGAAATTTCCCATCGTCGAAAATATTTGCAATGCAGCAGCAAACTTTTGTGCTGCCTATATCAATAACTGTTACAATTTTATCCGTTTTCATGGTCATTTGATCGCTTTTTTGTCACAATTACCCTATCCAGCATACGCAGATCGATAATGGATATGTCTCTATTGAAAAAGCCATTGCCATCGGATATCTCATCCAGTACCTCAATAGCGTGATTTATTCCCTTTTCTGGCAGTTTCACAGTAATTCCTCGATTTATTTTTAGATTCCATCGCCGTTTACTCAGTCTTACGGCAAAGACCAATTGACTGCGGATTTTCGGGAATTTATCCAGGCGACAAAGCAATCTGTCGGCCTCTCTCTCAGCTCCTTCGCCCATTACAATGGGCAAATTGCTAAAATCAACAACACCATCGTTTTCCAGAATTTTCCCATCTGCATCAATCAAATACAATTTATATTTGGATTGCAAAATGGCTATGGGAGTCCTTTCAGCGACCCTTATGTATATCTTGTTAGGAAATTTTCTCTGGACAACAACGGATCTTATCCAGGCTATATTTTCCAATTTCTTTTTCACTTCGCGAATGGATACGGCAAATATATTGCTTTTGTATTTCAGCCCCGACGCTTTCAGCAACAGCACATCTTTAACTCGCTCATTGCCATCAAACTCTATCCTCTTTATGCAAAAGACAGAACTGGAGGATTTTATAACCCTATCGTAATAAAAGTAAAACACGCCATATGTGATTCCAGTGAATGCAATCAAGAGGAATAAATTGCTTCTGATAATTACTATTAGGTATCTTCGCACCGCTTTCCCTATTACTTCTTTCTGGTTCCCAGACGTATTATCTCCCATTCTAGACGGATGCCGGATTTTTTAAATACTTTTTGTATAATTAATTCGCCAAGATCCTCAATGTCTTCGGGAGAGGCATTGTTTTCATTAACAATAAAATTGCAGTGTTTTTCCGAGACCATGGCTCCGCCAACTCGCAAACCTCGACAGCCGGCAGCCTCTACTAGTTCCCAGGCTTTGTGGCCTTCCACATTTTTAAATGCTGATCCACAGGACCGCTGGTTTATTGGCTGATTGTTTTTACGTTTCGCGACGATTTCATTTATTTTACGGGAAATGGAATAGTTGACATTGGAAGCTCCTTTAAACCAGGCTCGTGTTATAATTAGGTTATCTGGGATATTTGTTTTCCTGTAGTTGAACCCAACGTCGGCATATTTGAGCCATTTGACCTGGCCATCAGCTGTGATTCCCTCACATTCGATGAACACATCGGAAATGGAGAAACCATAGCACCCGGCATTCATCTTGATGGCTCCACCGATTGTTCCAGGAATTCCTATTAAAAATTCAAAACCTCCCAATTCGCGATTCATGGCGGTGGAGGATAGCTGGTTGGAGTGGGCTGCAGCTCCCACTTCCAATATGTCATTTTCCACAAAAATCCTCCTAAACCAATCGCCAAGTATTATTACCGCGCCGGATATTCCTCCGGAGCGAATAATTACATTCGATAGCGCGCCCAAAATTGTTACCGGTATACCTCTGGGTAATCTTCTCAAAAAAACTACCAAATCATCCATATCCTCCGGAACAAACAGCACTTCGGCCGTTCCCCCAACTCCGAAAAAGGATTTTTTCCCCAAATTTTCATTTTCCTTCAGTATTCCTCTAATGTTGGGAAAATCCCCTATGACGTCCATTCACATGTTCCGTCCACTTTTGCAAATTCGTTGGGTAGTTGATGGGCCCATCGCGTAATATCGCCAGCTCCCAGAAAAATAATGAAGTCACCGGCTCGGATTTCACCACCCAGCTGCTCCATAAGCATGGATACATCTGCAGTAAAATTCGCTGCAACCACACCATTTTTTTGCAGCAAAGAAAGCAGGGAGAAATGATCCACCCCATTATGTTTTTCACCAGCTGAATATATGGGAGTGACCAAAACCCGATCGCTTTGCTCCAGTACTTTAGCAAAATCGTTGAGAAAGTTCTTCAGGCGCGTATGCCGATGGGGCTGAATGATGGAAAATATTCTGCCACTGCATATGTTTCTCGCCGCTCGTAGAACAGCATCAATTTCAACAGGATGGTGGGCATAGTCGTCGACGATTTTCACCCCATTGACCTCGGCGATTGTGGTAAATCTTCTCTTTACTCCCATAAAAGAGTTCAACGCCATATGCATATCATCTTCGGATATACCAAGCGCCACCCCAACAGAAACAGCCGCCAAAGCATTTTGCACATTGTGAGCTCCAAACATATTCATGGTAAAATTTCCCCATCTGTTGGAGCCTAGCTTGTACTTCTGGACAATAGCATCTGAGAACAAAACGTTGAATTCCACCCCCTGTTTGGATAGTAACATGTTGCCACATGAAACATCAGTCTGGGGAGAAGATAATCCGTAGGTAATTACTCGGCGATCTATTATTTTTCGAGCGATTTTTCTCACTTCTGGGTGATCTACGCATAGAACAGCAGTTCCATAGAATGGGATATTCTCAATAAATCTGGCAAACAGATCGCTTAGTTCAGAAAAATCTTTGAAATTGTCTATATGGTCAAAGTCAATATTGGTAACAACTGCAATCGTGGACATAAGCTTAATGAAGGATCCGTCAGATTCGTCGGCCTCCACCACCATCCAATCACCGGAACCTAGACGGGCATTGCTATTATAGGCGTTTATTACTCCTCCATTTATGATGGTAGGGTCCAGATTCGCTTGATCCAATACCGCCGCCACCATAGAGGTAGTGGTGGTTTTACCATGGGTTCCTGCTACAGCTATTGATAGCTTCATTTTCATGAGCTCCGCTAGCATTTCGGCCCGCTTGATGACGGGAATCCCCAGCCTCCTAGCCTCCTGGATCTCTGAATTGTCAGCAGGTATTGCCGAAGATACGACAACCACTGATGCTCCTCGAACATTTTCCGCCCTGTGACCTATTGCTATGTTAACTCCTTTTCGGGCTAGTTTGGCGGTCATGACGTTATCTTTCAAATCACTTCCACTGACCTTGTAGCCCAAATTGACTAGAATATCCGCAATTCCGCTCATTCCTATGCCACCAACTCCAACAAAGTGCATTGCACCCGCAGGTACGGGAAACTTCTTCATCTGTCGCTATCTCCCAATGATTAAATACGCTCAATCAACTCCACAAAACGGTCCGTCGCGCGGTGGCTAGAGCCGTTCATCATATGAAACGACGCCTTCTTTAGCAATTCCCTGTTTTGTAAAATTTCACGAAGAATTTGTCCTAGTTCAACGGCAACGCCGTCCTTTTCCTCCAGAACCCACGCGGCTTTCCTATTTTTATAGGACAGAGCATTGTGCAATTGATGATTATCTGCTGCCCTAGGATAGGGAATCAGAATGGCAGGTCGGCCGGTGGCAGCAAGCTCCGACAGTGTTGACGCTCCAGATCTACAGATTACCAGCTGTGACATGAGCATCTCCTCTGCCACACAGTGAAGAAAAGGTTTTAAGGTGGACTTGACTCTTAGACCATCGTAGATTTTTTTCAAGTCATCAATTCCACCGTTGGCGGTCTGCTGAATTATCTCCAAATCCTGTCGCTCTGTAAGTGTTAAAGTTTCCATGGCTCCTGGGATAATACTTAGTAAAGACGCCGCCCCCTGACTACCTCCTATGATAAGGATCCGCAGAGCTCCAGCGCATTCATAGGGACGTTGCTGAAGAAAGTCCTCTCGCACAGGAGCAGGCGCCTGTACCCAGTCGTCACCCAATTCGAAGGATGTCAATTTTAGATCAGCAAATCGCTCGAGAAACCGATTGGCCCTACCCAGCACCGCATTTTGTTCATAGATAACGATCTTTGACCTCAAAATTTTTGCAGTGAGCAGTGGAACAATTGTGAAACTTCCACCAAATCCAATGACCACCGCTGGACGCTTGAGCAACCAAAATTTAAGGAATTTGCAAAACACTCTAAATAAATAAAACACTGTTTTGGGAAAATTTCCAGGAGAAAATCTCAGAGTTTTTAGTACAACCTTGGCTGTGATGTCGTTGCAGAATACATCTCCTCTGTCATCGGTAACAAGGGATACGTCGTACCCTCTACGCAATGTTGCGTAGAACAGGGCACATGCCGGAAACATATGACCTCCGCTGCCTCCAGAGCATATAAACACACCAGAACGCTCTTTTGACTGCAAAAATTCCTCCGCTCAATCGTTCGACTAAAGTTTAAATGAAATCCACCATTTTTGTCTAGGGTGGCGGACGAAGCAGTTCCTTATTCTGGCTGCAGCAGCGGCCCTGTAGATAAATGCACTCTGTCCAGGTTAACCCTAGCTGCCGTCAGAACCATCACTTTTTCAGCGCCATGTTTTTTTAGTATTCTTGCACATTCGTTGACAGTGGCGCCCGTGGTCAGGACGTCATCCACAAGAATCACCTTTTTCCCAACCAGCAGACGTGCATATCCAGGATTCACACCAAAGGATCCCTTGATATTACGCAGACGTGTGCTGCGTGTGAGCCCTTCCTGTGGTGACGTTTGCTTCTCTTTTTCCAGTATACGAGGCTCCTGGGGGACTCCACAGAGCCTCTCAAGTTCCATGGCTAACAATTCCGTTTGGTTGTATCTACGTTTTAATCTCTTTAGGAAATGAATGGGAACCGGAATGATCAGATCGGCTGTTAACCCAGCAGCCACCCGGTGCATCCACACGGCCAGTAGCTTACCCATGTAAGTAGCGTCTCCGTGCTTGAATTTCAATATCATGGTTTTTGAAAAATCGTCATATTCAAAGACTGAAATGGCTTGGTCGAAGTGTGGCGGTTTACTGATACACTGAGGACATAGTGAAGAAATGTCCAATTCGAATGGAACTCCACAGATTCTACAGCGTGGATCACTTACCCATTTGATTCTTTTCCAACATTTTGGACAAAGTCCCTCGGAATCGACCATTTCGCCACAGCTGCAGCAGCACATCGGAAAGCAGATATCCCTAAGATTTAGCAGCTGCTCTTTTATAAAACAAAACAGGGCCATGCCTATCGCCACATCAAATTTAATGATAAAACTCAATATTGAGTCAGTGTAGGGAAGTATCATGAAGTTTTTATTAATATTTATCAATAATAGCTTTTTGTGGATTCATATGACACTTGGGTTGGCTATATATGTTTCCTATCTCTGTGGAAAAAAATTTATGGACACGGAGCAAAGTAAACTTCAATCCAATGGAAAAATGGACCGGATTGTAGTTTTGGTATCCGGAATAATATTATCCATGCTGATCATGGCGATTTTTATAATGTGCCTGGACATACCGCTGGAATATCACAGAAATGGGACGGATAAGATCAGTGGTTCCTATTCGCAGCTGATGATATTTTTCTCCGTTCTGCTGATGACCAGCTACTCTGCTTCCAAGCTTTGTCTCTTCGGACAAAAATCTTCTGCTGCACCTATAAATTCTATTCACAGGAAAATAATCCGCCTGGTAGTTCTATCTTTCATCATGATTATGGGGGCGGTGCTAAAACCCGCCTGGAACGGTATATTCTGTGGAATAGCGATTCTATATTATTTCCTAGAGATGTTATGTGCACGCAAACTCATAGCGGAAATTCTGGACATCAAAACCCCGTCAAAACAATCTTTTTCCCTAGTACTGACCAGCTATCTGAACGGAAAAATAGTATTTTTAAGTCTACTGGGAATGATTGAGGTCACATTCCTAACCAATGCAAAGCCCCAGTTGTTTTTCATCGATAGTCTTGGAAATATCTATGGAATTGTGGGAATGTTATTTTTAGTGCAGCTAACGACTTCCTGGATGACGAACAAGTTTATGGAAAAGTTGCAAACAGTACAATCTGGAATACATACAAAGTCATCCGTGGAAAAACGGCAAAAAAATCTGATATGGATATGCGATGTGACAATCCTGATGCTGTACCTGTTAGGAAGCTGTATGCTGCTTAAGTACATTGGCATAAACCTGCAGGAACATATTTTTCAGGCTAAAATAGCCACAACCTGTGTTATTGCCTTCCTCACAATACTCATTTACAGGGGATATCATGAATTTGCTGACGCGCTGCTGGAAAAGGCAAGAAAAGGAAAAGAAAACGACAATAAAATAAAATTGGAAACTTTTCTACCAGCAATGTCTACACTTTTCTGCAGTGTGCTACTGGCGACATCATCGCTACTGATCCTCGCTAATCTGGGGATAAATATTGCGCCGATACTAGCAACATTCACCATATTTACCGCAGCTATAGGTTTGGCAGCGAAGGATATCATCCAATCGTTTCTACACGGCATTATGTATCTCATTGAAAAAGATCTTTACGTGGGGGCCTATGTCCAAATTAATGGCTGCGTGGGGGTGATCGAAAAGTTAACGATCCGTGCCATGTATATGCGCAGGGACGATGGATCTCTTTCCATTATTCCCTATAATACGATTGGGATAGTGACAAATTTTTCCCAAAATTACTCAATATTCTCTGGTTATCTAAGGATAAATGTTGGTGACGATGTGGAAAAAATCTCACAAATTTTCCGGCAGGTGGCAGAGGACATGAGAAAGGAGCAGACGTTTAAAAATGTAATCCTGGAAAGTTTGGAAATATGTGGACTGAAACCATTTGACCTGACTGGTCCACAAATATATTGGAAGCTGAAAACATCTTCGGATATTAACGGGCAATTGGTGCGCTACGAAATCTTTCGCAGATTATACAAGGAATACCAAAAAGTAGGAGTTATCCTGCCAGAGACTTCTCTGGTGGTGAGCTAGAGATTGTTTGCAGGCTGCCTTCTCTGGATATTTCCATCGTCGGATTTCGTGTACGTTCCTCCTGAAAAATCCTAGAATAAAGTCTGACTCATAAACGGCCTCTATAGCTCCTTCGTCAATTTGCCTCAACACTTTCGGCAAAACAAACTTCCTCAGATTATTTTTTTTTCGTCAATTTAATTTTTCTCCTTGCCCCCCTTCTATTTTTTACCCTATATATATCCCGTGGCCCACAAAACAAAGCTACTCTTACTAAATGAAAGGAAAAGACAATGAAAACAGTAGGAAAAACGGTTCTAGCCGTGTTATGTTGTTATGGTGTAATTGCTGACGCAGTATGTCAAAGGCATAGGCGAAATAATAGCTCGCATGCACCTGTCCGGATAACGCTCGTGAATGGATGGGGTGGCCAGAAGCAGGTTCAAGTAAACGGTTACCACAGTCTAAAGTGGATGGCGAAACGTAATTTTCGGCGGCAACCCATGGCTTTTTGTCAAGATGGCAGGTTAGTAGATGACAGAAGGAGTTTGGATCGATTGGGAATAACGGACGGAACCAAGATAGATGTTCTATTTACAGATTCCGACGTGATGCACTTCTTTAGAGGGATTGCTATTGGAGTGTTTGAGGAGGATGGCGCGCTTGAAGACGTTATACAGTTTCTTCCACCTTCTGCGGCAAAAGAAACGGCTAGACTAATGGATGTGCGGGACCGGTCGCTGGAAGAGGGCTTAACACGAGAAATTACTGAATTCACGCAAGAGGATGATGCCACCCCATCGTCGGCAGGCACTAACGTCTCATATTCAGCCGCTACAGAGCCAAGCGAGAGACCTCTACCAAGACTTTGGTAACTTCAGCAAAATAAGGAGCAGACTTGAGAGGATTGAATTGCTTGGGAATACCACCCAAGCAATTATTTTTTATTAGACTTCTTTCGAAACCGAGTAGTTCCGAGGAATTTTTAGTAGCCCACGGAGCGCAGGACCGCAGAGTACTTTGCGTACGTGAGGATCCGAGCACCGGAGCGACGCAAAAATTACCGAAAGGACGACGGTTTCGAAAGAAGTCTAAAGTAAAGAGCAGATCTTGAAGAAGTGAATTGCCTGGGAATAACCACCTAGGCAATATATCTGCGAAGTCTATTAGGTCGCGACATCGACTATTGGAAAAAAGGGGGAGATTGCTGATGATGTTTCCTAGCAGAAGCAGCCATAACGAGCCCACAGCTAATCATGAACGAAATCATGGAACTACCTCCGTAGGATAGAAAGGGAAGGGGTATGCCAACAACGGGAAGCAATCCCATGACCATAGATACATTAACGAAAACGTGTATAAACATGAATATACCCAATCCATAGCAGGTAACTTTTGCGAATTTAAAGCGAGATTCATCGGCTACCCAGAAGAAATAGCAGCAAATACAAAAAAATAAAAAGATAACAAGTAGGGCTCCCAAAAAGCCAAATTCCTCTGCAATGGTGGTAAATATAAAATCCGTATTTTTTTCCGGAAGAAAGTTTAATTTACCCTGCGTTCCCTGTAAAAAGCCTCGTCCAAACAGGTGACCGGAGCCAATCGCAATTTTTGACTGCAGAATATGATATCCCATTCCAAGTGGATCTCTATTTGGATCAAGAAAAGTAAGAATACGATTTTTCTGATAATTACGCAGGCAGAACCAGCCGAGTGGACACAAAACAACGCAGGACCCAATAGTTATTAAAAAAATCTTCAATGGAAACCCGGAAAGAAACATCATAGAGCAACCGATGATGATCAGCAGCACCGCTGTTCCCAGATCCGGCTGTCTGAATACCAGAGCGGCCGGAATGAACGTCATAAAAATGGGCCAAGCATGCGAGCGCAGCTGATTTACCTCAATTGGAGATAGCATGGAGTAATATCTGGCCAAAGCCAAAATTAAAGTCAATTTCATGGGTTCGGAAGGCTGAAAGGTGAAGAAATACACATCTATCCAGCGCTGAGCTCCGAATTTTATGATTCCAAGCAAATCCACAATGATCAACGAAAGAATGGCCAAGATATAGAATAAATAGGCAAAATTATTCCAAATTCTGAAATCCATAATATAAACTCCCCACATGATGGCGAGGCTGGCGAATATACGTAGGAGGTGTCGAAGGACCGGTCCGCGCCATTGTCCCCCAAAGGCACTATATTGCCCACAAAGACTTATGATTAGCAGAACAAATAATAGAGTAAATAATATCCTGCACTCATTGGGAAACAATTTTTTCATTTTCCATTATCCTATCAAAGATTTTTCGGGCTATGGGGGCTGCAACAGCTGCACCACCTCCCCCATGCTCCACCAGAACCGCCACCACATACCTGGGATGTTCATTAGGGGCGCATCCCACAAAAATTGCGTGATCCCTAAGTTTCCAGGGAATATTCTGAGGACTTCGTCCAACTTCTGTTGGTTGTATTTTGCTCACCTGGGAAGAGCCTGTTTTTCCGGAAATTCCGTATGTTGTTCGACAGGATCCAGCGGCAGTTCCACAGGAGCAAACTTGCCGGAGCGCCTCTATTATGATATTCAAAGACTGTTCGCTAATCGGATTTGCTCTTCTGGATTTTTTCCCCTGATCCCTGACTAGGGTTGGAATAAATTCATAGTTTCTCGTATAAATTTTTCCAAACATTACTGCCAGTTGGAGAAGAGTTGCTAGAAGTGCCCCTTGCCCTATCCCAGCAATCATTGTTTCATAGGGTTTCCAGTGGGTTCCGTAGGATAAGAATTTCCATTTTTTGGTGGGAAGTAATCCGACGTGCTCGCTGGGCAATTCTACGCCGGTTTCCTCCCCAAATCCGAATCGTTTCGCGTATTTTACAATGTTATCTATGCCCAATTTTCGGGACACCTCAAAGAAGTAGCAATCACAGGAAAAACGAAGGGCTTCAAACAGATTTACATGGCCATGCCCACCGCGATTCCAACAATGAAATACAGTGTCATCGACCTTTATCCCTCCTCCGCAGAAAATTTTATCTTGGGGAGTGATGATTTTTTCTTCCAGAGCTGCAAACGCAACAACTATCTTAAAAATTGACCCCGGAGGGTAGGAACAGTTAACCGCACGATTTAGGAGAGGGAACAGGGGATCCTGGATCACCGATTGCCATTGAGCCTGTGTCATTTTTGCTGATATTAAATTGGCGTTGAAGGCAGGAAACGAGACCATCGCTAAAATTTCTCCGTTTGATATATCCAAAACCACAGCTGTGGCTGCCCGTTCCTGCGCCAAAAGGTCGTATACATATTTCTGAAGTCGGGAATCAATTGTTAGGACAACATCCATTCCCGCAACTGGTTCCTCGGAATCAATGATTCTTATGCGTTTTCCCTGGGCATTCACTTCTACCTGTGTGTTCCCGGATTCTCCAATTAATTTATCATTGAGATAGGCCTCTATTCCTGTTTTCCCCTCCAGGATAGGAAGATTGTGACCGTTGTTTTTCGTATGTCCAACCACATGGCTACATTCAAATGTCATTGGGTAATTACGCACATGTATACTTTCCAAAGACACACCATTTAGCTTGAACAAATTCATTGATAATTTCGCATATTCCTCCCAGGATAATTTGTCTTTAATTACAATAAATGGGGATT
Organism: Holosporaceae bacterium; assembly: GCA_031257475.1. Taxonomy (GTDB): domain Bacteria; phylum Pseudomonadota; class Alphaproteobacteria; order UBA3830; family UBA3830; genus JAIRMQ01. The sequence continues at coordinate 22,249 of JAIROP010000026.1, forward strand.
TTTTGCTTTCATCAATCTTCTGTTGATCATCTTTCTCCAGACGAATGCATTCACATATAATCTTCATGTTTTCACGAAAAACGTCCTCACTGCAACGTTCCATCAGCAGCTTATGTTGGCAGATATTATGGGCCACTGCTTTACCGTCAGCGGTCAATATACGCCCACGTTTTGGCAGGATTGGTATTAATCGGATGCGATTTTTATTCGACATCAACGTATATTTTTCTGCATTGCTGATCTGCAGTCGATACAAGTTGAGCACCAGCAAAAAACTTAGCAGCGTGATTGTCCCGAAAATAATTTTCGAGCGAAATTTTAGATCATCTCTGACGCTTTGCTGCTTAAACACGTTTATATACCCCGCGGTCATCCATAAAAGAATAACAAACAGCGTAAATTAACAGAGCCCAGCCGATCTGCATCAGATTGGAAAACTCGTCGAAAGTATATCCCAAAAAATTTATCAAAATAAACACCAGAATTTTGCAGCAACACAGAGCTTCAAAAAAATATCCCATGTTAGTCCTAAAGTTTCGAAAAGTTGGTTTAAATTTGCTGGGAAATAGATATAGAACTGTCATGGATATATGAGTGATTCCTATAAATGCAAAAGAATAAATATCCAAAAACAAAGAAAGCAAAAATGTTGCCCAGTAGCTGATGCGCGTTTTGAAGTAGGAATGAAGTGAAAAAGTCGAGGAGAAAACAATACAATATAGCACTCCATGGGCAAAATTTATGGAGACGAATGTCATTGCCACGAAGAAAATGAATAACGTCACCAGAGACATTGTTCCACTAACTCATATACATATAGCGATCTCCAAAGACCTCCGCACAATGTGTGCATCCTTGCAAAAGAGGCTTTGTGGGCAATCTTTTTATGTTCAAAACTAGAGGCAGTATACAGAAAAATTACCTGAAAATTAACAAAAAACTACTCTGCAACGATCTCTTGCAAGGTTGTCGCTGGGAGAGTATACTGCGCTGAGTTTTGTGTGGAGAAAAAACGATGAGGGTAAGAATTCTTTGCTCCGCTGTGTCAATGGCGATTGTCGGAGGTTTGGTTCACGGGGGTACGTTGAAAAAGTACTTCAGCAAAGAGGAGGGGGAAGGAAAGATTAGCTTAGAGGGGAATCAGAATGTTGACTCGACCGTTCCTTCGCAGGAGGGAGAGAAGCCTAAGGTAGCAGAATTAGCTCTGGAGAAGCCGGCAGCAGACGTATCAGATCAGTCCGCACATCCTCCCGTTTCCACGGATAGTGGTTCTACGGAGCCTCGGTCTGCTCCCAAAGGTCCTGATGGTAAAACCATTGTAGGCGATCCTGTTGTTCTAAGGATAAACGGCAAAGAGTTCCGTCGTAGCCAGATCCTGGCTGATATGCAGAATATCCCACCGCAGTATGTGCAGGGAATGTCTTCAGAGCAGTTGTTCAAAATACTGGTGGAACAGAAACTTAACTCTCATCTTCTGGTTGAGCAAGGAAAGAAGGCTCGGGTGGTTGATAGAAGGGAATTCATTGATCGCCTTGAGGGGCTTAGAGACAGTCTAATCGCCGAAGTCTATGTAATGATGGAAATCGGACCAAAAACAGAAAATGAGGCATCGCTGAGAGCTAGATATACCAGATATCTTGTGGAGTTTAAAAAAGGGAAAGAGTTCCGTGTGCGGCATATAATGGTAGCCTCAGAGGAGGCAGCCAAAGGTGTATTGTCAGCTTTAGATAAGGGAGAAAGTTTCGAGAAACTGGCGAAGGAAAAGAGCCTCGCTCCTTCAAAAGACAAGGGAGGCGACGAAGGGTATGTTCCAGTGGATGCGATGCCCCCGCAACTGAAGGATAAGATAATACTCTTGAAAGAGAGAGAGTGGACAAAGGACGCGCTGGAATTAGGGGGCAGCTGGCATCTATTCTATGTTGAAAACATCAGGGAAACCACACCACAGAAGTATGACGAAGCAGTTCCGATGCTCAAGAGGATGGTTATGCAGGAAGAAATGGCAAAACTCATTGAGCGTCTGCAAAAGGTTGCAAAAATAGAGAGATATAATGAGGATGGAACTAAAATGACGGTCCCGCCACCTCCAGCGGGAAGACCAAATTAATAGGTTTCTAGGCTCGCTTTTACTTGAATTTGTAATCGATCCAGCCAATATTGCCGTCTTGCCGGGAATAAACGACGTTAACTGTGTTGGTTGCAATGTTCTCAAAGACAAACACAGGGGATGTATCATGTAAATGTTTAGCAGCGTCGCGGACGCTCAAAAGGGGAAGAGTATCAAGAATTTCTGCAATAATCAGTGGAGCCGAGCCATGGTCTGGTGACAGAGAATTAGCGAAAGAATTGATATCCAATCGCCGACAGCCTTTGATGGACTTCCGCTCAGCACGTTTTTTCCGCAACATTTGCTGGTCGATTTTTTCCAAAGTCAGATCAAAACAAGCGTGGGGATCGCTGGCACTATAGCTAGCGTAGTAGGAATTTCCGTTATTTGTTTTGACAGCAATATCGCAACAAAACAGATACCCGTCTTTCTTCATTACTACGTTAACATCAAGAAATTCTGAGCCATATTTTTCAGCCAAGGCTGCACTGGAATCCTTTGCCCTGTTGGTTAGTGCTTCTCCGATTTCCATACGACGCCCCGAAAAAGAAAAATTCATCACCCTCTCCACAACAGCCATCCCCATTATAATTAAAACATTACGAAATAACATTCCAATTTTTTCGGAATTATCCATTAGTTATAGAAGAGATGATCAGCATTTTTATTTGTAACGATAGCCGAATTGCGTGTCTAACTCATAACCCCAACACTTCTTCCCCAGAGAATAAATAGTGTTTTGTCGACTGTGTTGGCTCCTCCTTTGAATAATTTCATCACAAATGAGCTTGAAAAATTATAGTGGCAAACAACGGTAAGAACAAATGGCGACCCACTCGGTAATGCGGCTATGTCCCCCGCGTTTGAGCTGGGACCAATTCTCCTTTTCACTTTGGAATCTGCCTGAAAGGTTTCCACATTACTATAATATCTGATATATGTAGGTTCGTTGGTCGGAGGAGGACTGCCGGTATTGATCGGCCAATATATCTCTTCTCCCCCATAGGGAGCGGCTCCATTCATCATACTTAGGTCTTCATATATAGTGATGTACCACTTTATTTGGTTCTGCGGAATATAGGCTGGTTTGTGCTTGCTGATTATGTTGTCAAAATTTTGAGTGGATCTGGATGCCATAAAATTGAATACCATTTCGATGGCTATGGAATCCACATAAATTTGCACGTCGTTTATTTTAATGATTTCCAGCATAAAAAATGTTAGACTGCAGACAATTGGAAGGGTTATCGTCATCTCCAGAATTACTGATCCCTGGTTTCTCTTCGAAAGACGTCTAATAAAATATCGCAAATAGGGAGGCAAAATCACCTGTTACTCCTGTTTTTCGACAGCGAAGGAAGTTCTTTTTGTATTTTAGAAAAAAAAAGTTAATTTATTGTATGCAAAGGGAAAAGAGCCAGCTCAACCTTTTATGGATCCTGCGGTTAGACCTGAAATTATCCGGCGCTGAAACACCAACACCAGCAGAACCAGCGGTAGCGTCACAACCACACTGGCAGCCATTATCTGACCATAGGGAAGCTCATGTTGACTTGCTCCACTGAACAGAGCCAGAGAAACCGGAACCGTCCGCGCCTGATTGGTCAGCGTGAACGTGAGGGCGAATAGAAATTCATTCCAAGCTGCAATGAAGGCCAGCAGACCAGTGGTAACAACCGCTGGCTTTAGTATTGGCATAAATATTTTGGTTAAAATGACGAAGCGGGTCGCTCCGTCCATAATGGCCGCTTCCTCCAGGTCCTTGGGAATACTGTTCATAAAATTTGTCATAGCCCATAGGGTAAGTGGAATCGTTATGATCATGTACGCGAGAATGAGAGCTGATTTTTCATTGTATATGTCGAAAAAGCGTATCATCTCGAACAATCCAGACAGAACTGCCACGTGCGGAAGCATTGTAACGCTGAGCGCTATCATCAGAACCCGCTTCCTACCTGTAAATCTGTGTCGAGCTAACGGATAGGCAGCCAGAAGGCAGACGGCCAAAGTCAGCAATGCCGTCATTGTTGCAACGGCCACGGAATTCCACAGGGATGCTCCGAAGGATGCATCCTCGAATACGTGCCTGTAGTTTTCCATAGTAATATGGCTGGGAAAAAGTTCCGTGGAAAATAGTTCTGCTCTCTCCCTCAATGACGATACCACAGCCCAATAGAAGGGAAATATACAACAGCTCGCCACAACAAAACATATTCCGCAAAAAATGGCCTTTTTCACCCATCTCTTGTACTTCCATAGGCTTTTGTTATCCATGATTCCTAATCCAGACTTGTCAATTTTTTACGATAGAACGGTGCATAGATAATGCATAAAAATACTATGAAAAAGAGCAGGGCCATGGCAATGGCCGACCCATAGCCCACGTCGCCGTAGTCCACCAGATGCCGTCGAGCGTAGACTGACATCGTTGCCGTTGCACTATTACTACTGCTGAGAACGTAGACCAGGTCGAATATCCTTATCGCGTCCAGCGTGCGGAATATCATTGACACAATAATCGTTGGCTTCATAAGCGGCAGAATAATTTTTACGAGTATCCTAGTGAAGGAAATGCCATCCACCTCGGCAGCTTCGAAGCAATTTTGGGGCAGGGACTGCAGTCCTGCCAGCAGCAACAGAGTCATATAGGGAGTCGTTTTCCAGACATCCACCAAAATTATCGACAGCAGGCTCAGTGTGTTGGAAGCAATCCATGGTATCGGAGCATCTATTATTGACAGGCGTAGCAGTAATTCATTTACAATGCCGTAGGAGTCATTCAACATCCACCCCCACATGCGAGCAGAAACGATGGTAGGAATAGTCCATGGTATCAGGACAATTGCCCGCATCCAACCTCGTCCGCGGAAATTCTTATGAAGAATGAGCGCGATGATCAGGCCCAGAAAAGTTTCCAAAGGCACCGAGATAATGACAACTATAAAAGTGTTTAGAACAGCGTTCCACCACTCCTGATCTCTGGCCAGAGTAATAAAATTGTCCATTCCAACGAAATTTGTTTTTTGCAGATTGTCCAGAGCAGTATCAGTGAAACTGAAAAATATGGTCCGCAGCAGAGGCCATCCAGCGCACACACCCAGCACCAGCAGGCATGGCGCCAGAAATATCCAATTGGAGAGCTCAGACTGTTTATTAATCGATCTCATCGATCTTTTCATCGTCTATTCCTAAAAATTTTTTGATTGACTTGCAAATTTTCGTCAGTAATCCATCTTTATCTTCAACTTTAGTCTTATGCAACAGGGAGTTCAGTTTCTTATTCAGACGCCCCAAGAGCTTTTTTACCTCAGCTCGAATCTGTCTCGGATTTTCCACCATGGGTGAAAGTTCTGCGAGAATACTGTTGATTGCATTGAATATTTCCGTACTGGCTCTGGGATAATTTATGCCAAAATCCTTAGCTGGCCTGATTACAGCATTCCTCAGAGCATCATATACATAAGCGAAGTGCGGATTGTTTCCTAGAACATTCGGATCCGCGTAGAGACTTTTGTACGTCGGAAGATAGGAACTCCCTGATCTCTTTTTCTGTTGTTCCTTGCTTGTTAAAAATCGCACCAAATCCGTGGCCAGTCTTTTGTGCTTGGAGAATTCAGAAACGACCAGGAACCATCCCCCAAGAACTCCAGAACTCTTGCCGCCTTTTGCACTTGGAGGTATCTGAAACACTCCGACATTACCAGCCACAGAGGATAATGGACTGTTTAGCAAGGACCAGGCATAGGGCCAGTTGCGCATAAATACAGCATTGCCTGACTGGAACATTCCACGGGCATCTTCTTCTGAGTAATTTAGTACGCTTTTGCTGGATATATTCTGCAGACAGGAGAGCCATAACATGATGGCGTCAACTCCCTTCTCGGAGTCAATGGTTGCCATTCCGTCGGTGATGATTGCTCCTCCGAATGAGTCGATTAGCTCGGTAAAATTACAGGTTAAAATCTCGAATGCCTTAGCTTGAAACACGAAACCGTAGAACTTATTCCTTTTCTCGCGTTTCTTTCTTTCTTCCTTTTGAATATACTCAGCCGTTTCATACAACTCTTCCCAGGTTATCGGAATGGGTTTACTGTATTTGGCCAGCAGGTCCGTTCGGTAGAATATCACCCCACAGTCTGCATACATGGGTAGAGCAACCAGACGCTCTCCACTGTGCATACTTTTCCAAAATACCTCGAAAAAATCGTCTTCATCCATTTCATTGGGATTAAAATACTCCGTCAGATCTGCAAAATATTCGGAAAAACACTCTATCCAGGCAATATCCACCACTAGTATATCTACGTCAAAAGATTTTGCACTGAACCACTGTCTGTACAGCGCAAAACATTCGTTGCTTGCATGGGGAAGGATTACTACTTCCACGGTGTGTTTACCATCATTTTTCTTTACCCACTCATCAATGGCTTCTCTGAGAAGTTCCATCTCTGTTCCTTTTGAGCGACAGGCAATCTTTATGGTGTCACAATCCGCACTGGAGCAACAAAATGTTGTGGCGGCAACCAATAGGATTTTTTTCATGATCGCTAACCCTCTGTCTTTTTCCCAGGTGGTAGATCAAGCTTTATATGCAATTCTTTCAGCTGCACGTTACTGACCTCTGAAGGAGCGTTCATCATTAGATCCTGTGCCTGCTGATTTAGTGGAAAAGCGATGACCTCACGGATGCTTGGTTCACCGGTGATCAGCATTACTATACGGTCTATTCCCGGAGCGCACCCCCCGTGGGGCGGCGCTCCGTACTGGAAGGCATTGAACATGCCCCTGAACTTCTCATTTACCGTCTGCTCATCGTATCCAGCCAGGGAAAAGGCTTTGACCATAAGCTCGGGACGATGGTTACGAATTGCTCCGCTGGAAAGCTCTACTCCATTGCAAATAATATCGTATTGATAGGCCTTTATTTCCAGTGGGTTGGTATTTTCCAATGCTTCCATGCCTCCCTGGGGCATGGAAAAAGGATTATGACAGAACCCTATCTGGCCGCTGATTTCATCCTGCTCATACATTGGAAAATCTGTGACCCAGCAGAATTCAAAACCATCGGAACACAACCCAAGTTCCTTTCCCAACTTTTGTCGCAGTAGACAGGATACTTTTTCTGCCTTCTTCTTTTGGTCACAGATGAAAAACACTGTGCCGTTGCCATTCTGAGATGCCAACATACGATCCCTCAGATCATGCAACCTCCGGTCATCCAAAAATTTCGCCATGGGACCCTTGACCTCATCGTCTTTAAAAATCAGATAACCAAGCCCAGGCAGATCATTTTCCTTTGCCCAGTCATTAAGCCTGTCGAAAAAACTCCGTGGCTGCTTTTCTGCTCCATCAACGCCTATGGCTCGCACCACAGCTCCTTTTTTCATTGCCTCGACAAACACTTTGAGGTCGGACTCTTCAAGAATGTCGCTAACTTCATTTACCAGGAGTGGATTTCTGAGATCTGGTTTATCGCAGCCATAGCGCAGCATTGCAACATCGTAGGGAATGCGCCTGAATGGGAACGGAGAAACATGTTTATTCGAGAACTCCTGAAAAATCTCATAGATAACCGGTTCAATGGCGTTAAAAACATCATCCTGGGTGACAAACGCCATCTCAAAATCCAGCTGATAGAACTCACCAGGGGATCTGTCAGCACGACTATCCTCGTCTCGAAAACAAGGAGCGATCTGAAAATACCTGTCGAATCCTGCTACCATCAACAGCTGCTTGAACTGCTGTGGAGCCTGCGGCAATGCGTAGAACTTTCCCGGATGCTGTCGACTCGGCACTAGAAAATCACGGGCTCCCTCCGGCGAACTGGCAGTCAGAATCGGGGTATTAATCTCTAAAAACTTGGCTCTGCGCATTTTTTCCCGAATTGACGATATGATCTGTGATCTCAAAACGATATTTTTGTGTACTGATTCCCGACGGAGATCCAAAAATCTGTACTTCAAACGCAATTCCTCCGATAGGTCGTCCGACCCGCCACCAATGGTTATTGGAAGATTCTCCACGTAGGAAAGCAGCGTGAACTTTTGTATTTGCAGTTCTATTCTTCCGGTAGGATTATCATGATTCACAGTTTCTGCGGTTCTTTCCACAACTTCTCCCTCCAGAGTTACTATGCATTCATGCCTAACTTTTTCCACATCACAGAAAGCTGCACCACTGGAATCCACGACACATTGGGTGATACCGTAATGATCTCGCAGATCGATGAATAGGAGACTCCCGTGATCCCGTTTTCTATGAATCCAGCCAGACAACCTCACCGTTTTTCCAACGTCAGAATGTCTCAACTCTCCACAGTCGTGCGTTCTATAAACATTCATGCCATTCTCCAGAAAACTCGCTCATTATCTGAAAAAACTTTAATTATTTCAACTTATCAGACATCTTTTTTCCAAAGTTGCCAGCGGGGATGGCCGCAGATAAACAAACACACCACAGTGATCATCAGAAATAATAGACCGGCCAACATTAACATCGCCAAAAATGCAAACCATTTGATGCCCTGAGCCCCCCAATCCGGATTCCAATATTGGTCGGCAAGTTTTGAAGTGGAAAAATAGGTTACAAAGGCAGCAACAATTTGAGCAGTTACCCGGAGCCAAAACTCCTTTGTAAATTTGATGGGTATCTTTCTGCGGGAAAAATACATCAGCATTGCTGCGTTGGAAATAGCTGACAGTGACGTACATAGAGCCAATCCGAAATATTTAAAAATCGGAACCAGTAGCAGAAGGAATAAGACATTTAAAATTATTGACGCAATGCCGAAAATTACAGGGGAGCGGGTGTCTCCGGTAGCGAAATATATCGTTGAAAATACCTTGGTTAACACATAGGCAGGCAGCCCGATTGCAAAACCTTTTACTGCTTGGACAGTAATTCTCACCTGCTCAACTTCAAACATTCCCCTCTGAAAGGCCACGGCAACCGCCTGCTCACTCAGCGCCATGAGGATGGATGTGGCAAAAAATGTCAGGAAAAATGCAAACAGTAATCCTTTTTCCAATGCGAACATGGCCAAATCATATTCTTTTTTTGTAATATGTTTAATTAGCAATGGCAGCAGAGCGGTACTGAGTGCAATCCCAAGGGTTCCAAGGGGAAATTGGGTTAGCCGATCCGCAAGATTTATGCAGGTGATGGATCCCGTCGGCAGATAGGAGGAAATGGTTATATCTATAAGTAGGTTTAGTTGCCACACGCCAGCGCCAATGATCCCAGGAATCATATTTTTCATAACATCTTTTACTGTGTCTGTCAGGCAGTGCAGGCGAAAATTCAATCGAAACTCTTTTTTTTCTATGGATATAAATAGAAGATAGGACTGAGCTACGCCAGAAAGAAGCACGCTCCAGGCCACCATATGAACCACGGCAGAATTGGACATGTCACAGAAATAGCCAATGAGCAATCCGACTATGATGAAAACACTCAGCAGCGAATGTATAGCCGATGCCAATGCAAATTTATTTATTGTATTTAGAACTCCACCAAAGAGAGATGTTAGCGAAATAAGTATTAGATAGGGAAAACAAATTCTTCCCAGAGCAACGGTCAGTCTAAATTTTTCGCTGAGCAAATCAAAACCAGAAACCAGTAGTCGCAAAAATGAAGGGAAAATCGTCATGATAATCATGGAAAATGGAATCAGAATTAGTAATAGTCCGCTAAAAACGTCCGACAGAACATCATTGGCCTGTTTTTTGCCTTTGTCGTAAAAAATTTTTGAAAACCGTGGCAGGAAAGAAGCATTGAATGCTCCCTCCGCAAAAATTCGGCGAAAAGTATTTGGTATACGGATGGCAATTAGCAGAGCATCGGAGTACGGACTGGCTCCCAGGCAGAAAGCCATTAGGCATTCTCGCAAAAATCCTGCTATTCTACTTAGAAGAGTGAAAATCCCAACAGTGAAAGTATTTCTGACAATACCCACGAAAATTCCTAACCGTTTAGCCGATGAACCAGCTGATCCAGTTCCTCAAAGGTATTGAAGTTTATTTCGATTATACCACCTTTCCCTTTTAGCTTTATGTTTGACTTCAGACCAACAATGGATGATATCTGGTTGCTCAGGTTGAGAATTTCAGGATCCGCGAAACGTTCGTTGTTCTCTGATGGGCGGTTTTTGCGCTGCTTCACCAAATCCTCCACTTGTCTAACATTCAACGATTGACTCACCACCTGGTTGGCAATATAGACAGCATCCTCTGTGCCAATTATAGCCCGGGCATGGCCGAAAGAAAGTTTCTCATCCTTTACCATGTTCTGCACTTCATTGGGAAGTGTCAGCAGTCTCAGCATATTCGCGACGTGACTGCGACTTTTACCTAAAATCTCGGATAGTTCCTCCTGGGTATGATTAAACTCATCCATCAGTCTTTTGTAGGCCGCTGCCTCATCCAGGGGATTCAGATCCTCTCGTTGGATGTTTTCCAGAATTGCCATTTCCAGCTGATCTTTTTCCCCTGCTTCCGTGAGGATAGCCGGGATTTCCATCATTCCGGCAATTTTGGCCGCTCTTAGCCGACGTTCTCCGGCAACCAGCTGATAACTATCTCCATCGATTTTAATAACCAGAATTGGTTGAAAAACTCCCTTTTTTTTAATGGACTCGGCCAGATGGTTAATGCTTTCCTCATTAAAAGTCCGTCGAGGCTGGAACGGATTTGGCCTTATTGCATCCACGTTAATCTTCAGGATTTTATCCCCATTGCCAGCTGGCTCTCCACCGTTTAGAAACGCAGACAGCCCACGACCTAGGTTTTTATCGTTCATTTCAGTCTCTCCGGCTTTCAAGGGGACAGAACCCGTCGTAGGACACGGGCAAACCCCTGGAAATCGCTGCTTCGATCCTACAACACCAGAATACCTAGATCAACGGTTTCTGAAGGACTAAAGTGGTCCAGCTATCATGGTCATAGACATACCTGGTAGAAAATCCAATAGAAGCATAGTGCTGCAGAACACTGCAATCATGTGATGTAAAGCCCGACAACACAAGGATTCCACTGCTTGTAAGGGACGAGACGATCGCTTTCGACATGGCAACTAGTGGACCAGACAAAATATTTGCCACAATAAAATCATATTTGCCGTAGCAAAACTCACAGTCATGGTTTTGAAATACCTGGACTCTTTTGTTAACCCCATTCAGGATAGTATTTTCTCTGGAAACGCGCACTGCTTCTGGATCACTGTCGCAGGCGTACACACGACGGGCTCCAAGCTTCGCAAGGGCTATGGCCAGTATGCCAGTTCCACATCCGATATCCAACACGGAGCGGTGTACCTTATCGTCGAAAAAGATGCTGCTGGCTGCCAAACAACAGCGCGTTGTAGAATGTTCGCCAGTTCCAAAGGCTGTGGCCGCAGCAATCTCAATTCCTATCCTATCCACCGGTACAACATTCGTCCGCATATGTGGACCATATATGCAAAAAGGTCCCACAAAAATGGGTTTGAAACTCTCTAGGCTTTTTTGTAGCCAATTATCATCGTCTAGCTCCTCCGTTTTTACGCTTCGGAGATTGTACTTTGATAGAGCATCACGGATTTCCTCTCTGCCAATCCTGTAATCCCGAATTATTTCCACAGTCCACATTCCGCCCCTATCCTGAAAGCAGAGCACCGATTGATATCCCAGCTCAGACAAGATATCTACAGCTTCAAATGCTTCCTTTATATCAAAATTTTCAACGGTACATTTGAATATCGTTCCACTCATTTCAGAGCCTGATGGCAAAGAGTTAGGATAATTTGCTTCCCCTCCTGCTGCTGCATTCCCTCACATTTTGCGATTTCCTTAACATCTTCAACGAGACGGTTCAGCAGCCGCTCTCCAACTTCTTTATGAGCTATCTCTCGCCCTCGAAACCGCAGAGTAACCTTTACCTTATTGCCCTCACTGATAAATCTCCGAATGCTGGTGAGCTTCACCTGATAATCGTGGCTTCCAATCGAAGGAGTCAGTTTTACTTCTTTCACTTCTATGATTTTTTGTTTTTTTTTCGTCTCCATTTTTTTCTTTTGCAGCTCGTATTTTAACTTACCATAATCGATAATTTTGCAAACCGGTGGAACAGCCTGAGCAGCGATTTCAACCAAGTCCAGTCCAACTTCTCTGGCTCTGCTTATGGCTTCTCTTATGCTAACAACCCCGACCGCATTCCCATCCTGATCTATCAGTCGTACCTGCGAGGCCATAATCGCCCCATTAACCCTGTACTTTTCCTTCGTTGATCTATTTTCGTCCAAGCAAAACTCCTCAATTGTCAATCCTGGCGTAAGACTAACCTCTCTTTTGTAAAAATCAAGAACAGCACCGTAATTTTCACCAAACACGTTGCTGGATAGCCATAGTAATCATGTAGTCTTCCCAAAGTCACACTCAGCCCTGAAATTACTGCACGTATTAACTTTTGCAACCTCTATCGGCCATTTTAAAATGTTTACGACAAACAGAAACGTACTTTTCATTTCCTCCTATCTCTATCTGTTCACCTTCGGAGATTTTGTTGCCATTTTCATCAATTCGCATGTTCATAGTTGCTTTTTTCCCGCAGTGACAGACAGTTTTTAGCTCGATTATGATGTCTGCGATGGCCAACAACCTCTGACTACCGTCAAAGTCGTCGCCCCTGAAATCCGTTCTGAGCCCATAGGCCAAAACCGGAATATTCAGCAGATCCACGACATCCCCCAACTGGTCGACCTGGACTTTGGTAAGGAACTGAGCCTCATCTACCAAAACACAGGCTACGCTCCTAGCTCCCTTTACATAGCGAAAAAAATCAAAGTATTTATCGAAGGTTATGGCCTGCTTCCGCAGACCTATGCGAGAATAAATCACTCCAGGACCGAACCTAGTATCCATGGCGTATGTGAACAGCAGCGTTTCCATGCTCTTTTCTCTGTAATTATGATCCGTCTGCAGCAGGGAGGACGTCTTGCCAGCATTCATGGCGGAATAATAAAAATAAAAACTGGCCATTTTCTTTTTCCATGTTTTGGATGCCATTAGAAATCTTTTGGAAAGGGTTTGCAATGTTCTTACAGAAAATATCTCATCAGGCAACGGTCTCTGTTAATATAATTTCAACCTATGTTGGGTATCTTTGCGTTATGTAGAAGAGCTGGACGGGGCTGCTCATTGGTGTGTTGGTTACGTAAAAACAAAATTGAAATATTTTTCCTAATTGTTCTTGGAATAATCATAAATGTCAGACACTACTTGGAATTGCACGGTTATTGCATTAATTTCATAGACGTGGACGATTATATGAGGCTGGTGAGAATAAGAGATTTTTTCAATCACCATGATTTATCCAACACCATTATTTCGCGAAGCAATGTTCCGTTCGGATGCGATCTGCACTGGACCAGGTTCTATGACTTTTTTTTGATAATTCCTTCCTACATTCTGAACTTTTTCCTTAATTCCATAGACAAATCAATAGAATACGTTGGTTTTTTTATTGGCCCTGTCATAAGAAGCGTCAGCATTGCGCTATTCCTCAGCATTGCGCAGAAACTGATGAAAGAGGAGGATGCGTTTCTGCTGACCGCCCTAATGGCCGCCAATCCTTTCATTTTGATCTTTGGACTTTTCGGGAGGCCAGACCATCACTCCTTCATAATGCTGTTCATACTTATTTACCTGCACACTATAATGGGGTTTGTCGAATCTCAATTAAAGAGTAAATTTCTGTGTATTAAGGCTGCGGTGGTAGCATCCTTATGTGTGTGGATTTCTCCTGAAACATTAATACCGATTCTGCTAATTGATGGAGTCTTGTTCATATACGCATTTTTTGACCTTGAAAAGTTGAAAAGTTTACATATGAAAAGCATCCTTACGGTATGTGGCGTTGGAATCATAACCTTTTCTTTTTCTAATTTGCCCATAAGCTATCTTATGACCATGTGTGTGCTGCTGCTGGTAGTCTTTTACGACACTTTCAATACTAGCCACATCACCGATCCAATTTACAGATATTGGCATATGGTTGTTTTGGTATTAGTGGTAATTTTGTTCCCACAGATATCAGCGCCGGTGGAATATGATAAAATATCTATTGTGCATACTCTTCTGTTCATTTGCAGCGCTCTATACTTCGGAATTAATATAATACATAGTGAATTGAAGCCCATGGCCAGGATAGCCGCAGCCATTGGCTGGTTTTTTATCATTGCTGCTATGTTTCTTTTCATATATCCAGAATTTCTACATGGTATGAGCGCTGGCATAGATGATTATGTGAAAGAAATATGGCTCTACAGGGTCAACGAAATGAAATCACCGTTTTCCCTGGGCAGTGGCTTCTTCTTTATAAACTATACCATTGTTACGGCGATTGCCATCGTTGGTAAGATCAGCCAATTGATCGATCAAAAATTAACGCCCACCAGCATTATCTGGTGGATATTAGTCATCAACACCATCTGTTACACTATTTTCGCTGGTATATCCTACAGAATGCAGCCATATTCGGTGCTCTTTGGATTACCTCTGATTGTAGACTTCGGAATGAATAGCGACTTTACCAGGTCTCTCCATAGATATATTCGGATAATAATATCTGCTTTTTTTTCATCCCTTTTTTTATTTTTCATCGTTTTTCTTGATTCAGATGCAGAAGATTTAAAGAACCAGCCTGCAAAGTCTACATACACCAAGGAAGAGCTATATGAGCTAATTGATAATTTGAGCCCGACTCCGGTCGTTATAATGACCCATATAAATGATGGCCCCCCCATACTCTACTACACCAAACACAGCGTTGTGGGAGCTTCATATCACAGGCAGCCCCAGGGGATCATTTCTTCCTATAAAATTATGAGTGAAAAGTATGATGAAAAAGTTGTACAATCCATACTTAAAAATACTGGTAGTTTATATATATTCATCAGAAAGTCTGAAAAGAGCAGAAACAGAAGTTTGGCCAGAATGATAATGGATAACGATTTGCCCAAATGGCTGAGCCCAGTGAAGCTGCCGGAAAAGTTCAATGATATCGCAATTGTTCAGGTTCTGGGATCCCCATGATAAAAATGCCAAGATTAAGTATTTTTTGGAACATTTGTGGAATTATAGTATTGTTGGCTGGTTTCGGGAGGTAAATAAATGGGAAAAGTAGCAGACGGTGAAGAAGTTTTACGCTGCTCGTTTTGCGGAAAGACTCAACATGAGGTAAAGAAGCTGATCGTTGGGCCAACCGTCTATATATGTAATGAATGCATCGAGCTCTGCGCCGGAATCATTTCAGAGGCCCAACCAGTCACGCCCATTAAGGGCAAAGGTGGTCTTCCATCCCCACAGGAAATTTGCAAAATACTGAACGACTATATAATAGGTCAGGATAAGGCCAAGAAGGTGCTTTCCGTTGCCATATATAATCATTATAAAAGATTGGCACACAGTGCCTCGGATGTGGAGCTGTCCAAGTCTAATATTTTGCTAATTGGTCCCACAGGAACTGGGAAAACTCTACTAGCACAAACATTGGCTAGAATAATTGACGTGCCGTTCACCATGGCGGACGCTACCACCTTGACCGAGGCAGGCTACGTCGGAGAAGACGTGGAAAATATCATAGTAAAGCTGCTGCTAGCTGCGAATTACGACGTGGAAAAGGCACAAAAGGGTATTGTCTACATTGATGAAATAGATAAAATTTCCAGAAAATCTGACAATCCTTCAATAACCAGGGATGTATCCGGTGAAGGTGTACAACAAGCCCTGCTGAAAATAATGGAAGGGACCGTTGCGTCGGTTCCTCCACAAGGAGGCAGGAAACATCCCCAGCAGGAATTTTTACATGTAGATACTACCAATATATTGTTCATATGCGGAGGAGCCTTTGCTGGGCTTGACAAAATCATCGCATCCCGCGGAGATAAATCCTCCATCGGTTTTGGTGCTGAGCTGAAAACATGTGAGAATCGTAACATAGGAGAGCTTTTTGCCAAAGTCGAACCGGAAGACCTGCTCAAGTATGGATTAATTCCAGAGTTTGTCGGACGTGTTCCTGTGATAGCCACCTTGAACAATCTGGATGAAGCCGCTCTAATCTCAATCCTAACCCAACCTAAAAATGCTCTGGTGAAACAATATCAAAAATTGTTCAGCATGGAGGGTGTTTCACTGATTTTCGAAGAAGACGCTGTACCCACGGTGGCTAAACTTGCCCTGGAACGGCAAACCGGAGCAAGGGGATTACGATCCATTATGGAGTCAGTCCTTCTGAATATAATGTATGAACTGCCATCATGCAAAAATGTGGAAGAGGTCTTGGTTACAAAAGACGTTGTTGAAGGAAAATGCGAACCTGTACTAAAATACGGCCGAATTAGAAGTAGCATTGCCTAGGAGCCTATGAGTTGGAATGTCCTGTACTTACAGTAAGAGATATAGTTATTTTTCCACACGTGGTGGTTCCGCTATTCGTAGGACGCTCCAAGTCCGTCCGCGCCCTTGAAGTGGCTATGGAAGGGGACAAGAAGGTTGTGCTGCTGACCCAGAAGAGTATACACAACGACGATCCTTCCTTCAGCGATATGTACCAGATTGGAGTGCTGGGAAATATTTTGCAGATGCTGCGTCTGCCCGACGGCACCATGAAAATATTGGTGGAAGGCATCAGGCGAGTGCGCGTGATTGAGTGTCTGAAAGATACAGATTATTATCTGGTGAACTATGAAGATCTGCAGATTGAAAATATCAAGGACCCTCGTGAACTGGAGGCCTATCGTCGCACAATTGTGGAACAGTTTGAAAATTACGCAAAGATGAACAGGAGAATATCTCTGGACACCATCGCTGCAATAAAAGGCATGGAGGAGGCCAATGATCTTATTGACGTCATTTCCGCGCATCTAATCCTGCGCATAGAGGACAAACAGGATCTGCTGAGTGAGACTAACACAGGCAAGCGTTTCGATAGGCTCATTGGCATCATGGAATCAGAAATCGACGTCATACATGTTGAGCGCAAGATACGCAATCGTGTGAAAAAGCAAATGGAGAAGAGTCAAAAGGAATACTACCTCAACGAACAGATTAAGGCCATTCAAAGGGAATTGGGTGATCCAGAAAACGCTGTAATAGACGATATAAAAGATCTCGAAGACAAAGCTAAAAAAATAAAGCTTACCCTCGAAGCACGGGAAAAATTCATATCTGAGTTGAAAAAACTGAGAAACATGTCGCCCCTGTCTCCGGAGGCCAATGTGATCCGCAACTATCTCGATTGGCTCATCGGTATTCCATGGAAAAATCGGTCCAAAATAAAAAGTGACCTAAAATGGGCAAAAAGCATTTTGGATCAGGATCACTATGGCCTTGAGAAGGTTAAGGAAAGAATTCTGGAATTTTTGGCTGTTCAAAATCGAATAGGTAAGATAAAGGGATCCATTTTATGCTTTATGGGGCCTCCCGGGGTTGGAAAAACCTCACTGGCCAAGTCCATAGCCAGGGCTACTGGGCGCAGCTATGTCAAGTTTTCCCTCGGAGGAGTTCGTGATGAATCTGAGATCCGCGGGCACCGCCGAACCTACATTGGATCCATGCCCGGAAAAATCATCTCCTGCATGAAAAAGGCAAAATCTTCAAATCCCCTGTTTCTTTTGGATGAAATAGATAAAATTGGAGCTGATTGGAAGGGAGATCCCGCCAGCGCGCTGCTGGAAGTGCTTGATCCAGAGCAAAACTCCTCTTTCAACGATCACTATTTAGAAGTGGACTATGATTTATCCGATGTAATGTTCATCACGACGGCCAATTCTTTCAAAATGCCAAGTCCTTTGCTAGATCGCTTAGAAATCATCAAACTTTCTGGCTACACAGAGGAGGAAAAAAAAGAAATTGCTAAAAGGCACTTGATTCCCAAAGAGATGAGAGAAAATGGGCTAAAAAATGAGGAATTTAGCATAGATGATGAAGCACTTATGCAACTAATCAGGGATTATACCCGCGAAGCAGGCGTGCGGACTCTGGAACGCGAAATTGCCAGACTAGCTCGTAAGGTAGTCAAAGAATTGACAGAAAATCCTGACATATCCTGCGTGGGGATTACTACGACCAACCTGGAGAAGTACGCTGGTATAGAGAAATTTCATCGACTGGGAACGGAGGAAAAAAATATTGTTGGCGTCGTCACAGGGTTAGCCTGGACCGAGGTGGGCGGAGAGCTACTCTCAATAGAGACAGTCAATGTCCCTGGGAAAGGGAAGACAACTTTAACTGGAAAACTGGGTGATGTCATGCAGGAATCCATACAGGCAGCCATGAGTTTTGTTAGATCCCGTGCCGTATCCTTTGGCATCGACCCCAAAATTTTCGAAACTACTGATTTTCATATTCATGTTCCAGAGGGCGCTACACCAAAGGACGGCCCCTCGGCCGGCGTGGCCATGGTCACCGGGATAGTGTCCTCATTGACTTCCGTTCCAGTAAAGAAAGAGGTTGCCATGACCGGAGAAATCACGCTGCGTGGACGGGTACTGCCAATAGGTGGATTAAAGGAAAAACTTCTGGCAGCGCACCGGGAAGGCATTACTACAGTCCTAATACCAAAGGAAAACGAACCAGATCTGCAGGAGATCCCCTCCTGCATTTTGCATAGCATGCGCGTTGTAAAGGTGGAGACGGCGGACGATGTTCTAACTGCTGCGCTGTCTCAGGATGTGTACAGTAGAGCTGTTCCTCCAGAGGCCTGAAATTCCGATGTTTAGTTTCATGCTATCGAGATCTTAGCCCGATGGGCCTATTCAAAAAATCAACAGCTCCTTGAAGTATGTAAACTGCTGCGCCTCTATCAATGGATTTGTGGCGTTTTCTGCGTGATAAATTTGCCTCTATCATTATGTTGTCCACAACTTTTGTTGAAAACCTTTCATCCCACTCCACAAAATTTACATTGGGATTCATGTGCGATGCCAGTTGTTCAATAAATTTCAGCACCTTTTCACATTGTTTGCCAGGAATTCCGTTCATCTGAAGTGGCCATCCGAAGATCACTAGTCCAATTTTGTGATGTCGAACGCTGTGCAGTAGTGCAGAACAGCAGACATCCATACTTCCGCCTCTCACGATCGTCGTCAGGCCGCTGGCGATTTTTATCCCCTCATCGGAGATGGCCACGCCAATGGTTTTGTCCCCAACATCTAGCCCCATAACAACCAATTTAGAAGATATCAATCTGTCTATTTCAATCTCCGCTATCTGCTTCATAAAAAAATTCTCCATTTTAATAATCTTTAAAACAAATTAGTGTAGTATCAGTTTGTTTCCTTTGAAATGGAGTAAAATATGCTGTCGAAACAATCATTGGACATCTTGCTTGATCTTGTCGAAATAAAATTAAGCTCCATAATGATACTGGACAAAGACGATATCCGAGAAATTCAACGTCTAAAGAATTGTAAAAATGAACTGCTTTGCTCAAAAAGATCTCTGCAGATAAAAACAGTACCCAGTAACGGAGACATCTCTGCTGCCATCTGCTGAAAAAACCACTGCTATTGACTAGGCGGAGAACTATACATTTTCTCAATCTCAATCCCCGCCGCTCCTTCTATTTGTTCCTCATCTCTGGTCAGCTTCCATTATTATTTTTGTGATTGTTTATCTGTTCACCATATGCGTCCTGGAACCCACTCTTTTAGTGCTCGCTCCTTTGTTCTCTCAAAATACTGCAGAAAACGACATTCGTTCCTTTCTCTGATGGCACCACTGTCTGCATTCAGACGATCTATAATTTCTAGTTCATCCTGATTAGTAGTCCGCTGCCGCAAGGCGTCAGACAATCGCATTACATCATCGGGATTACAGTCTGCCAACCAATTCACTTGCTGACCTATCCAGCTGACATCTCTGAGATTCTTAAGAAAATCCTGCAGCTCCTCTGTCATCTCTCCAATATTTAATGGTATCTTGTGTAAAATAGAACTCTGGTGTTGTCTATAATAATATAGAGGAATATGATAACGGCCTTGTTGGGGAAGCAAAACCACCTCTTGTTGTCCCCATGGAGCAAATGACATATCTTTCAAGTCATTGTCTCTCATTTTACTCAATGTTTCTATATCTACCCTGACTAAAATAGGAACATACCCTGCAGTTCGCCCTAATTGCTCAACTTTCCTGCGACCATCTTGGTCCCATTCTGCCGCCACTTCAGCTACTTTAGAAAAAGGTGTTGCAATGCTTACATTTTCTTGTATAATATAAGGTTCGTTTAGGAGTCTCAGTCGGTCTAAATCACCTCTGCCAAACATGGTTGTTAAATACTCTCCGCGCACGACCCCTACTTTCATCTGGAGTGCCGCAAAAACCAAAGTAGGACACAACATTTGATGAACAATATCATCTGAGTCAAGAAATAAACAAAAACACAGCATGTTTTTACAAGCACGTCGGCATTCTTTATTGCACATAAAATGCCAAGGAATCCCTTCTCTCAGGTATCTTTGCCTGCTTTCTGAAACTCCCATTGGCACCGCGTTAACTAGTACTGTACTGTACTGTATCATATTACATCTATACAAAGCATCACCAAGAACTTTACATTCGCCAGCAACATCAGCATCCGTTTGGACAGGACTCCGATCGATAACAAAAATATGATGGTAACTGCAACCTAAAGAATCTAGAGACCCAGCAATAGATCTTACATAATCCTCTGTGAAAGGAATATTGTTGAAGACAGTAGTACAAACTATCAAATAACATCTTCTCAGTTGATCTGGCACAGTCTCCGCGAAATTAACTACCTTATACGTAGGATCCACTGCAGCTCCTGGTAACGCGCTTGCTTGGCGCCTGTCCATTCCAAAACCATTCAGTACAAACAGGCTGATCATGATCCCATAAATCAACTTTTTCATTATTCCTCTCCTTTTAGTAACGAAAGCCTCCATGCAAAATTCACAAAAACACCACAGCACACCAAATTGTCGCTCTAATACTAACAACTGGAGCATTTGCAACGCAAACTACTTATGAATTTGTGTAACCCAACGATATAAAAGAATTAAGCGACCACATTACAACACAATATGCTATAAAAACGTGGTTAGGATGCTATTTTAGCTTTCAACAGGTTTTTCAGACTACGAAATCTAGATGACAATGAATCGCTAGGCGTATTTATAAGGTACGCATCGATTCCACCTTTCTTTTCCACAGAACGAATGGCGCTGGCAGAAAGACGAATTCTAATCTTAATCCCAAGCGTATCGCTAAGGAAAGATACATTCTGAAGATTAGGCATAAAACGCCGTTTAGTCTTATTATTTGCATGGCTCACCATATTGCCACGCAATACACCTTTACCAGACAGTGGACAAACTCTAGCCATAGTTGACCCTCTTTTATGCGCCTTTATATAGTACAATGAACGGTAAAGTCAATCTTTATGAAGTAAAATTAATCGTGGAAATCTATTGGAGTAGATCTGTTACTAATGTGTTAATAAATTGTTAACTATTTATACTCGTCTGTGACGAACCAGTTTTTTTACACATTTTATTAACAGAATATCAAACACACAGAAAATAATTTTCTAAAAAAGCCATATTTTTTTTCCATTGGTTTACGAATAGTTAACACTGCAGATCAAATGGTTAATTTTTTATTAACAAACTATCATTCTCAATATCATCCACAACAATAAAAATACTTTTCTATATTGAAATGCTGTTATTGTTAGAGTAAACAGTATCCAGTCGAACGGGGTGTAGCGCAGTCTGGTAGCGCGTCTGCTTTGGGAGCAGGATGTCGGAGGTTCGAATCCTCTCGCCCCGACCAAAATACGTCAGGAGCAAAGAATAGCGGAAGAATGTTATCCACCTGTAAATCCGAGGGATGGTTATGCTTTAATAAACCGGAAGGTATGTCATCAAATCTCGCAATGATGGTGGTGAGGAGAATCCTTGCGGAAAATACGGGGTATATCGGAACACTTGACCCATTTGCCACCGGAGTTCTTCCAATCGCCGTTGGAAAAGCCAGAAGATTTATAAGGTTTATTGAAAAGTCCACTAAAGAGTATGTTTTTACTATGGTTTTTGGTAAATCCACAAACACTATCGATAAAAGTGGTAAAATCATTGGAGAGACTGCCAACATACCTACTAAAATGACGATTTTAGAGGTAATGAAGAGTTTTATTGGAACGATAGAACAGCTCCCACCATCATTTTCAGCAATCAAGATTGGAGGGATAAGAGCCTGTGACAGAGTAAGACGAGGGGAAGATGTCAAATTACCAATCCGAAATGTGTGCATCCATAGTCTTGAAGTTTTGGGTAATAATCTGGAGGAAAGACATGCGATTACGATGAAAGTTACCTGCTCAGCTGGCACGTATGTACGCAGTATTGCACGCGACATCGCTGAAAAATCTGGATCAATGGCATACGTTGAATCACTATGTAGACTCAAGTCTGGCTTTTTTTCATTTAACAATGCTATTTCTATGGAAAAGTTGCTAAAAATAAGAGATACTGGAAAGCTTGTTGATGTTTTAATTCCCATGGAAAGTCCGCTGGACGACATCCCGGCCTTGTATATAAGGGGAGATGACATTACCAAGCTGCAAAACGGGGTACAAGTACCTGCCGAGCGAAGTGAGCTGGCGTTGTCGAATGTGAGAATTATGGATGATAGCGTTGGGAAGTTTCACGGAATTGGACTCATATCCAACGATGGTTTTGTAAAGCCCGTGAGTATGTTGGTCGATAATTAAACTACGGAGAAGATGTCGATGGAAAATAAACAGAGTGTTATCAATAGGTTTGCAACTCACAGCGGAGATACTGGATCTCCGGAGGTGCAGGTGGCTATCCTAACGACGAGGATTAATTCGCTGGGAGAACATATGAACGTCCACGTCAAGGATTTTCACTCGCGACGTGGACTTCTCGGAATGGTGAGTAGGAGAAGAAAGCTTCTTGATTATCTCAAGAGTATAGATCCTGCCAGGTATACAAAGCTTATTAAAGAGCTTGGTCTGAGAAGATAATAGCTAATGGTATAAATTAGGAATAAAGTAAATGTTTAAACGAAAAATCATGTGGGGCGACAGACCACTGCTAATCGAAACTGGGCACTTTGCTAACCAGGCCACAGGGGCTGTAACCGTAAGATACGGTGATACAATAGTGCTGTGCACAGTGGTGGCGGACAGAAAATGCAGCACCGATGAGGATTTTTTCCCACTTACCGTGAATTATGTGGAAAAGGCCTATGCAGCTGGTAAAATTCCAGGTGGATTTGTAAAAAGAGAAGGACGTCCATCCGAAAGGGAAACGTTAATATCGCGACTAATAGATCGTCCTCTGCGTCCTTTATTTCATGAAAACTTTAGAAATGAAACACAGATCATCTGTACGGTTCTAAGTTTTGATGGGGAAAATGATGCAGATATAATTTCCATCATAGGAGCCTCGGCTGCATTGGTTCTCTCAGGTATTCCGTTTATGGGACCAGTGGCTGCAGCGAAAATAGGGTATGAAAATGACAAGTTCATTCTAAATCCAAAGATTGGCTATGAATCAAATCTGGATCTGATCATTGCTGGCTCAAGGGATGGTATTTTGATGGTTGAATCGGGATCAAATGAGCTATCAGAGGCCAACATGATGGCCGCACTGAGATTTGGTCACAGGTCTTTTCAGCCGGTGATTGATATCATCATAGAATTGGCAGAGGAATGCGCAAAAGAACCATGGGATGTTCCAGAGAAGTCGAGTGAGTTTAAGCAGATAACTGCAGAAGTCTCGAAAAAATTCCTCAGGGATATTAAAAAAGCATATGGCGGAAAATGCAAGCATGATCGCAATGAAGCTCTGTCACAGGTGAAGGACAGTATAATTGAGTATTTGGCCGGAAGAGAAGAAGTCACAGACGGTATGTTAAATGAGATCTTTACTAACATATGTGCAGACTTTGTACGCGGTAGAATATTATCTGCCGGTAAACGGGTGGACGGCAGAAGTCCAGAGGACATTAGGCAGATCAGCGTAGAAGCATCTGCTCTACCGAATGTGCATGGATCAGCTGTGTTTCAAAGAGGAGAAACGCAGGCAATTGCTGTTGCAACTCTTGGGACGGCCCAGGACGAGCAGGTAGTTGATTCCATCATTGGAGAATACAAAGAAAGATTTATGCTGCATTATAATTTTCCACCGTTCTCTGTAGGAGAAGTAGGACGCCTGGGATCTCCAGGTCGACGTGAAATAGGACACGGAAAACTGGCCTGGCGAGCGATAAACCCGGTACTGCCATCCCGTGAGAAGTTTCCGTATTCGATCAGAGTTGTCTCGGAGGTGTTATCCTGCAATGGTTCCTCATCCATGGCCACCGTCTGTGGAGCGTCTCTGGCTCTAATGGACGCAGGAGTTCCAATAAAAAGTGCTGTTGCCGGCATCGCCATGGGGCTGGTCATTGATAGCAACAAGCATGAAATCCTTAGCGATATTATGGGTGAAGAAGATCATCTGGGAGATATGGATTTTAAAGTTGCTGGGACTGAACACGGCATTACTGCGCTGCAGATGGATGTCAAGGTAACAAGCGTCACATTTGAAATCGTTGAAAAGGCTATATTACAGGCTAGAGTTGGACGTCTACATATTTTAAACGAGATGGCTAAAGGATTGAAGACTCACAGAACGGAATTGAACGAAAACGCTCCCAAAATGACAACCATTACTATCCCCAAAGATAAAATTCGAGAAGTTATAGGATCTGGCGGTAAGGTAATTCGTGAGATTATAGATCGTACTGGAGCAAAAATAGACATAGATGATGATGGAAATGTAGCTGTTGCCGCTCAGAGTGCGTCATCACTGGAGGAAGCCGTTAATATGATCAAGGGAATAGCCGTTGATCCGGTTTGCGGCACTGTGTATAGTGGAAAAGTGGTAAAAATCATGGAGTTTGGAGCATTCATTAATTTCTATGGAAACCGCGAAGGACTTGTGCATATCAGCGAAATGTCCAGCAAGAGAGTTGAAAAAGTAACTGATGTAGTGCGCGAAGGCGATGAGGTGAACGTAAAGTTTCTTGGATGCGATAGCAAAGGACGTGCCAAATTAACGATGAAGTTTACTCAGTAATCAAAGGAGGTTGGCGAAGTGCTATTTTCAAGATTTTTTGCACACACCTCCAGAGAAGTGCCATCTGATGCCAAGATTGCATCCCATAGATTGATGCTGCGATCTGGCATGATTTCTCAGACGGCATCTGGTATATACTGCTGGTTACCATTGGCTGTACGTATCCTAGATAAAATATCACAAATAATTTGCGAAGAACAGGATAGGATAGGGGCGAATCGCGTGTACTTCACAACCGTGCAGCCAGCGGATCTGTGGATAGAAAGCGGACGGTATGCAGCCTACGGAAAAGAAATGCTACGCATCAAAGATCGTAAGGATGGTGATTTTCTTTACAGTCCCACCAACGAGGAGCAGGCAACCGATGTTTTCAGAAAGTACGTGAAAAGTTATAGAGGGTTACCAGTGCTTTTATACCAGATACACTGGAAGTTTCGGGATGAGATTCGTCCACGCTTCGGTGTAATGCGTGGACGGGAATTTCTGATGAAGGATGGATACTCATTTGATATAAGTTTTGAAGATGCCACCAGGACCTATGAAAAGGTTTTTAAATCCTATCTGACAATCTTTCGCAGAGTGGGAATGCTCCCCATACCCGTGCAAGCTGATTCGGGAGCCATTGGTGGCAACATGAGTCATGAATTTCAAATTCTGGCGAATACCGGAGAAAGTACCATCTACTATGATAAGAAACTACTGGAGGCTTCAGACGATGAACTGATGACCACATTCGCAGTTACGGACGAAAAGTACGATCCACAAAGTGTAGCTACACAGGAAAAGGATCTAATGATTTCGAAAGGCGTTGAGGTTGGGCATGTCTTCCACTTCGGGACGAAATATTCTAAGGCTATGAACACATTCGTGTTAAATGAAAAAGGTGACAAAATATTTCCGGAAATGGGATCCTATGGCATAGGCGTATCAAGACTTGTGGCAGCAATCATCGAGGCTTCCCATGACGAACGCGGGATTATCTGGCCAGAAGCGGTGGCTCCGTTTGACGTTACCATCCTCAATTTGCACGTAAATAATGCAATTTGCTGTGAAATTGCTGAAGACGTTTACCGTGCCATATCTGCATCCGTCAGGTATGAAGTGCTCTACGACGATCGCAACATAACTGTTGGAGAAAAGCTAATGGACGCCGATTTGATAGGAGTGCCCTGGCAGGTTATTGTTGGATCACAGAAGGCACAGCGTGGCGTCGTAGAGCTGAAAAATAGGAAAAGTGGGGAAGTTAAAGAAATGTCACCAACCGAAGTCATTGGGAGATTCATGGGCTAATGTCGTCGACAGAGTTTCTGCTGGCCTGGAGATATCTGAGGTCCAAAAGAAAAGAAAAAGCAATTTCGGCGATAGCTGGATTTTCGATTGTTGGCATTATTCTGGGGGTTGCAACACTAATCATTGTGACGTCTGTTATGAATGGTTTTCTCAAAGAATTTACCGAAAGAGTTGTCGGATTTAACGGGCATATGACGTTGCATCCAATTGTTTCGTCGGTGAAGTATATGGATACGGTCGACAAAATTCTGTCCATCAAAGAAGTGGTGCAGGCAATTCCGATTATCGAGAGACAGGCCTTGGCATCAGGTCGCAAAACCGTCGGAGGAACTCTAATTTGCGGAATTTCTCCGGCTGATCTGATGAAAAAAGATCTGATTGCTAGAAATATAGTCGCTGGTAGTTTGGAAAATTTCAATCAAGAAAATGTGGTGGTACTTGGAGAATCTTTGGCCCAAAAATTAGGTCTTAGTATCAACGATAGGATAACAATGGTCTCTCCGGAAATGGACGAAACGGGGCTAGGATTCCTACCGCGCAAAAAAACCTTCAGATTAGTGGCACTTTTTAACTCCGGCATGTACGAATATGATAACACAGTATCATACATACACCTGGACATGGCTCAGAAGTTGTTCAAGTTGCCAAATTCTGTGACCGGAATCTCAGTTTTTACTGGTAATCCAATCAAATTATGCGATGTAAAGAGAGAAATAATAGCAAAATTTTCAGGTTTCTACAAAATCAGCGACTGGCAATCCAACAATAGTTCATTTATGAAAGCTGTGGAGGTCGAGCGCAATGTCATGTTCCTAATTCTCACGCTAATCACACTTGTGGCCAGTTTCAATATTATATCCTGCATGATCATGTTGGTAAAAGATAAGGAAAAGGATATCGCCATACTAAGAACTATTGGTTTAACGAGATCTGCCATCACCCGCATATTTTTCATGGTGGGGACGTCCCTGGGAGTCTTTGGTACCCTGGTCGGAGCTCTGGTGGGAATAGCTTTTTCGCTTAACATTCAAAAAATACAGGATATTCTAGATAGATTGCTAGATACGCAGCTATTTTCGCCGGAGGTTTATTTCCTCACGCACTTGCCTTCGCTGCTGGATCCACTGGATGTGGCTCTGACGCTCTTTATTTCCCTATCTCTGTCCTGCCTAGCCACCATTTATCCGGCTCGCAAAGCTAGTAGATTGAATCCAACGGAAATATTGAGATATGCCTGATTCATCTCCAGACATAATATTTTTGGATAACATCAGTAAACAATACAATCGGGAAAGCATTTCCGTGCTAAGGAATGTTTCCCTATCTGTGAAAGCGGCGGAGTTTATCGCATTGATGGGACCGTCCGGCTCGGGCAAGTCGACACTGCTACACATCGCCGGATTGCTGGATACTCAGACAGGCGGATCCATATATATAGGAGGAAAAAACGTCTCTACCATGTCAGATGATAATAAGGCTACGCTGAGGCTTTCCAAAATTGGATTTGTCTATCAGTACCATCATCTGCTACAGGAATTTTCGTCGATGGAAAATGTAATGCTACCACTGCTAATTGCCGGAACATCTGAAGAGACCGCGAGGAAGAAGGCATTTGGTTTACTTGAAGAATTAAACCTTGGACACAGATTGCATTCATTCCCATCAGAATTGTCTGGTGGACAGAAACAGCGTGTCGCAATTGCACGTGCTCTGGCCAATGATCCGGAGTTGCTCCTGGCCGACGAACCGACTGGAAATCTTGATCCAGAAATGGCATCTCTGGTATTCGATGACCTGATGCGCGTGATGCAGAGAAACAACATGTCAGCCTTGATAGCCACTCACAATCACGAATTAGCCAGACGAATGCATCGAAGATTATTGATCGCTGATAGCGGATTGCTCGAAAAATGAATAATAAATTCGTTCATCTCAGATTACATTCTGCATACTCTCTCGCAGAGGGGGCCATCAAGATCGGGAAATTGGTTGAGCTATGTGGAAATAATAGGATGCCAGCGGTAGCAGTCACCGACACCAATAATCTCTTCGGGGCTTTAGAATTTTCCACAAAATGCGCCGAACACGGTATTCAACCGATAATCGCCTGTCAGCTAAATGTGCAGCACACCAAGAAGATTGATCAACCTACCAGCGTATTATTGTATGTTAAAAATGAAAACGGATATCAGAATCTAATTCAGCTGGTTTCCAATGCGCATCTATCATCCTCTTCTTCCATACATCCAGAAGTTTCTATGGAACTGCTTGCCCAGCATTCCAAAGACATAATACTGGCCACTGGCGGTGTGCATGGATCGCTTGGAGCCCTCCTGCTGGAAGGTAATATGATAGGTGCAAGGGAATATCTTGAATTTCTGAACAAACATTTTGATGGTAGAGTGTACGTGGAACTATCTCGTCATCATAATGCTCAGGAAAATCGCATAGAGAACGACACCATATCTTTGGCCTATGATCTGAATCTTCCCCTGGTGGCTACTAATAACATTTGTTACTCCTATCCAGCAGATTTTGAGGCACACGACGTTCTGATATGCATTAATCAAGGGCGCACCATATATGATACTGAAAGAGAAACGTCTTCTCCTGAGTTTTATTTTAAGACTTCGGAGGAGATGATTTCCCTATTCGAAGATATCCCAGAGGCGGTACAAAATACCACATATATCGCCCGTCGTTGCTGTTTTATGCTGGAAGTACAAAAGCCGTTACTTCCGGTGTTCAAACTCAGCAATGATAAAACACAGGATGAAGAACTGCGGGACCTGGCCAGAGAAGGATTGACGGCAAGGTTGAAAGAATTCAAAAATCAGGAAAATTATAGGGAAATTAAAACTGAATATTTTGAAAGATTGGAATACGAACTCGATATGATCAAAAAAATGGGATTTAGTGGATATTTTTTGATAGTTGCCGACTACGTGGGCTGGGCAAAGTCTCAAAATATCCCAGTTGGTCCAGGCAGAGGGTCTGGAGCCGGTTCCATAGTTGCCTGGTCCGTGCAAATTACGGATGTTGATCCAATAAGATTTAAATTATTTTTCGAAAGATTCCTGAATCCGGATAGAGTTTCCATGCCAGACTTCGACATAGATTTTTGCCAGGAAAGACGTGACGAAGTCATTACCTATGTACAGCAAAAGTACGGGAACAAATCAGTAGCCCAGATCATAACATTCGGTAAACTACAGGCTAGAGCAGTCATACGGGACGTTGGACGAATACTGGCAATGTCCTACGGTTTTGTGGATAAGATTTCCAAGATGATTCCCTTTAATCCGGCGAATCCCATCACTTTACAAGGGGCCATCGATGCGGAGCAGGCACTGCGTGATCTGATAGACTCGGATCCGCAGGTGAAAAAGCTTGTGGGAATTGCACTCAAATTGGAAGGACTCTATCGTCATCCTGGAGTACATGCGGCTGGCGTTGTGATCTCCGATAGAAATTTACAGAATATGGTGCCGTTGTACAAAGACAGCAGATCCACAATGCCAGTGACTCAATTTTCCATGAAATATATTGAGGAAATGGGTCTGATAAAATTTGATTTTCTAGGACTGAAGACACTGACAGTCATACAAAAAGCGCTGGATCTCGCCAAAAGACAAGGATCTAATCTAACAGCGCAGACAATTCCGTTGGACAATAAAAAAACCTTCGATCTGCTGAAAAAAGGAGACTGCGTTGGAGTGTTCCAGATAGAAAGCAGTGGGATGAGAGACGTATTAAAAAAACTTCAGCCCAATAGGGTAGAAGATCTGATTGCTCTCGTTGCTCTCTATCGTCCTGGGCCCATGGATGACATCCCCAAATATATTGCATGTAAACATGGTGTGGAACCAATTACCTATCTACACGAAAAGCTTAAACCCATACTAGCGGAAACCTATGGCGTGATGGTCTATCAAGAACAGGTTATGCAGATAGCACAGGTTCTGGGCGGATATACCATGGGACAAGCGGATATTTTACGACGTGCCATGGGGAAGAAAAATAAGGAGGAAATGCTCTCACAGAAGAGGCGTTTCATAGACGGAGCCACGGAACGGGGCGTCTCTCTGGACATTGCTGAGCGTCTGTTCGAGCAAATGAGTAAGTTTGCTGGCTATGGATTTAACAAATCACATTCAACGCCCTACGGATTACTCACCTATCAGACGGCTTTTCTCAAAGCTAACCACAGGATGGAATTTTTTGCCGCTATCATGACTCTTGATATGAGCAATATAGATAAGTTGGCAGTTTATTATGAAGATACTCAAAAGCACAGCATCCGAATTGCCCTTCCGGATATCAACATATCGGAGAGCGATTTTCTGATAGACTATGAGAGTGAATCACTCATCTACAGTCTTGCAGCCATTCGCGGAAGCGGTGATTATGTTGTTCGGGAAATAGTAAAAGAACGTCGGAAAAATGGTTCGTATAAATCCGTATTCGATTTCATTGAGCGTATAGAGCCTACGCGGCTTCTAAACAGAAGATTTGTGGAGAATTTTATAAAATCCGGCGCATTTGACAGTTTACACCCAAACAGGAGGCAACTGTGGGAATCTCTGGACTCCATTATGTCAGTCAAGCCTTCTCTGGAGCAGGGTGTTTTGTTTGAAAAAACATATCCTCGTATGGCCGTTGTCGATGAATGGAATGAGACTGAAAAGCTGCAGAATGAGTTTTCAGCCATAGGGTTCTACATTTCATCACATCCGGTTCAGCAATACAAGGATGTGTTGAAAAGATGTCATTTTCCTTCTTTGGCCGAAGCCAAGGAGCAACCAAAATCCAAGGTTGTGGTGATCATTAACGGATTTTCCTTTAAAACCGCCAAAACTCAGAACAAATTCTGTGTATTACAAATTTCAGATGCCTCTGGAGCGTCAGATGCGATCGTATTCTCCGAAACTCTGGCCACCAGTCGAGATATTATTCAGACTGGAAATATAGTGGTGCTAGATATCACTTGTCACAGAAGTGATGAACAGATTCGTATAACCGTGGATAGAATGCAAAAATTTGATCCAAAGCAAATTGTTTCTACACCGAAGGATATGCTGCAGCCACAGAAAGTCAAGTCAGTCGCCCAATCTTTTAAAACCTTGCAAATAAAAATAGGGAACAAAGATGAGCTGATGGTCATTAAGAATTTAATTGATAATTTTGAAAAAAATGGAAATTGCCACATAGAATTGTTACTACCAGAAAAAGTTTTGCTACCCAATACATATTTTCTTACATCCTATGATATACTCAGGCTGCGCCATGCCATCGGTATCAAGAATGTAATCGAGAAGCTTTAGGATGATAGAAAAACTTTATGATTGGATGCTTAGACAGGCCGAAAGCAAAAATGCTCTGTGGGTACTGGCGCTAGTATCGTTTGTGGAAAGCTCGTTTTTCCCGATTCCTCCAGATCTTGTTTTGGCCATTGTGGTGGCAAAAAATAGAGACAAAGCCTGGTTTTATGCTATCATCTGCGCCTGTGCTTCTGTGCTAGGAGGATTTCTTGGCTATTACATAGGGTTCGCCTTTTTTGAAATAATAGGATCTAGAATACTTACTTTCTATGGGCAACTTGATAAGTTCAGCGATATCGTGGCCACTCTAAACAAATGGGCATTTTGGATCATCTGTATCAAGGGGATAACACCTATCCCGTACAAAATAGTCACAATTGCCAGTGGATTTGCAAAAATTGATCTATGGACATTTACCATTGCTTCGATCATCGTCAGGAGTGCACGGTTTTTGTTACTATCCCTAGTATGCAGGAAATTCGGCAAGCAATTTCTATTATTTATGGAAAAACATAAAAAAGTTACTCTGCTTATAGTTATAGCTAGTGTTGTCATTGGATTTCTTTTGGTAAAACTGTTTATCTAGGTTGTTTGCTTCTTCTGTCAAGACGGGTCCGGATAATCCTTCTTGCCATTATCAGCACTAAAACCGTGGCAACGGTTATAAACACACAGGCCATAATGGTCGTGATGCTACTGCGGAACCTGGCGCCGGCTGCAATGCAAATCGACATAATAACGTTCCGGAATATAACCACGGTGGATGCTCCCACGCTGGTGAATCTGTGCTCCGTGTACTGCAGCGCCTTAAGTACTGATATAGGCACCAGGAATGCGCTCCCCGTGCATTGCAGACACATTAACGTTAGCAAGGTCTGGGGCGTCCAGGGCAGATTGTGCATAAACAGGTGCGCCAAATATAGTCCGAAGACTCCATATATGCATGTACCAATTTTTCGGGAGACTTTTATCCCGGATCTATATACAATTTTCCGATAGATGAAGGTGGCTATCACATAGAAAAACAGCGGTATTGCTGAAAACACCGCTATAGCAGAGTTATTGCCAAAGAACGTAGAACATATAAAAGGCGTACCGGCTGCAAATATCATATATCCACCGGCGAATAATCCAGGAATTAGTGCATATATCACAAATGAAGGATGTTTTAGCACATAAGCATAGTCTTGGAAGAGTTGGGAAAATCTTCGTGGCAACTGTTTGCTTCCATCGGTCGGATACACCCAAAAAAATGCTATCCCAACTAGCTGGGCAGCCATTAGAAGCAGAAAGGATCCTCTCCAGTGGCTCAGTTCCGCTAAAACAGATCCAACAAATGGCGAGAGAATCCAGGCGATCGGTTGGTACAATTCCAGAATGCCCATCACACGGCTTCTCTCTTTTTCGTTGAAGATCTCGTCTATGATATTCTGCGAGATAATGTAGACAACACTGGAGCCGATTGCCTGGGTAAACCTCATAACCATGAACAGTGCGGTAGATCCAGAGATCATGCATCCGAAGTGCCCAGCCATGGATATTAGGAGAGCCGGCAGTATGGTTGCGCGATTTCCGTAGGTTTCTATGACAGGTCCGCAGAGCATACGCCCAATGAATTCTCCAATTAAATGTGCCACAATGGTCATTTGAATGACGGCATTGCTAGCATGTAGGTCAGCTGCCATCTGTTTGAGGCAGGGTATATAGATACTAACGGCAGCCGACGTAATAACATTTAGAAATAGCAGAAAAAAAGTTATTTTCCTATTAGACATATATCCATTTCTTCCAATGATGAGATTTCCCACTGTTTTCTTAAAACTACTCATAGAAACCTTCAGTGTAATACGCTGATGGACGATCGGAGAAATTCGTCGATATCTCCGTCAAGCACAGCCGAGACATTGCCTTTTTCAAATCCACTGCGCAGATCTTTGACCATCTGATATGGCTGCATCACGTAGGATCGGATCTGCCGTCCCCAACCTATCTCATTCTTATCTATGAGGTTGGCCTGCTCTTCTTTTTTTCGCAATTCCAATTCATAGAGACGGGATCTTAGCATTTCAAAGGCCATAGCCTTGTTTCGATGCTGAGAACGATCTGTTTGACACTGGACTACGACTCCGGTAGGCAGATGAGTGATACGAATTGCGCTCTCGGTTTTGTTGACGTGTTGGCCGCCAGCTCCCGACGCTCTGTAGGTATCAATTCTCAGATCCGCATCGTTTATTTCTATATTGATGGAGCTGTCCACCACCGGATACACTCCAACAGATGCAAAACTCGTGTGTCTACGGGCATTTGAATCGAAGGGAGATATGCGAACCAGTCTATGCACTCCAGACTCTCCCTTTAGCCATCCGTAGGCTTTTGCACCATCAACTTTTACGGTGGAGGATTTAATGCCAGCCTCCTCCCCGATGCTTTCCTCAATCAGCTCCAAAGCGTATCTGTGATCTTCTGCCCAGCGAGAGTACATGCGCAGCAACATTTGCGCCCAGTCCTGCGCTTCTGTTCCACCGGCTCCTGCGTGGATTTCGATATAACAGCTATTTTTATCTGCTTCTCCGGAGAAAAAACTTTCCAGCTGATACACCTGCACGTTGTCACACAATTTTTTTAGATCGTCTTCGATTTCTGCAACCAAGACCGCATCTCCTTCCTCTTCCGCTAACTCCAACATGACCTTCAGATCAAGGAAATCCCTCTCTGCCATTGAAAATTTGTTGATCTCTTCTTCCAGTTGAGATTTTTTTTGCAAAACCTCTTTGGCCTTTTGTTGATCCTGCCAAAGATCCTGGGACTCGCTTTGTCTAGACAGTTCCGCTGCTTGTTGTTTTAGAGAATCCAGGTCAAAGAAACCTCCGCACCATATTCAGGGTGTTTCCTATCTCAATCATCTGTTTTCTGGTTTCCTCACGCATTATTTATCCCTTTTTTTCTTCTAATAAACATAACACCAACTGCTGCGACAAATGTGATTACTGAGTTTACCAGAAATGTCGTTTCCGCTCCATAGCGTTTCCATAACTCCCCAGTGATGGCGTTGGATATGCACATTCCCAAGCAACACACGATGTTAAATATGCCTATGGAGGTCCCCTTTATGTGTGATGGGGAATAGTCGGATACCATTGCATAGAACGTCCCCTGGGTTGCTGCATAATGTATCCCGTATATGGCTACGCCTATCATCACATGCCAAACCTCCGAGGCAAAGGCCAGAATAATGCAAGACGCCAGCATCATGCAAAAACCGAAGGCCAAAAATAGTTTTCGTTCATGTTTGTCAGACCAATTCCCCACAATTCTTGATGTCGGAGAATTGAAAAAATACATAAGCGCCAGAACTAGTGGGGCGTACTGTACTTGCAATCCCAGATGCTGTGCCCGATATACCAGAAACGACTCGCTGTAGCGAGAACACATGAATATAAAACATATCAGAATGTAGTACCAAAAATCCTTTCCTAGTTGCTTCACATCGGCCTTTTTTATGGGAAATCCCTTTCGATCCCTCAATCTCACGATGTTTTTTGGTTCGTTAATTCCAAAATATATCAACAGCGATGCCGCTAGGATGGGAATGGTCGCCAGCAGGTACACCATGCGTATGACCCTCTCTGATCCTCCTAGGCATTGCAGCACCAGGAATCCCAACACCGCTCCTACCATGGATCCCAAAAATGCACAGCTCTGCCTGACACCATAGCTGGCTCCCTTGAGTTCCCTGGGAGAACAATCTGCAATTAGCGCATCTCTGGGAGTATCCCGTAGTCCATTGGTGATCCTTTCCAACACCTGAGCGGATATATAGAGGCTAAGATCATGGCAAAATGCAAACATTGGTTTGGCAAAGACCGCACAAAGATATCCAGTCAGCATCAAGATTTTTCTTTTGCCTAACCAATCGCTGAAGACACCGGAGACCATCTTTATGAGATATGACAGAGCCTCTGATAATCCTCTTATGTATCCTAGGGTTGCTGGAGAAGCACCCAATATGTTTATAATAAATTCCGCAGAAAACGCCGTAATGATTACAGATGACGAGTTCGAGAAAAAACTTACGACACCGACAATCCAGATTACCCTAGGTAGTCCAAAGACAAAATCCCTTTCATCCTCTAGAATCAAGAGCTGCTCGCGACTTCGATTACTCATTGGAGATCCGTCAGTATTTGCGATATTTTTAGCATAGAAATCCCTTTTTGTGTAGGAATTTTTTCCGACTATGTAAGTTTGGAGATGTAGAGGGTCTCTTGTATCTGGTGGGAGGATGTGGTTTACTTTCTCCGAAGGGTGTGAGGAATATCTATGGCACGCGTGACAGTGGAAGATTGCGAAGAGATTGTTGCCAACAGGTTCGATTTGGTTGTTCTGGCGGCTCAGAGAACTCGACAAATTATCGGAGGAGATCCCGCCACTTTGGAAAGCAGAGATGAGAAGAAGCCAGTGATAGCTCTTCGGGAAATTGCTGCCCAGTCAATTTCCTTAGATAATCTCAGGGAAAGTACAATAAAAGGCTTTCGTACATTTTCTTCGCAGGAGGATTTGGAAGAGGACATTGAGGATTTGCCAGAGGAGGATACCTATAATCCCTACGAAGGCGTTAGCGTGGCTTTGCCCTCTCCGGAGAGTTTTGAATCATCCGATGCTGTGGAGAACAACGAAGAAAAGGTGGAAGATCCTTCTTCGTTTCAGGTTAAATAACCCAATTCTTCTGCGACTTTTTACTGTACAATTTTTGTCGTTCTTTCTATAATTTTTTAATTATTTTTTATAATAATTCCAGGATTGTGTTGTGTTTTATGAAAAGTGGCGGTTTACATTGATAGCGTTAGTGTCTGTGACAAGTTGTATTTCTGTTGACGATGCAAGGACTCCCCAGCAAAAGAATTTAAATACTAAAATTTTTGAAACCATATCCTCCCCGGTGGATGATTTTCTTCCAGATACAGATTACGAGGAGTCCCAGGAAGAAAAGGAAAAAAAGCCAGTTATTGGGGCAAGTTTTTACAAACCAATATCTCTTTCCATTGCGGATGGCATGAAAATAAGAGAGATCCTAACCCAAATGGCATCTTTGGCAGGGGTGGATATATTTGTAGTTCAGGATGTGGAGGGGACTATTTCCTTTTCTGCCAATGGACGGCCATTTTTAGATGTATTGAAGGATGTTTGCAGCAGCCTTGGTCTAAAATACTCTATCAACGGCAATTCCGTAAGGGTTGAAGTGGACTCTCCAATCTCCCAGATTTACAACGTACAGTTTCTGAACATTCAGCGAGATACCCAGAGCAATGTCTCAGTATCGACGGATATTTTTGCCAATCAATCCATTGGGATAAAGGGAAATGTATCTCTTTCGGCTGGATCTGCCAACAATGGATCCAATAGCTCGGTTTCTGAAGTGGTTAAAAGCGATTTCTGGGCGGAGCTGGAAGCTGCCCTGAAAACAATTGTGGGAGAGAAGGACGGATTCTACGTTTCTATTCACCGGCAGGGAGGGTTGGTGACAGTTTATGCTCCAAGTACCAAGCAGGATGAAGTACAGAAATATCTGCATCTATTGAAGCAAACCACAGAGTCTCAGGTACTTATCGAGGCAAAAATTTTGGAGGTGAATTTAAAAAATGAATACAAAAATGGAATAAACTGGAACATTGTGCGCAGCAGTGGAGTAAAACTGGAGAAAACTTTTTCTGATCCAAATGGATTGTTTTCCTTTGGAATAGCGAGGAATAATCTGAACATTGTAGCTGGTATAATAGAAAAGTTTGGAGCGGTTAAAACTCTGTCAAGTCCCAGAATTACGGTTCTTAACAACCAATCGGCTGTGCTGAAGGTCGCTCAGAACGAGGTAGTGTATTTCCCAGAATTACAGAGACAATATGCCACTGTGTCCGATAATCGCAGCACAGATGTCCTTTCCACAACGATCCACACCATTCCTGTTGGACTGATAATGTCCGTGGTACCATCCGTTGATTGCAAGGATAACACTATTTTGCTGAGTCTGCGACCAACTATTTCCCGCATCGTCAACTACAAAGATGTGCCTTTTTTCTATCAGACCACATCCACCATCAATTTACCGGCGGGGAGCGATCCTACAAAATATGGCATTCAATACCATAAAATTCCCATTGTTGATGTGAGAGAAATGGATTCGGTTCTGAAGCTTATCTCTGGTCAAGTGGT
Organism: Holosporaceae bacterium; assembly: GCA_031257475.1. Taxonomy (GTDB): domain Bacteria; phylum Pseudomonadota; class Alphaproteobacteria; order UBA3830; family UBA3830; genus JAIRMQ01. The sequence continues at coordinate 60,316 of JAIROP010000026.1, forward strand.
TGTGATGGGGGGATTGATGCAAGAATCATCAAGCAATAATCGGGATGGATTACCGGGCTTTAGGAAGGCTGATTTTATTCTGGGGAGTCATGAAAAATCCACAAATATTACGGAGTTGGTGATTTTTCTGAAAGCCACAATTTTGCGGAGAAAGAGTAAAACACATCACAAAGCAGATCAGAAGATGTATGACACATTTGCCAGTGATCCAAGACCGTTGGAGTTTAAAAAATGATAAAGTTCTCCAAGGTGGACAGAGGATTTTCCCTCATAGAAGTGGCCATCGCCGTAATGGTGATAGGTATCATTATAAGTTTCACCATGAAAGGTAAGGGATTAATGGAGTCCGCCAGGTTGATGTCCGTAGTAAAGCAGGTAAATATATTCAAAGATGCAACATACATCTTTTTTGATAAATACGGAACTATGCCGGGAGATTTTCCTCGGGCAAAGGAGATGATCAGCGAATCACTGGAGAACGGATCTGGAAATGGAAAAATAGAATCAATAAACGATGTCAAGCGCTTTTGGCAACAGTTGAGTGTTTCCAATATATTGAACGTGGAATTGGTTGATGGGTTGCCAATTAGCAAAGTTGGCGGATGTTACTGCGTCTCCTCCAATGTTTCCAGTTTGTCAGGTGTTTGGATTATTCTATGCGGAGATAGCGATGACAATGCTAGCTTTTCTGGAATCCTATCACCGGGGGATGCATGGACCATCGATAAGGCCCATGACACAGGAGATCCTTTAACTGGAGATATTCGGGTAATAAAATCTTCCAACGCAACTGGAGATATAATCAGTGGTGGGAAATATAATGTCAAAAACCAAAACAAGGATTGCGTGTTACTGTTCCGCCTGTTTTAGCAGAGGATCAATTCTGCTGGAAGTGGCCATAGCCCTGTCTATCATTGGACTGCTTTCCGGCTTTTTTGTAACAAAGACAATCACTGTTCGAAAGATAATGCGAATGCAGGTCACCAAAAACAACATAGAGGCGGTTTCTCTTGCGCTGGTGTCTTTTCTGGTGAACAACAACAGGCTTCCCTATCCATCCCTTGATTTTGATGGAAGGGAAGGAAAGATCTCGGAATATAATCTATCCAGTTATGTGGGAGGAGTTCCATTCCATGTGCTGGGAATACCGGCCAAAATTGCCTTGGATGGGGAAGGGAAGAGACTGATATATGTCGTGGATCCTTTCTTTACCTTGTTTTTTCAAAAAACATATGACGATGGAAAGTTTGATCGGAATCTATGTGATGGCTTTTCAGATCCTAAAATCATAATTGATGGGATAGCGTTAACGACACAAAACCCAGTGGTCTTCGTTATAGTAATAGACAATAAGGACAACCTACGTGTATCCGAAAAAATCCACATTGTTGTCGAAGAAAATACCTACTGGGTTTCTAGAGATATGCTGTTGATGCAATACCTTAAAAGTGCTCCATGCAGAAGAGAAATTACACCACAGGCTCTCACTCCGGCTACACCTGCAGCACCAACTGGGTCTGTGAATCCATTCGATGCTTTTTAGTTGCTGCGCTCTCCTATGCAGGCCTCCTGAAAATAATATTTTCGACCGATAGATAGAATCAGGGTTTTGATGGATATGGCTTGCGGTGATAGTCCAGTGCAGCCAATTGACTTTCTTTCGGCAGGCATGTTACCCGGACCTTTACACAGCCTTTTCTGCGTGAGCCAAGCTTTTCCGCAGCTCTCTGGGAAATGTCGATGATTCTTCTGTGGGTTTTTGCGAACGGACCACGATCGTTCACCAAAAGCTTAACCTTTTTTCCATTTTCCAGATTTTCCACCAGGACCACTGAGGGAAGGGGCAGTGTTCTATGAGCTGCTGTCAATTTATTTTTGTCGAACTTTCTGCCTGTGGCCGTCGGTTGCCCTTGGCAATCATATCCATACCAGGATGCTACGCCCACCGCGGAGTATTGATAATGGACCTGCGGATAGTACCTCACCCCATTAATTACGTATGGACGCTCTGTACCCGCATGACAACTCTTCCCAGGACGCTCTTTTGGATTCGAGCACGTCACCAGCAGCAGTAAAAAAAATATCGCCCTCATTAACCTATTATTGCTATCATCCTACATATCTTCTCTGGAGTTTTTGCATTGCCTAAGAAAACCATGCGCGACCTCATGCCACACATAAAACCCCTAACCGCAAGGAATACTATCATATGGACACAAAAACCGGAACAAAAATTTCTGCAGCAGAAAATTATGCATGAGTCTTTTTATCCAAAGGAAAGTCAGTTACACGGAATAAGCAGGAAACTTAAACGCAGATTTATCTATGAAAAAGTTGTGGATTTACATGGATTAACTGTCAAAGAAGCCTTTAATAAATTGTTAGTTTTTTTCGCAAACTGCCAGCTGGAAAATATCAAAAATGTCATAGTAATAACCGGAGGCAATGATCTTAAAACCTCTGTTATTCGCTCGTCTTTTCAAAAATGGATCAGAGAATCATTTGGACAGTACGTACACTCATACTCCCAGGCAAATATTCAACATGGAGGCCAGGGCTCATTTTATGTGGTACTTAAAAAAATTAAACTCTAACCTAGGCACTGTTTACAAACTGCTTTTTTGGGTATTTTTGTCGCCGGATCCGCTGCTCTTAGCCCTCATGTACTACATATACTCTGCGGTCTTGCGCTACGTTCCTCCTAAAAAATCCTCAAAAAAACCTGGCTTGTAAACAGTTCCTAACACTACTATATTCCTTTCTAAACCGAGTCATACAGAAATAATCAGTAGATGTTTTTTCTTCCCACAAGAAAGTTTCAGCGCCGTATTAGCTGGTAGATCCAACGGGACACTATAGCTCTCTGAGACTATTTCGTTGTTTATCTGTACGCTGTTGCTGCGCAGAAGGCGTTTTGCATCGCTGCGGCTCGCGCATAGATTGCTATCGACCATTATATCGACGATGGATTTTGCTTCGGACTTTTTCATATCATATCTGGGAATCGATTCCAGAGAAATCAAGTCATCGCATTCGTCCCCATTCCCAAACATGCCAGACGCTGCTCTATGAATTTCCACGATGGAATTTTTGCCATGGGCAATGCTGGTCACTTCGTCCGCCAATATTATTTTCAAAGCGTTCAATTCCTGACCTGTGACGGCTTCCATTTTTTTGATTTCCTTCACATCAATATCCGTGAACAGATACATTAGTTTTATGACGTCAGCGTCGTCAATATTTCTCCAATACTGCCAAAAATCATAGGGAGAGAGCATATCGGCGGATAGCCACACAGTACCGCTGGAGGTTTTTCCCATCTTCACACCACTGGCTGTGGTGAGAAGCGGATTAGTGAATCCAAAAACTTCCTTTCCAAGTTTTTTCTTTACCAATTCTACGCCGCAGATGATATTTCCCCATTGATCTTGGCCTCCAAATTGTATGCAACAATTTTGTTCAGAATACAATTTATAGAAATCGTAGGCCTGGAGTAACATGTAGTTGAATTCCAGGAAACTCAACGAATCGTTGGCGGTCAGCTTGGCCTTAACTGACTCAAACCCTATCATGCGATTGATGGAAAAATATCCGCCAATATCGCGCAAAAATGGAATATACTCAAGCTGATCCAGCCAGTCTGCATTATTTACCATAATGACGGAGGATTCATCGCCTCCAAATTTCAAGAATGGCGCGAGGCAGACCTTTATGCCGGCTAGATTGATGGAAATCTCCTCGTTTGTTAGAATTGGTCGGGATGTATTTTTGAAGGACGGATCACCTATCTTTGTCGTACCACCACCTGCTAGCACGATTGGCCTATGTCCATGTTTCTGGAATAATCTCAGCAAAAAAATCGGGATTAGATGACCGACATGCAGGCTTCTGGCTGTCACATCAATTCCCAGATAGCCACGTCTTCCCCTGGTTGTCAGGAATTCATCCATCGCCTCAAGATTTGTCGATTGATAGAAAAAACCACGAGCTTCCGCCTCATTTAAAAAAGATGACCTATATTTCAATTCTTCCTCCAGAACAATATGGGCCGCGCCCAACCTACATGTTCACTGCCGCCCCAACGTATTTTGCATTCAAATATTCTGTAATGCAATCTTTTATAGTTAGTAAATCATTTTTAAACGAATGGTCACAATTTGAGAGAACTCTGTAATCGATTTTTATTCCTTTTTGGTTATTCAGTTTTTCGACCAATTTGTTCACGTTTTCAATTGGGCATACGACATCCTTTTCACCGTTTATTATCATTCCAGAAACTGGACATGGAGCTAGAAACGCAAAATCATAGAGATTGGCCGGAGGACATACGGCCACGAATCCTGCTATTTCTGGCCGCCGCATGAGCAATTGCATTCCAATGAGCGATCCAAAGGAAAAACCGGCAATCCACAATGGACGCTCGCCCTGGTTTATAGATTGGATCCAATCCAAAACAGCGGCAGTGTCCGTTAATTCACCTTCGCCCTTATCGTAGATTCCCTCAGATTTTCCAACACCTCGAAAATTAAACCTTATGGCCGAAAAACCATTTTCCACAAATGCATTATACAGCGCTACTGTGACCCGATTGTTCATGGTGCCACCTTGCAGCGGATTTGGGTGCAGAACTATCACCAGAGGAGCATTGGGCGTTTTGTTATGATGGTACCTTGCTTCGATCCTTCCTGCATTTCCCATCAAAACTATTGCTGGCATTTGGCTTCTCCTGCTTATTCTATATGACACTGTTACAAATAGTATCTTTTCCGCTGCTTCACAAGTATTTTTCAGGAAAAAAGAGATCGTTGCCTATCGGAGCTTCAAAAAAATTATGACTGAACCCTGTAAATAATTCATTAACCATTATTAGTATACTCTAAACAAATGATTATGTGGTTATTGAAATGAAGTATTCCATCCAGTGGTACGAGGGGATGTTGTTATCGCCTCATCATTTTCAGCAGTTAACCAACAATTTACAGAATTTATTTAGCGTCTTCAGCGGATCCGCCAATGCCTTTGGTTTTGGGGTATTTGATCTTCAAATAGATACATCGGCATTGGTCTCAGGTGTGGTACGAGTAATGAAAGTACGCGGTATTTTTCAGGACGGTTTACACTTTGACTTCGATGCTATGCATGATCAGCCACTGGAGAAAAATCTCATTGATTATTTTATCGCTAACAATGCTGCGGTAAAAGTTTATCTGGCAATTCCAGCCAGAAGGAACGGGGAGAACGAACTTAGCGGAGAAATGGCTAGATATTATTCCGCAGAAATCACCAACGTAAGTGATGAAAATACCGGGGAAAACGCCATAAATATGCCAATCCTAAAACCACATCTCAAACTGCTGCTGGAAAAGGAGGTGGACGCACGCTACGTGAGTTTCCCACTATTTGAAGCTGAAAAAGCCATCGACGGCGGAGTTTCTGGAACCAGTTTTCTTCCCCCATTTTTGATCCTCGATGAGCATTCCAAAATTTGCGAAATGGTTCGAGATGTGGTCCAAATCATCCGCAATAAAGTTTCCTATTTTTCGGATCGAAAGGATAATTTCTCAAGAACGGTGACGGATGAAACTATGGCCAGCTTACGGCTGCTAATTCAGTCTGTACTGCCTGTGGAAGCCATGATTCACATCAACGGAATTCAGCCATTTGAAATATATAGATGTCTGCTGGAATCTGTGTCCAAGATAATATCCATTAATCCAACTCAGTTGACACCAAGATTATCCATTTACAGCCACAACGACCTGTTTAAGACATTTGATTCACTGGTACAGCATATCAAGGACGTTTTGGGTAGTCTTAAACAGCAATACGATATAATTCATTTCAGCAAAGAAGGTGCTGTCTTTAAGCTGCAGATGAAAAAAGAGTGGCTGCAGAAAGAGGAAATTGCCATCGGTGTACAGAAACCGTTCTCCGCATCTGATGACGAGACTCTGGAATGGATCAAGGGGGTTCAAATAGCTAGCGAATCTATGCTACCGCTGATAAGAGATAAACGCGTTCTAGGGGCTGAACGAAAAATTCTGGAGAGGGGATCCTATATAACGCAGCCAAATAACATGATCATTCTCTCCGTGAAAACCAAAACGACCTACATAAAACCTGCTGAGAAATTATGCCTACTTAACGCGTCGCAGAACATACTTCCGGAGGAGGTGGTGCTATATGCCGAGTGCTAATGGTCAGAAAATGCCTTCTCCATTGAAGGAAAAATTCGGAGATTTTTGCCTGGAAGTTTTCAACAGCAAAGACAATATAAAAAACGGCGCAGACGTGGTGGATTGCAGAGCACTACACAAGTTCCTGGGAACAATTCTCAAGTCGTCCATTGACTCTGAACAAAGCTTGCCATCCGATACAACCGCCAAAGAAGTCGTCTACCTTATGGCTGCTATAGCCGATGAAGTATTTCTGAACATGGAGTGGCCTGGTAAACAATACTGGGAAGAAAATATGCTGGAACAGCGTTATTTTGGATCTCAAATTGCAGGAGAGAAAGTTTTCGACAGGATAGACATTCTGCTTGGAGAAAATGATCCCACATCTGTCGGAAAAGCTAAAATTTACCTTAAAATTCTACTACTTGGATTCAAAGGAAAATATCGCAGATTAGAGGATGAACAGACCGGAATTGCGCTGTACAAAAATAATCTTCTCGTGTTCATTGAAAAAAACGATAAATCAATATTCATGATAGGACACCGCATTTTCCAGAAAGAATACACCTATACCATACCAACCATACATCGAAAACTTCTGCCAGACGCCTCCATCGTAAGCTATATGTGTGCATTTTTTGTTTTTATGTTTCTGGTTATCAGTTCAGTGGTCTGGATATTTGAAACCAGAGACCTAAAAAGGCTACTCTGTGATATATCAGAGATCGCTTTGCGGGAGTGAGGATGGATATAAAAGGCCTACTATCCAGCAAGATATCTTTGGTTCCAAAGGAATTGGTTCCAGCGATCTCCATTGGTGTAATTATTGTCGCATTTCTACTAATTCTGGTTTTTTTCGTCCTGTGCATAGCTTACATAAACATGAAACCCAAGCCAGTGGTAAAAAGGGACGATAAAAAAGCTCATAAAAAAGACGAAAAGCTTTCGGTGAAGATGCGTCATGAGGACCTTCCGATAATTTCCGGGCGCATGGGGGAAATTTTGACCATGATGGGATTTCTCCATGCAGGTCCAATAACCAGGGTTTTCTTTAAGGTTTTGGAGGTCATAAAGAACAGCACCTATGACATTCGCTGGAGATACAAACTTCCATGCTTTATGATGGCGGGGCTATCGGGAAGCGGCAAATCCACACTGCTGGATGGTCTGAATTTTGAGCATCTCACCGACGATGGATCTGCGCTGGATTCCATGTGGAAATTATTCAAAGATGGAATTATTTTTGAAATGCCTCAGATGGATTCATCGGAGAATATTGATAAATTTTGGTCGTTTATTAGCGAGTTATTTATTTTTATTCGTCCGCGGCGTCCACTAGACGGAATCTTAGTCACTCTGCCAGCGGACATGTTGCTATTGGAAACATTTGACGCCGAAAAACATGCACAGGAAATGTTTGAAAGGGTTTTCAAATTTCAGCACGAAGTGAATTTCCATCTGCCCATGTATTTGATTATCACCAAAATGGACTATGTACCTGGATTTTTGGAGTTGGTAAATATTTTGAACGATACCACAAGGCAGCAAATTTTCGGATGGTCATGCCCATATTCCCTCAGAGTTACATTTTCATCCGACTGGATTCGCGAAATCTTTGAAACTGTGGAAAAAGGTATAGAAAGAGCAACGTTTTATTTTCTGCGGGATAGAAACGAAGATTTCGAACGAGCGGTTTTATTGGAGTACAATCTCAGGAAAATAAAAACTCCTTTGCGTAAGTACTTGCAGGCAATGTTTCAGACATATACTCCTGAGGATGGATTACTGCTTCGCGGGGTGTATTTCGTTGGCCAGCAGAACCACCAAATGGCAAATATTTCGGAAGATATTTTGAGTCCCTCGGCGCTGACTCCAGGTGTAAATCTGGCATTCAGAGGTTCCTACAATAATGAGATGTGCTTCACGCAGGATTTATTCAGCGAGAAAATCTTCAGAGAACATAACATTGCCTATCCCATCCACCTGAACTCCATCGATATGAATAAAATAGAACAGCGAAATAAGATCATCATGGCTCTAGGGTCTAGTTTTGTAGCTTTTGGATGGTTCTGGGGCAACGCTAACATAAAACAAAAGATTCATGAGTATTATTCAGTAATGGCCTCGGTGAAGACCACAATGGTAAAAATAAAATATTTGGAAACCCATTTAAAAGGAGAGGAAGATCAGGCTTTCATCAATAAGCAAACCACCGCTGTACTGAAAAATATGCCGCTGGTAAAGAGATTTGATTTTATATCTGTATTCGTACCCCAATCCTGGTTTGCAAATTTGCACAAAGAAATGCTCGAAACCATAGGATTAGTTTTTGATTCTGTAATAATTCGCGCCATGTACATAGATATAAACCTGAATGCTAAGCATATTTTGCAAAATACCCTGGATGATTCTCGATCAATGGAAAAGAAAAATAATATTTTCGACGTTAATTCATTTCCAAGTTTCAAAAAATTGCATGAATTCGTGAAACAAATTAATAGGATAGAAAAAATCAGTGCCGAATACGATTCTATACGGCATCTGGAGGATAGGAAAAGTGTGGCTGATCTAACCATGGTGCTTTTTAAGGAAAATTTCGATATAGCCGAAGATGTAAAAGATCGCGTTCCTAGCAAAAGATTGATTCCACCCAGGTTTGATATCACCCTATTCAAAACAAGGATAGAATCAAATCTAAAATTGATACTTACAGCGTTTTTAAATGATGTTTTAGATGTTACAGTGGAAAGAATATTGCAAAATTTATCCAGAGACATAGATGGACTTATAGAAATATCCCAAAATTCCATGCTACCCTATTCCAGTGAAAATCTTGCAAAAGTGTACAATAAAACTTTGCTGATCTCGGATATTTGGAAAAGTAAAAATTTTTTCTGGATAGCTTTGGATCACTTCGCTCCCTGTCAGGAATATATCGAGATAATGAAAAAGCTCGGAGCTTCCAGCATTGTAAGTAAAGATTACCTGAAAGAACTGATAAAGCTAAGTGAACTTGAGTTCCATAAATTTAGAGCAAAACTATTCAATTATTCCACAGATTTGACCGGAAAACTGCTTACGCCAGACTTCAAAAATGTGTCCACTGGATTCATCAATTTTCAAAAGGAAATCCAAACACTATTGGATCAACCTTTTATAAGTATAGTCCCCAAGGATCGATTAAACACCGTCATACTTGAAGATAAAATGCTGATTTGGGAACTCCAGAAACTCAAAGAACTATCCAATCTGATTGACAAATACTATGCATTCATAGAAAACATGCCGCCAGACATACGCCCCAGGTACTTCGAAATGTACAAAATTATTGCTCGCAAATGCTTTTATCCAATGATTGAAGCTACCCTTGGCAGTGCACAGGTCTTCGAGGATATTCCGTTGGGACATTCCAACGATTTGTTGGCGGAAGCTTACAAGCGTCAGGCAAATAACATCAGAGGTGCTTCCGTAGCTCTAACGAAAGTAGCCAAAGTGCTTGAAGAAATGCAGGAAGAGGATAATACCAAAACCTCTGATTTTGTACCAATGATCGTGGATCACTATTCCACTCTGCTAGAGAGAATAGACGCCTTATTTAGTCAATCCACCCCCTATGCAGCTGGCCATGCTGTGTTTGATAGCTGGGACGGCAACCAAACTCCGAGGTATCTTGATATAAGTGGTCCAGACGATCTTAGGGAATATTTTGTATCGCAATTTGGTCAAATCCGTTTTCTTGCAAAAGATCTTGCCGCACCCATCGTTGATCTTCTATCTATGCCATACTTTGCGGAAAAGATCAGAGACCACAGGCTTCTTGCCAAATGGAGGGAAATAATCAGCAGCGTAGATGATTATGAAAAGAAAAAACCAGGGAATTCCATAGCAGCCCTTGAAGGCTTTTTGTCCAACAATTTGTCCAAGATTTCGCTGGGATCATTCGACGAAAAGGGAGAGATAAAAAACCTTTCCGAAACAGGTGGAGACTATTTCCTCTCAAGACGTTCCGAAGTGGCGAAGTCACTATTGTCGAGAGCAGAAGTGGTGCGCTACGAAAAAGCAGCGACTGCCTACGAACGTCTCAGGCAATTCTTTAACGATAATCTCGCACATAAATTTCCATTTGGGAAGTCGGACCAGGATGCTTCCCTGAAAAATATGGAAAATTTCATGAATTTGTATGAAAAAAATGCCAAAGACATGAAAGAGGTTCTGAGTCGCAATCAAGATATAAAAAATATAGGTAAGCAGGCATTGGAATTTTTGGATAGCATGAATGATAAGGTGATTCCATTTTTGAAAATTTGGATTAATCACTCAAAAGCGCCCGACGCCAAGAGCGCATTGATCGCTTTCAACGTCAAAATGCGACCTTCACCAGAACTGGAAGCAATGACCTCATCGGTCGTGGACAGGGAAATGTTTATGGACAATGCTCCGGTGGAGGACAATGAAAATTGTATATTTTTTAACGGTAATAAAGTGAATGTAATCTTCAGCTATGTTCCCTCATCGGATGAAAGACCGAATGCTAGAGAAGCTAACGGCAATCTAAAAATTGAAGAATCAAAGGCCACGTTCTCCTACGAAGGTCGCTGGGCCATATTTAGAATGATCGAAGAACACAAAACGAACAGAGAAACCGAGTTGCCCAACGGTGTATTATTACAATTCAACGTTCCAATCTACGACACTTCCAGAAGAAATGTTGCCATGACATCCAAAATGGTTTTGAAAATTACTCCAATGGCCAAAGATGAGGATAAGGTTACGCCAATAGCATGGCCAATATTCCCTGAACTATGGCCAAGTCTCCATGGAACCGAAAAGGAAAAGTCGGCGGCGCATGAGGCGCCACATAAATTGGATGTGAACGTATCCTTCGATGAGCTACCAGCAAAAGCTGAGGGAATCACACCACAATGACTCACGAGAAAGAAGCTCCAAGAGATATCAATGAGCTATTGGCCCCCATCTCTGAGGATAGGAGATGCGGTGAGTATCTAAAATATGATAATGTCTACGATAGGATAAAAGAACTGCGCCGAGAGGATGATCTCGAACTATCCAAGGGAATTTGGCAGATAGAACTCAAAAAAGCCGAGTGGCCTGAAGTGGATCGCGTCTGCTCAGATCTAATAAAAACGAGAACCAAAGATCTGCAGATTGCAATGTGGCTCACGGAATCGTGGGCTGTTATGGAAAGATTTTTCGGATTTAACCGCGGCATTAATCTTTTACTATCTCTATGTGAGAAATTCTGGTATGACATTTATCCGTTGATTGATGAGAAAAACAAGAGCTTTACCGCACGGCTTTCTCCTTTTTATTTTCTAGCGGAAAAAATGCATGATAGGCTTGTGCTGATTCCCATAGTGGAACTGGCGGATAGCACCGTGGAGAGCCGTAGTCTGTCCGATTGGATGACTGCACGCTACAATCTGCGTACTAAAAATATGGGCGGATTATCCCTGGAACAGTTGAAAAAAAGCGTTATGGAAGTTCCGCTGGAGTTCTTCCAATCTCTTAAAACAGATATTGAACAAACAATGGAAAGTTTGAAAAACTTGGACAGTTTTCTCACTGCGAAATGTTCAACTGATTCTCCAAGTTTCGGAAAGCTTTTTGAATGTTTGGAGGATATAATCAATATAACAAACAATAATATGAAGGAAACTAAAGTTGTAAAAGCTCTTCCTTCTCCTTCTGTTCAAATAACACAGGGCGATGATTCGGAATCTACGGTTGAGATTTTGGAATTAGAGCCCATGCAGTCTTTCAAGCAAAACAGACCAAACATCGAGCAGGCATACGCCACAATGGCGGAAATAGCTATTTTTCTAGAGAAAGAACAACCTCAGAGTCCGGCAGCTACTCTTATAAAAATAGCAGGTGCCATTGGTAAGAAGAATTTTCAGGAATTAATGGAAATTAATATGAAAAGCGGAACGTCCGTCATTGGTACAATTTCTGAACTATATCGTGTGCTCTGTACATAGCCACTGTGAGACCATTCCATTGCCTGATGGATCTTTTCTCTTCGCGACTTTTGTGCACTGCCTATTGACTTTTGTAGATTTTTTATTTTACAAAACATACATGATGGTCCCCATCGTCTAGAGGCCTAGGACATCGCCCTTTCACGGCGACAACACGAGTTCGAATCTCGTTGGGGACACCGTTTGAAATTTCAGGTAAAAACGACAGGAAACTCTGCTCCTCTAAAAACGAAAATCTCAAAAATCGAACATTTTTCCGCTAGTGATTTGCTGAAATTTGCTCTGGGAATAGGTTGCGAAGAAGTGCTTAACCTGCTCCAGCATTCGTTTTTCTTCCTGGTTTCCATAACCGCCTTTGTGAGCGATCCAGTGGCCGAATTCGTCTATTGCGGCTGTTAGAGCCGCTCCCACAGGCCATCCGCTGATGCCATATCGTGTGGCAAGTTCGCCTGCGAATCCGAGAGTAAAGAAGAACTTAAACACGCGGTCGTCCTGTCCGTAGGCTTCGCTTGGCAGGTGTTTTTCTTTCGTTTCTCGTAGAGCATCTTTGAAATATTTAGGCAGTAAATCGAGTTCTTTTATGGCGTTTTCGACGAATGCGGTTCTCGGTGTGCCGTAATATTCCCGGGTAGCTTCGTCCAAATGCTGTGCAAAAGCCGCATAGCTTGGGAATCCGTTAAGTTTTTCGAGCAGTCCAGTGCTTTCTGGGATCGCCTTGGCGAATACTAGACTTCTTTCGAAACCGTCGTCCTTCCGGTAATTTTTGCGTCGCTCTGGTGCTTGGATCCTCACGTACGCAAAGTACTCCGCGGTCCTGCGCTCCGTGGGCTCCTAAAAATAACCATGTTCGATAATAATTTTTCGTACCTTGGAGCATCTCAAACTTGAGAATCAAAAATTGGCAAAAACTAATAAACGAACACGGTTAATTCCTCGGAACTACTCGGTTTCGAAAGAAGTCTAATGAAGGCCGAAGTTCTCTCTTCTGCATGGTTTCAGCAGAATGCTTGCGAATCCGGCGCTTACGGCCAATATCAGCCTGGAATTTCCGATACATATCCTGCCTACGTTCTCAATCCAGTCTTGAAGGTTGCCTTTCGTATCGACTGCAGACGGCTCTAAAATCCGGCTGAAAAATCAGCAATTCTTTGGGCTGTTCGCCTATGACGCCGTTTTCAGTTATGTAACAATTTTCGTGCCATCCACTGACCTTGATAATTTCCACATGTTGCCTTCGGATTTGAGGCGTTGATGTATTCGCTGAGCTTGTTTTTTGCTCTTTTCCTAGTGGAAATGAAGAGCCCTTTGCCTGGTTGAAATTTGAAATGGTGTGCCCGGAAGGATTCGAACCCTCAGCCTTCAGATCCGTAGTCTGACGCTCTATCCAATTGGGCTACGGGCACATTGATAGGTGATGACAGGTTTGAACTGCCGACCCCCTCGGTGTAAACGAGATGCTCTACCGCTGAGCTAATCACCCCACGCTGAGGATACACAAATTTCCTAAAGGATGCAACTACCGCCGCCCAAATGGTCACGGCCCCCTCAGGAAAATTTCTATAAACAAAATACTGAAATACCAATAGCAATTTTTTATTCCAAATATTTATTCAGCCCATGCTGGGTTGCTAAACATAACAGAAATTGCGGGACTGCCCTATAAGTATAGCAAAATGCGGAAAATCCACTGATTTTACAATGAGTTATGTCTCTACGGTTTTGTTGAATATTCAAGGGTTTTATCTAATGATTTCTATTTTTATAGGGCAATCCCGAAATTGCTTACATTCTCGGGCATATAACCGTTTGTTTAACAACAACACGAAAAATGGTAGGTGATGACAGGTTTGAACTGTCGCCCCCCTCGATGTGACCGAGATGCTCTACCACTGAGCTAATCACCCTGTACTGAAGATACACAAATTTCTCAAAGGATGCAACGGTATCAGTACGCTGTGAGAAAGTTCATGTAGTTTACCTGGGAGGGTGAGACATCCTCGCCTCTAGGCGAAGACTTCAGTGTGATATAAAGCATGGAATACAGAAATAAAGTAGTCACAGTTTATATGATCTGAAATATCTCCTGGTGTTTTGTACAAAATGTAGATATCGCGTTCTAACAGGAATAGTGGCAACAAGAACAAGATATATGTACGGCAAACGACGTCACGATTGTGAGTGGCGGATTGAGCCAGGAGCATGTACATCTATTATTGTCGATACTGCCTAGTATATCAGTATCAAAAAATACACCACTCCGAGGACAATTTTAGAGAGTGTTCAATTATAGATAGTTATGTTACGATGCACTCATTTTGAGGAGAATAGAATGCATTGTACAAAATGTTTGAGCGAATTGATTATAAGAAATGGTAGTGTAAGAGGGAAGCAAAGGTATAAATGCAAGACATGTTGCTATGATTTTGTTGAGTTTGACGGAAGAAAAAGACCGAAGGATGCCACCAAAAGAGCTCTTGCAGTTATATTATATACAAGTCGAAAGCGACATTTAATCTCTATTTAGGGATATATTCCCCGCGGCTTGCCGCGTAAAATGCTCGTATGAGCATTTATATACGTAAACATCACAACGTAAGTATAATGAGAAAATTATAGGGAATTATGTGAAAAATCAAGGAAAAGAATACCAAAAATTACATGAAGATTATCAAATAAAACTATTCTGATGCAACGCGATCCTATTCAATACCCCGCGGCTTGCCTCGGGTGATCATTTGTTGATATGATAATAAGATGAGCAAAAGACTAAAGGCAATTTTAGATTTCATTAGTGTTCAGAAGATAGCTACAACTTCTGATGTTCACCGCTATATCGTCGAAAAATTTCAGGAAAAAATTGCGCGAATAACGATAATCAGAGATATCGATTTTCTGATACACAGCGGGTTTATCAAAAAACAAGGTCAAGCACGCAATGTAAAATATTGTCCAATTATCACTAATCCTTTGTTGGAATATTTTAATGTCGATGATTATTTTAGAAATGACTGTGACGATCGTGTCATAAAAAACAAGAATTTTCGTTTCGATGTTTTTGATCATCTTGCTGGCTTATTTACGGATGGCGAACTAGACGAAATATGTGTCATTAACGAAAAATTCAGAAACAATCTGAAAAAATTCTCGCCAACGATTGTAAAAAAAGAATTTGAGCGGCTGATCATTGAATTCAGCTGGAAATCCTCTCACATCGAAGGGAATACCTACTCCTTGTTAGACACGGAACGATTAATAAAAGAAAACATCAAAGCCGGTAATCATAGCAGAGAAGAATCAATTATGATTTTAAATCACAAATGTGCGTTGGATTATATTTTTCAGAATGCTTCCAATTATAAGCGTATTACTCTTGCCAAAATAGAGGAGTTGCATGAAATTGTAATTGATAATCTCGGAATTCACGCCGGATTAAGATCTTCGGCGGTTGGCGTTGTGGGAACAAATTATAAACCGCTCGACAATATACATCAAATTAGAGACGCCATGCACGAATTGATAAAAACCATAAATAGGACAACGAATCCGTTGGAAAAAGCTTTCACCGTCGTTTTGATGATTTCATATATTCAACCCTTTGAAGATGGTAACAAAAGAACGTCCAGAATATTAGCCAATGCCATTTTATTGGCCAATGATTATTGCCCATTATCATACAGAAGCATAGATGAGGTGGAGTATAAAAAGGCTATCATTCTATTTTACGAGCAAAACAGCGTATCATACTTAAAAAAATTATTCATTGAACAATTTAAACAGGCTGTAGACAAATATTTTTGATTTTTCGCTCTGCATGACTACAACAGAGCAGTAAGGAAAGAGGCTATTCTCCTATCACCATAATCGGCACATCCTGCAAAAATGGCTTGAACAATATTTTCACGTTGGCAGCACGAACCAAATCCTGCAAATTTCCATCGGCTTGGGCATCAGATAGGACAAGACAGCGACTTCTTGGGAGACGACTTTGGAGAATCAGCATCAATCTGTCCATTGTACCATCTCCGGGCTCCTGTTCACTCAGAAGAAAAATTTTTTCCTTTTCGAGGAAAGATTCCACAAAATCACTGGCATCGCTGCTTTTGGAAAAAAACTTTAGGGTAGGTCGAGGGGTAAAACTGCCCAGTCGTTTCTCCAAAATCCTAAAAACCTCCGGATTATTGTCCAAAACCACTATCACGTCGTCAGACGTAAATATCAGCTCTTTCGCAACTTCTTCGGAACAATCCACCAACGGAAATTTCAGCAAAAATGTAGTTCCGTCATTCCCGGAAGACTCCACATCCAGGGTTCCTCCATAGGAGTCGACTGTTGCAAGGATTTGGCCAAGACCAAGCCCTGCTCCTTCATGTTTCGTGCTGCCAAAAACATTGGAACGAGCCAAAATTTTTTCGAAAATTTTATTAGGGAGGCCGCTTCCACTGTCTTTTACAGTAACTTTTGCCCAGTTATCACCAACATCTAGGAACACATCCACTGTGCCCTGACTTCCTCCACAGGCTTCCACCGCATTGTTTATTAGATTCGAGAACATGCGCTCGAAATTGGAGCGATCCCCCTTGATAAAGGCATATCTGGCGGCCGGACTGAATGAATAGTTAAATTTAATTAATGTCTTTTGATACTCATACTTCTTATTCTCCAGCGCATCACGGAGAAGCAGAGATATAAGGATAAGCTCTGGTTGAGACTCGATTGCTTTTCTTCTGTCCTCCATGCATTTTTTTCGCAGTGCTTCGAAAATGCTTCTTATACAACTTGTCACGTTTTTAAGAAGTGTACTGTGATTATCCAAAGAATCCGTCGATTTTACCAGACATTCGAGAGTCAACAGGGGTGAAGTTATATCATGCAAGACCTGGGCGGAAAATTCCCGAAATTCCTTCTGCTCCTCTATTCTCACTTTTTGCATTTTATTGCGAAGACGTAGACTCTCCGCGTTCTTCCGATCGCTTATGTCCACAGATACCCCAAGCAATCCAACCACTTTTCCAAAGCTATCTACCAGTGGACTTTTCTGTGATAGATAGGTTCTAAAACCATTGTACATAGACGCTCTCTCCTCACCGAAGTAGGACTTTCCTCTCTCAAGCACCTGCTTATTAATACTTGTGTGTTTTTTTGCTTCCTCAGCAGATAGCAAATCGGAAACCGCCTTTCCCACTATCTCATCCCTGGAACTTAATCCCAGATGCCTCGCCTGAAGATCATTACATCCTAAATAGACGTTCTTTTTGCTGAGCCAATATACATGCCCAGGCAGTTTCCCGATTATATTGTACAGAAGCTCTTTCTCTGCTCTCTCATTCATCAGTAACTTCGACCAATCATCTTTGGTGAGACTTTGCTTCGCCTGAATTAACTGACCAACCGCTTCCTCGTTGTCAATATAATAGCCGACGTTGGTTTTATTTTTGTATTCTATCAAAAAATCGGCAGTACTAGCAAAAGTCCTGTGCTCAAAATATGGGAAGAGAAGTCTCGTAGAATCACGGAGATATTCAAACGTCGAAAACAATATGTTGGTGGAATCTGTGACATTTCCCACGTGTATGATGTATACCGGTTTGTTCGGATGCAGCAGTGGTATGGTTAAAATCCAAGCATTTTCCTCAATTAGGTATAAAAGCCCGTTCTCTCTGTTGGTTTTGCGTTTTACGGAGTAATTGTCAGCACTCTCCTCGTAGGCCTTCGCAAACAGCGCATCATTCTGAATACGCTCCTCCAAAAGTTTTCGGCAGGAGGAAAAATGCGGATTTCCTACGCACTGTTGCCAATTTTTCTTCGTAAAATCAGGCAAATCCGGTTTGCAACGCTCTATCCACTCTGTCTGCTCATCTTCTCCTTTAATAATGGCTTTCTCCAGATCCTCTAGGGAAGATTTATGGTAAATCCTAGACAAGTAATTGTAGCGACTCAAATACCCCGTGCGCACTTCGTACTTTTCGCAGGTAGCCAAATCAAATCTCTTGGGAATTAAATCAACTGTAGATTGTATTTTACTCCTGTCGTCCGGGTTTTTGGTATGGCTTTCCCAAAAGTATACCACAGCATTTTTTATTGGATTCTGCAACGGAAGATTTTTAAAAGAAGCTACAGTTGCTTCAATATCCATTATCATCTCTTCCTCACTGCTTTTCTCCTTTGGAAACCCAGCTAGTTTACACAGCAATACTCCCATTATAAATCCTCCAGATTGTAATTTTCAATGAACCATTTTTAAATTTTTGCACCACAGACTAGGTGGTACTGAGAACAGACCAATCAATGATTCCAGGAAGTAATACTTCTACAACTGGTCTATTGTCAAGATTTCAGGCATCATGTTATAAGTTTTCATTAAAACTATGTTGGATTTACATGGCCCAATCTAAATATTTGAGCAATCTGGAGCCCTGGCAGGATTCCAAGGCACAGCCCTACGTCTCCATAAAGAATTTCACCAAGACGTTTGGAGGTCTAGTTGCAGTAAACAATGTATCGCTTTCCATATACAGAGGGGAGCTGTTTTCACTACTGGGCAGATCAGGCTGCGGCAAGACAACCTTGCTGAGAATGCTGGCAGGATTTGATACACCAACGTCTGGAAAAGTTTTTATCGATGGTATAGACATGACTGACACCCCTGCCTATAAACGACCTGTCAGCATGGTGTTTCAGTCGTACGCCCTGTTTCCCCACATGACGGTGGAGCAGAACGTGGCCTTTGGGCTTATTCAGGACAGAGTGCCCAAAAACGAAATCAGAGACAGAGTGGATGCTTACCTCGAGCTGGTTCAGATGAGTGGATACGAACGTCGGAAGCCAGATCAGCTCTCTGGAGGAGAAAGGCAGAGAGTCGCACTTGCCAGAAGTCTTGTAAAACAACCAAAGTTGGTGCTGCTGGATGAGCCGCTGGCCGCCCTTGATAAAAAACTACGGGAACGCACGCAACTGGAGTTGGTGAATATCCAAGAAAAGGTCGGAGTCACTTTTATAATGGTTTCCCATGATCAGGAAGAGGCCATGACTATGTCGTCTCGCATCGGATTGATGAATGAAGGGCGTATTTTGCAGGTTGGGCCGCCAACGGAGATATACGAGTATCCCAATTCCAAATATGTGGCCAATTTCCTTGGATCAGTGAATCTTTTTGATGGGATAATCGTGGAGGAGGAGTCAGATCACGTTGTTGTAAAATCCACGGCAATGGAAAAGAATTTGTATGTCAGCCATTCGTCATCTGTACCTGTGGGAGCACAGATTAGTGTCGCCATACGTCCAGAAAAAGTTATGCTGACGGATTCTCGCCCCACGGGTGAGCACAACTGGACCAGTGGAGTTGTGAAGGACATAGTGTACCTCGGTGATGTGTCTATTTACCATGTAAAACTGAGATCCGGTACCACAATATTCGCGACTGTGGCAAATTTGGTGCGAGCTGCAGAACGTCCTATCCAATGGGAGGATGAGGTTTTTCTGTACTGGCGGCCTGAAAATGGAATTATCCTGGCAATCTAAAGGCTGTTTGTAAACAGTCCCTAGTTTGTTGGACTGGCATATCCAAACTCTATTTGCCGCACCACTTCCCTGGGAGTCGCTGGAATACCGATGAATAATGCAGTAACAGCGGCTATCAGCATCACAGATCCACATATCCCTAGAAATATAAAAAAACTCCTCATAATCATTTACCTCATCCATAAACTATACTAGACTCTAGACTGTCATTATAGTTTGGTGGATTCAAAATACCACATGTGCAGTTGCGGATCGCGGTTTGTTTCAATCACAGATGCTGTTAAGAGTGGGGAGCGGGTATCTGGCGGGTTCTGGGTACGCGGTTAATGGTGTATTTTCTTTTTTTCATGGGAATGTTCTGCCTGATCGCCATGGCTGGATTTATTTCTGGATCGGAAACTGCGGTAACCAAGGCGTCGCAGGCCTATCTGTTCCATCTGGCTAAAAAAGGAGATAAAAGAGCCAGGAGGGTTATCGCGCTCCAGGAAAACCTGTCTACTTCGATAAGTACGATGCTGATTTTAAATCAAATAGTTCTGTACCTGATCCCAATAAGTAGTACCATTTTCTCCATAAAGTATCTTTCCGCCGCCGAAGCTGCTGTTCTGCAAACAGCTTTGGCTTTGCTAACCATCATATACGCAGAAATTTTTCCCAAAATGTTAGTGATACGCTTCACTATTCCGTTTTCTCTTTTTGTTGGACCTATTTTAGCCCGTGCCGTCATGACCCTAAAGCCGCTGACGACGATACTTGAATGGTGTGCGAAATTCACTCTAAAAATACTGAGAATACCAGTTCCGTATAATGATCCGGCAGAACAGGCCGATGAGGAACTCCGTGGAACAATAGAGATGCGCACATCAGAGGGAGATAAGGAAGAAGAGCAAAAAAAAAGCATGCTGAAAAGTATTTTGGATCTTGATAAAATTCCGGTGAGTCATACGATGATTCATAGAAGACATCTCAAAACCATCGACATATCCCTGCCGATTGGTAAGATTGCAGATGATTTGAGCTCCTGTAATTTTTCTCGAGTTCCCATGTGGAAGGATAATCCGGAAAATATTATAGGAGTATTGAAAACAAAGACTTTTTTCCGGGCTCTGCAGGTTCAGCAGGGGAATATGGAAAATATAAAAATTAATCAGCTGATGTCCTCCCCCTGGTTTATCCCAGACACGAAGCATTTATTGGATCAGCTACAGGATTTTCGCAAAAAGAGAGAGCATTTTGCTTTGGTCGTTGATGAGTACGGAGATCTGCAGGGCTGCATAACCCTTGAGGATATTCTTGAGGAAATAGTGGGGGAAATCGTAGATGAATACGACACGATTCCCCTGGGCGTGGCTCTGCAAGAGGACGGAACGGTTATTGCAGAGGGAAGCACTCCCATAAGGGATCTAAACCGGGAATTTGACTGGAACCTGCCCGAGGATGACGTGGCCACCATTGCTGGATTGATCATACAGGAAGTGCGGAAAATACCCGACGAAGGTCAGATTTATGTGCTGGAGGGGTTCAAGATCGAAATATTGAAAAGGCAGAGAAATCAAATAGGGCTGGTTAGAATATCTCCGTCCATGCAGGTGCCAATGTTCGAGAGCCTATAGCGATCCTGAGACATTATCTCGTGCTTTCAGTAATGAATTAATTCGAAGAGCGCAGTCGAAGGAATCGTCCAGGAAAAAGGATAAATCTGGCACAAACTTCAGCCGAAGCGAGGATCCAATATGATAACGTAGCTGCGATGAATGAGACCTTAGGAATATCAGGCAGTCCTCACCACCAATATCAGGAGACAGCGGCGCCACATAGACCTTTGCGTGCTGCAAACAGGGACTGATGGTAACTGCCGTAATGGACAAAAGCGCCGGATCCACACTGCTCCTCATAAAAGGATCGCTCAGCAGGTATTCAGACAGCACCCTTCTTACCTCTTCGGCAACCCTCTGGGATCTGTTGCAATTTTTCCTTCTCATTCAATCTGTTCCTACTTACAGCTGGCGGGCCACTGCTTCCTGCTCAAAACACTCTATTGTATCTCCTGGATGTATGTCGTTGTAATTCTCCAGACTGATGCCGCACTCAAATCCGTACTTAACCTCTTTAACGTCATCTTTGCTTCGCCGCAGAGATTTTATTTCTCCTGTGTGTACCACCACCCCATCTCTGATCAATCTCGCTTTAGCGCCTCTTCTAACTAGACCATCCAAAACCATACAACCGGCAATTCTGCCAAACTTGGGTATGTCAAAAATTTTTCGCACCTCTGCAGAACCAAAGATATTTTCCTTGATATCCGGCGTTAACAACCCAGAAAGCACCGACTTCACGTCATCCAGCAGATCGTAGATTATCGAATAATATTTGACCTGAATACGATCTCGGGTAATTTGATCCCGAGCCTGCATATTGGCACGCACATTAAATCCAAGAATCATTGCCTGAGACGCTCGAGCCAGAGATACATCGTTTTCTGTAATTTCTCCGATACCAGAGTGTATGATCTTGACCGTTACTTCACTGGTGGAAAGTCTCTGTAGACTTGTGCATATAGCCTCGGAGGATCCCTGTACACCCGCTTTCACAATCACAGCCAGACATCTCTGTCTTTGCTCTTCCTGAATCTGAGAAAACATCTGCTCGGCAGACGACGGATGGGAAGAAATAACCCAGGCCTGCTCCCTTTTTTTGCGATCACGATAGCCAGCAACTTCCCGGGCTCTTGTTTCATTTTCGACAACCACAAAATCATCTCCAGGAATGGTGGA
Organism: Holosporaceae bacterium; assembly: GCA_031257475.1. GTDB lineage: Bacteria > Pseudomonadota > Alphaproteobacteria > UBA3830 > UBA3830 > JAIRMQ01. Next base: position 82,783 of record JAIROP010000026.1, read on the forward strand.
GCCATTAAAACCAACAATTTCTCCCGGCGTTCCGGGAGTTAATTCATCGATAATTTCTCCCCGATGATTGCTGATCACACGAACTTTACCAAAGACCGTTCCAGAAACAAAAATGTCTCCCACATGCAATGTTCCCTTATTGATGAGAATCGTAGCCACAGGACCGAGACCTTTTTCCACCTTTGATTCTATAACAATTCCCTCGGCTTCTCTGTCAGGATTGGCTCTGAGATCCAACATTTCAGCCTGAAGCAGAATCATCTCTTCCAATTTTTGCAAGTTCTTGCCTGTTTTGGCGGAAATTTCCACATCCATTATGTCTCCCCCATACGATTCCACAACAACCTCGTGGTTTAGGAGAGATTTTCTCACATTATTCGGATTGGCTCCGTGCTTATCAATTTTGTTTATGGCCAATATCATCGGTGCAGAGGCGGCTTTAGCATGATTTATTGCCTCCACGGTCTGATCTTTCACACCATCGTCGGCGGCAACAACAAGCACAACAATATCTGTCACGTTTGCACCACGAGACCTCATTTCAGTAAAAGCAGCATGACCCGGAGTATCTATGAATGTAATTTTTCGACCGTCGTTCGTCGAAACCTGATATGCTCCGATACCCTGAGTAATTCCCCCGGCCTCACTTTGAGCGACGTCAGTATTTCTCAGCGCATCAATCAGAGACGTTTTCCCGTGATCCACGTGTCCCATGATCGTCACTACCGGAGGTCGTCGTAGCAATGCTCCTTCGTCGTCTTCACGCCGCAAACCAATCTCGATATCACTGTCGCTTACCCGTCTTGCTTTGTGTCCAAATTCCATCACAATAAGTTCGGCCGTATCTGCATCAATTATCTGATTTGCTGTGGCCATGACGCCCAGTCTCATCAGCGTCTTCACAACGTCTCCGGTCCGTACTGCCATGCGACTAGACAGATCCTGTACACTGATCACTTCCGGTAGAATCACCTCTTTGACGACCCTATTTTCCTCCTGACTACCGGGGACAGATTTACTCTTCTGCTTCGCCCTTTTTAGGGACGCCAGGGATCGACTCCGAGTTTCGTCTTCACCATTCAACGCGTTATAAATAGAGATCTTTCCAGAACCTTGGCTATAATGCTTCCGGAGTTCCTTAATTCCTTTTTTGACGACCGGAATTTTTTTGGATGACGCCGTTGACTGATAATCCTCCTTTTCGGCATCCACAGTTTTGGAGTGAAAAAACTGCTGCTTGCCATGGGGCGCATGTACCTGTCTCGAGGGCACATCAACCGTGGGTTCCTCTGGGACTAACTCTTCCTGAATCGTCTCTGTTGCCTCTTTCTGCTCCTGTAGGCGAGCCAACACACGCCTTTCCTGTTCCTTCGCCTGCCTAACTTCCTCCCAACCTTTGCTTTCTTTTATCGCATCTTTCACTACCTTCAGCCGCGTTTCCATTTCTATATCGGTTAGTCCACCTTTTCCCTCTATCCGTGCCGCAGAGGCTGATGATTTGACACCGAACGATCGACTACCGGATAGACGCTTTTTTTTTATTTCTACGACAGCCACGACTTTCGTTTTTCCATGGGAAAAACTCTGTCTCACTTTCCCATCAAATGGACCTGATTTTCTTAAGCCAGGCGGGCAAGACAAGCTAAGCGTCCCCTTTTTTTGCTCTGCCATAAAAGCCTTCTCCTGCCACTAGGTAAACCAATGTTCACGACACTTCATGATAACTGTGTCTGCGTATTCTCTCTGGAGATTCGGTAGTAGAGACAGGAGTTCATCTGTGCTCTGATCCGCCAAATCGTCCAACGTCTTTATTCCATGCTCGGCCAATACCAATAAATCAGCACTGGAGAGTATCCCAAAACCTATTATCCTGTCATCCACTTTCATTTTCTTTAACTGCAGCAAATTTTCTGCATTTTTTTTCGTCAGATAGTCCTTGGTGCGGGATATTAGCTCCTCGGCAAGGCTTTCATCAAATCCCTCTATGGATGCCAGCTCTTCGGTTGTCTCATTTCCCAGCTCCTCTACGCTGGTAAACCCCTCTGCCACCAGAAGATGCGCAATGACATCGTCACAGTCAAGAGCATCCATGAAGGCCCGAGACCTCGCATGATACTCCTGATTATTTTTTTCCAAAGCTTCTGATTCAGAGACCACCGTGACTCCCCAACCGATAAGCTGAGAAGCCAAACGAACATTCTGCCCCCGCCTTCCTATGGCCAAACTTAGTTGACTATCCTGAGCCATCACCTCGAATTTCCTGTTTTCCTCGTCAACAACGACTCGGGAAACCTCTGCCGGGGCAAGGGCATTTACGGCAAACGTCGCTGGATCATCTGACCATAGAACAATGTCGATCTTCTCTCCCTGCAGTTCTCGAATTATGGATTGTACACGACTTCCCCGTACGCCAACGCAGGCTCCGATGGGATCAATGTTGCTATCCGATGTATATACCGCAATTTTGGCTCGACTCCCCGGATCCCGGGCCACTGCCTTTATTTCAATCACTCCATCGTATATCTCAGGCACTTCCTGCAAAAACAACTTCGCCAAAAACTGTGGATGGGTACGAGATAGAAACACCTGCGGTCCCTTGGTCTCTGCAGAAACGTCTGCAATGTAGGCCCTTACTCGATCTCCTACACGAAAATTCTCCCTGGGAATGAGCTGATCTCTCCGAATCATAGCCTCACTGTGTCCAACATCCAACGTAACAGAGTTATATTCTGCTCGTTTCACAACTCCACTGATTATTTCTCCAACACGATCCTTGAATTCTTTGTATTGCTTTTCCCGCTCCGCATCCCGAATTTTTTGCAAAATTATCTGGCGACCTACCTGGGCCGAGACCCTACCGAAGCTTACTGGAGGTAATTTTGTGATAAACACATGGCCTGGTTCCACTTTCTCGTCTATCTTTCTTGCTTCCTCCAACGGCATTTCAGTAATCTCGTTTTCCACAACCTCTCTCACTGTGATGCATTTGAATATGGTTACCTCTCCGCTTTTTCTCGCAATGCTTACTCGAATATCGTGCTCATTTCCGTATCTTACTCTGGCTGCCTTCTGAATGGCACTTTCCATCGCCTCCAGAACTCTTTCTCTTTCTAGACCTTTCTCCCTAGCTACGGCATCGGAGATCTGTAATAACTCCGGACCGTAGAAACGAGAATCTGTCCATAGCTCAGTTGACATTCTTCAAATCCCTTTTCAGCTCCCCACAGCTAAAATCTCTTTACGCTTGCCTTCTTTATATTGCTGTACAATACTCCGATTTCGACGAGACCAGTATCGCATTCTTCTCTCAAATAGACAACTATGTTCTGTAAATTTTGTTCCACCCTGAGCAGTTTCCCATGGAATTTACGTCTGCCGCTGATTAGACCAATCGTCTCCACTTTTGCGTATCTGCCGCAAAAACGCTCGAAATCACTGATTTTTTTCAGGGGCCGATTTTCGCCAGGCGAGCTTACCTCTAGCGTATAGGATCCCTCAATAAAATCTTCAACATCTAATATTACGGAAATCAAATGATTTGCATTGGTGCAATCCTCCAGAGTGACAGGACCACTGTCCAGTCGGTCAATATCCACTGTTACCTGCGGATTTTTCCCTCCAACGATTCTCGTCCGCACAACCTCATAACCCCGATATTCCAGAGATGGACCAATTTTCGCCTCAATTTTCTCCGTCAATTTCAATACATTTCCCCTTTTTTGTCTTGACTGGGGTGGACTGTTGACTAATCCTCTCCGTTCTCTTTACAATACATTGTTTACACAAAGGACATTCAATCGTCGGATCTCTCACATTTCTGATTGGTGCAATAAATGAGTCATGCATTTTGTGGAAGAACAATGTGTCTCCCAGTCTCCGCGCGGACTACCAAAAAATAAATAATAACAACATGGAGACAACTGGGACGAGTGTCGAGGGCAGGAACTGCCCAACGACTCCCTGTTCACTCCTTATCAACTCCGGTACTCCCCATTAATTCCATTAATTGCATAGACCGACCACCGGATTCCTGTAAGCCATACTCTGGTCCGCTACGGTCTGTATGCTCAGAGGTCGGGAAGTCATTGCTTAGATAATCCCCATCCAACATAACACCAAACCTGCGACCACAGACCTTGCAATATTACCAATCCCACATAACATAACGAATCTCCTTTCTAATGAGGCGATTATACATAAAATGAAAAGTCTGGCAAGCGGTCTCCATCTTTTGCTGGTTGATGCGGAAAATTTCTGATTGCACTTGAAAGAATACTAGTCCATTCTATAATGACAGCTGGGGGAAGTGTCTTCCCAGACTCCGGCAATGAATTAGAGGGGTGGTTGCGGAACTGGAGGCTCTGTCCTGGGGCGGTGATGGAGGATTGAAATGAGGGCAAGGGTTGCTAAAAAAGATCTTCTGCCGGCGGTTATGCGCAGCGTCGGTGTGGTGGAAAAGAGAGCTGTGGTTCCCATATTGTCCCACGTATTGCTGGAGTTTCACGACGCAGGCCTGCGACTGAAAGCAACGGATTTGGACCATTCTCTCATTGAGGAAATCCCTGCAGAAATGGACACACTGGGTACGGCAGCGGTGCCTGCACTGATTTTATACGACATCGTCAGAAAATCTCCAGATTCGGCTATACTGGAATTTTCTCTGGCCGATAAGGGAAGCAAACTGGTGGTTATAGCCGGGAAGTCTAAATTTGAGCTGTCGGCGCTGAATCCGGCGGAGTTCCCAGCAATTGTGCCTCTAAAAGAGTCCTGCTGTTTTAATCTAAAATCCCCCGAGTTCAACAAGCTGATTAGTCGTACGAAGTTCTCCATCTCTCCCGAGGAGAATCGGCATAATCTGAACGGTATATATTTACACCGGGAGGATGACAAGTTGAAGGCCGCGTCCACCGATGGGCATAGATTGTCCGTTTCCGAAATAGTCCTAGACGCAAAGGAAAGCATCCAGGGGATAATAATATCGAAAAAAACTGTGCTTGAGGTGAAAAAACTGTTGGATATATTTTCGAAGGATATTTCGCTAACGTTTACCGCCAATCAAATTCAATTTTCCATAGGCAACATCGTATTTATTTCGAAGCTTGTGGATGGTACTTTCCCTGATTATAAGAGAGTGATCCCGGAAATGAGTGGCGACTACTTCCTGGTAAAGAGGCAAGATTTTGTGGAAATTGTCGACAGGGTTTCAGTAATATCAGATGAAAAAATTAGGTCGGTGAAGTTGGAGCTGAGCAAAAATAATTTGTCCTGCTACGTAGCTAACAGCAAAATTGGCAACGGTAGAGACGAGGTGGACGTTACCTATTCCGGTCCCGGATGGAATGCAGGGTTTAACGCCTGTTATCTGCTGGATGTGGCCCAGGCGGTACAGGGAGAATCTTTGAAGGTATATGTAAAGGAGTCTCTGGCACCAATACTAATTGTGGACGAGTCCGAACCTGAGTCGTTGTTCGTTGTCATGCCGATGAGAATCTAGAGGAACCTTGCCGGCTGGTATTGTTCAAATAAGTTGTAAAAATTTCAGATCCTACGGGTCATTGTCCCTGGGGTTTTGTTCCAGATTTGTTATTTTCTGTGGATCCAACGGAGCAGGAAAGACAAATATATTGGAGGCGATGTCGCTATTTTCCGCCGGCAGAGGTTTACGCAGAGCCCCCATCGCAGATCTAAACACGTCTGGCGCAGTTCCATTTTCCTGGAATTTGGAGCTTGTTTTGGAAAAAGACGGTTACAAAACATTTCTGACAACCAATGCAAAAGATGGCAGCAGATCAGCCAAAATAGACAACACCCGCACTGATTCTTTATCGAAATTCGAAGAGATAATGTGGATTCTATGGAGCATCCCAAGCATGAACAATATTTTTATTGGTCCCATCGCAGAGCGACGTGGTTTCTTCGATCACCTGGTGGGAGGGTACAGCAGTGGACACAGATCTAATCTAAAAACACTCGCAAAATTACAGAGAGAACGTCTGCACGTGCTTTCCCATGGGAAAGACGAAACTTGGTTGGATACTCTGGAACGGAAGATCGCAGAGGAGAATATAAAAATAATCAGATCGCGTTGTGAATTTGTGGAAGCGCTCCAGGACACGTTTAACAATTATCCATCCGAATTCCTTCGACCATGCGTCAGTGTCGCTGGAACCGTCGAAGACATCTATGAAACCCATGATGAAGAGAGCGCCATCCTGGAAATATCTCACATTCTGAAAAAAGAGCGATTTAGAGATGCAGAAAAACAAGTCACAACTGTAGGATGTCATAAAACTTTCTGGAGGGTGAAACATTCAACAACGGCTTTGGAGTCGGAAAAATGCTCCACCGGGGAGCAAAAAGCATTTCTGATTTCTCTGATTCTGGCCAGTGTAAGAATTTACCGAAACATCCGTGCAGGAGTTCCAGTTCTTCTACTCGACGATCTAATGTTGCACTTGGATAAAAATCGCAGAAAAAGTCTTATAAATGAACTTAGAACCTTGGATGTTCAAACCTTTCTGACGGGAACCGAATACGATCAGTTTGAAGATCTACAGGGAATCGCCCAACTGTATCGTGTGGAAAAATCCATTTGTACATCATCGGAAACCGTTGCGTAGTGTTTCTTTTCAAAATTTACTCTGCGGTAACATTTTCCTGTTCTAATCAATCGAAAGAGGAAGCGGAGTTATGGAGTACGATGTAAATCAGCAACAGCCGGAAGGCGGCTTTTTTCATAGAAATAAACTGGTTTCCTTCGCCATAATAATCGCCTGCCTACTATTTATAATAATTTTTTTTCTGGAAAAAACAAAAGTTCTTGTAAAAATGATCCCTAAAATGCGCGGAGAGGTATCGCTTGGCAGTAGTTTTTCCATTACTACCACCAAAGATGGATACCCCATTGTGATAAAGCAAAATGATCCAACCGTGGGTAGTAAAGTCCGATTCTCAGGTGATATTCATTCCACGTTTTCGGAGACAGCCGTATCCATGGCCAGAGCAGACGACATCGTGGTGGAAATCGGTGCTCACTTTGGATACAACACCATAACAATCGCTAAAAAACTTGTGTCTGGCAAATATTACGCCTTTGAACCCAACGCAACGATACTTTCCTATCTTAGAAAAAGTCTTATTCTAAACGATCTATTCGAAAAAGTTACTCTGGAAAATTTTGCGATTTCAGACAGAGTAGAATTGATTTCCATTGCCGATTGCCTCTCTAAAACAGAGAATTCTGAGGGCAATTATACAAAAGATCGGAAAATAATTGTGAACAGTATCACTCTGGACAAAAAATTGGAAGGATCACAGGAGTCCATTTCTCTGTTGCTGATAGATATACCAGAATTTGTATTCCCCATCCTGAACGGAGCGGAAAAAATCATTGCTTCTTCACCAAGTCTGAGGATAGTACTTTATTTCGACAATTATAGGGCGTCTCGCCATAGCAATGTGGAAAATGAACTAAAAAAGCTAAAAAATAATGGATTCATATTTTATATAGTGAAGGAACCGAACAGCTATGTGGAATCGAATATCCCGGATATTCTATCCAAAAATGAAATAGTTTTGGTTATGACAAAAGACAAGTCTTATTTTATGAACCCACGATAGAAGCAAGCCAGTCATGTTTATGCTAATTTTGATTGTTGTGTTTCAATGCCTTGGAGTGATAGATCTCTGGGCCAGCAGAGGAGGAGGGTCATCGGCGTCTGGTGGTGGTGAGCTCAACTGTGTTTTCACGAGTCTTAAAGTATGGGTAAAGCAGAATGGAAGAGAAATGCAACGGGATGAAACTCTTCAGTCTCTATACTGCGCTCATATCACTCATGTTTTAGAAATAGCTTTGAGTTTCATTAATACACTCTACATGAACGCAGTTAGAAGAAGAATTAACGAAATTATTCCAAAGCTTGGAAATCCCGAAGATGAAATAAATACACAGATGGAGGAAATAGGAAGACAACTCTATCAACTAGTTAGGCTAAAAAGACTCATTATCGAAGCACTGAGTTTAAATGTAACAGATATTACCAATTCTATGACAGATCCGGAGGATCCGCTGCTAAATGTGGTTTTATTTTGGATTGATTTTATTCCTCGGGACATGATGAGAGATATCGGCGAAAGTTTTATAGAGTATGCTGATCACATTCCCCGGGAAGGTAACGATGATATAATAGAAAATATGCTGATATTGGGGAAAAATATTGTGAGTTTGGCTCAAACTGTGAAATCTATAATGATACGAATTCGGCAACTACAGGACATTTACTTTGGTCTTGATGAGGACATGGCCAGAAGATCTGATTTAAAAAATTTGGAAAAAGCGATGGCGAAATTGAGGGAGGCAACGCCACCGATAAAACCAGCCCAGAAAGGTGTACCTCCAGAAAACCGATCAAAGACCACTGAACATGGATCGAATAAGAATAATCCGAATACTAAGCACCCCCAATCCTATCATTCCACTGGGAAAAAATAAAAAATCTTAAAGTCTCTGGATAAGAAAATTCAACTTTCCAAACTATGCAGGAATTGTACATCAGCACATATTTTTCTACCAAATGCGCCTGGATTTGAAATCTCCCATCTAGTACATTGCATGCAGGCGTAATTATAGGGAGGTGTTATCATGGTATTGGAAAAGGTTTCGTTTGTAGATAAATTGCCGAAAAAAGGAAGCGTTATCGTGGGGATTCATTCCGACGGATCTCTATCTCCAAATGCTAAAAAGATCGATGAAGATTTGAATGGAATAATCGCCAAAAATTTAAACAAGCTAAAGTTCACAGGAAAAACGCTGTTCAAAACATGTTCTTTTCCACTCTGCAACGAATATTATAATCACCTGATAATTGTGGGATTGGGAGATCCAAACAGAGAATTCAGTAGGGTTGATTTTAAGAAACTGGGAGCGGCAATATATGCGGGCGCTTCCAAGTTGGATGAAGATGCGACCGTGGCCATTGAGGCGTCAGATCTGCACATTCCCTGTAACTGTATCTCTTCCTACGTCGGCTTTGGAGCGCTGCTAAAATCCTGGAGTTTCGACAAGTATAAATCCCAAAAAGACGAAAAAATAAGGCTACAAAACCTGGCCGTATTAACCTCAGATGTGAAGGTATCCCAGGAATGTTTTGATGAGCTGCAAAACCTGGCTGCTGGAATCTTTTTAACCCGGCTACTGGTGTCAGAGCCGGCCAATGTGATCTATCCTGAAAGCCTGGCAAAGATTGCAACGGAGGAGCTGTCTCATCTTGGCGTTGATGTGGAGATTCTGGAGCAACCCGCAATGGAAAAGCTGTGTATGAATGCTCTTCTGGCAGTGGCTCAGGGCAGTGCAAATAGGCCGCGCCTAGTCGTTTTACATTGGAATGGCGGAAAGGAATCTGAACTGCCGGTCGCCTTCGTTGGTAAGGGAGTAACATTTGACAGCGGAGGTATCAGCATTAAGCCAGACGAGGGAATGCACGAAATGATCCATGATATGGCAGGGGCCGGAACGGTTCTCGGTCTGTTTAAAGCCGTGGCATTGAACAAGTTGCCGATTAATGTCGTGGGATTGATGGCTCTGGTGGAGAATATGCCGTCTGGAACTGCTCAGCGGCCCGGAGACATAGTTCGATCCATGTCCGGCCAGACCATCGAAGTGCTGAGCACCGACGCCGAGGGACGCATGATTCTGGCAGATGCTCTGTGGTACGCCCAGGATCGCTTCAACCCCAGCGTAATTGTGGATCTAGCGACACTGACCGGAGCAATTGTTGTAGCTCTGGGACACGAGTTTGCAGGTCTGTTCAGCAACTGTGATAACCTGGCGGAGCAACTGAGTAAGTCCTCCTGCCAGACCGGGGAAAACGTCTGGAGAATGCCAATGTCAGAGCATTTCGATGAGGGAATAAATTCGGATGTTGCAGATATGCGGAACATCGGCAAGCCAAACATTCGTGGTGGAAGCATCACTGCCGCACAATTTCTGAAGAGATTTGTGAATGATAAAAGATGGGCCCACATCGACATAGCAGGGGTGGAGCATGTATCCGACGGAGATTTATTTGTATGCTCCAAAGGGAGCACTGGCTTTGGCGTACATCTTTTGTATGATTTTCTGAAGGAAAACTACGTTGGGCACAAATAATGACGGTGAATTTTTATCATGTGGCCGAAGGGAATCTGGTTTCAGCGATTATTCGGCTGCTTGAAAAGGTCTATTTCTCCGGCCAGCGGTGCATTTTTTTTAGCCCGCTAGATGATCGGGTGAAAACCGTAGATAAGACCCTCTGGACCTATTCCACCAATGCGTTTGTTCCCCATGGTGACAAAAACTTGGGTTTTTCTTCAAAGCAGCCCATATATTTTACCAGCGGAATGGAGAATCCTAATGGCGCAACAACACTGATGTTGGTAGATGCCTTTGAGCACGAGAATTTCTGTCTTTTTGATAAAGTCATTTCAGTTTTCGAAGAGCAGCAGCAGGCGGAACAGGCGCTATTGATCTGGAAAGATTTTGAAAAAAAGGGAGCGAATGCAAATTATTGGCTGCAGACGTCCAAGGGCTGGGAGCAGATGACTTCCTAGATTCTTGATAGCGTGGCCGAAAACTTTCCCATCTTTACAATTTCATCCAGAGAGCTGATGGAGTTGATGTTAGTCACAATCATCTGCGGACAGATGCGCTTAGCCAATCCAGAAAGCACTTTTCCGGAACCAATCTCCACGCATTCGGAGACTGAATTAGCAGCGGCAAACAAAACCGTTTCTCGCCATCTAACACGTTCGGTGAGTTGTTGAAGAAGTAACTTATCAAAACCATCTATTTCTGCCCTGGCATTCACATTGGATATGATCGGCCGCACAGGAGTATGGAAGGTTATTTTTGCAAGGACGTCCTCCACAGCAGCAGCGGCATCTTCCATCAATTGACAATGGAAAGGCCCGCTGACCTCTAGCATTGTCGTTTTTCTGGCCCCACAATGCTGGGCCTTTTTCATTGCTCTGGCTACAGCGCTTTCGTGGCCGCTGATCACGACCTGGCCAGAACAATTGTCATTGGCAATTTGAAGGACAATTTTCGAAGATTTGAGTTCATTGTTTTCGAAGTGGACTTCATCCACCAAACGTTCCACAGTTTCTATGTCAAGTCCCAGGATAGCCGCCATGGATCCTTCGGTTGGACAGGCTTTGGCCATGGCTTCTCCGCGTACCCGAAGGATTTTTGCAGCATCTGCCAGAGAAATTACTCCACCTGCGCACAATGCAGTGTATTCTCCCAGGGAATGACCCGCCAAAAACCTGGCTTTGGACACGATATCGGTAGCAAATTCCTTCTCCAGAACTCTGACAAACGCCATACTGACTGCCATCAGTGCTGGCTGAGCATTTTCCGTTGCCTTCAGCTCATTCTCTGTTCCATTAAAAATCAAATTGGCAAGTGGGAAGGATAGGGTGTCGTCGACCTCATGAAAAACATTGCGGGCTGATTGGAATCTGTCGTACAGATCTTTACCCATTCCAATTTTTTGAGACCCCTGTCCAGGGAATACTATAAGCATTTTATGTATATGATTAAAACTATTACAAACTCCCTAAGATAGCATTACGCAATCCGAAAAAAGAGCATCAATGTTTCCGGAAAAAGAATATTACAAGCCCTGGAAAAATGCAAATGTATTTAACACAGTGGGGATTGCCTTATAAAGATAGAAATTTGCCGAACAAGATGCTGAATTTCCAGTCTTTTAAGAGGATATTGGCAATAGAGATAGATTCTTCAGAAATTGTTGGAAATTCAGATTATTCCTGCGACAGTTTCTATCTTTATAGTGCAGTTCCTGGATGCCATGATTTATTACATTCCGCCCATTGTTGTTGATTTTTTTTCTGTATTCGCATTATATTAATAATCGCGCGTTAGTTTCTTGGCAAATGAGGAAGGTTGTGGAGCACTCTGGTATGTCTAGTTTGCGCAGGGGATTGTGTAGCGGAGTTTTAATACTGATCGGCTACTTGCCTGTGCTGATTGATCATGTTCTAGAAAAAAAAGTTGAGACTAGGAATAGGGCGGATTATCCCGCGTTTTTTCGAGCCGAACATGACATCCAAAGCTGGGTAAACCAACTGCCTGACCCTTTTGTATACAATGGTCTGGTTCTGGAACTTGCAACGAATCGGCTGCAGGGCGAAAACTTTTTTGTGAAAAGTGTTTCAGTAGCTGCCGATGGGAAATTGTCGGCAGGTTCTAATGTTGTGCATGTTAGCCCGATAAAGATTGTTTCCAATAGCGAATTGGCTGGCTCTAAATTTGTTCGAGGCAAGATTCAGAGCAATTTTTACAGTGATGCTCGTCAGCTGGGGGTTCCGGCTGGAGTGGTGGATGCTGTTGTCTCTAAATTATCTTCCCGAATAGATTTTCGACGTTCTCTGAAGGCAGGGGATGGCTTTGTGATAATCTACAGTCCGCAAAATGTAATGTTATATGCAAGGATTATCACCAAACAACGCCAGGAGTCAGTTTACAGAGTTCCCAACAGGAATAATAAGGATTCGGAATATTACTTCGAAGATGGTGTAAAGGCTGCTGCCTTGTCCGATTCGAATAGCTTTGCGCCTCCGCTGAAGGGCCGGTTTTACGTAACATCCCCGTTCGGATGGAGGAAAAGTCCGTTTAGCCGTGGGCGTTGCTATCATTCCGGTGTGGATCTTGGAGCAGTCAAGGGCACGCCGGTTTATGCAATCATTGACGGCATTGTGAGAAGGGCCTCCTATTATTATGGCTACGGAAATTGCGTGGATCTGTCGCATAGGGATGGATATAGCAGCAGGTATGCCCATCTAAGTAAGGCAGTAGTCCGCTGCGGAGAGAGAGTTAAAAAAGGCCAGCTGATAGGGTATACAGGATCTACGGGAAGATCGACTGGCGACCACCTGCATCTTGAATTGGCCAGAAATAACAAAGTACTAAATCCTCTGAGTGTGAAGATGCTTCCCAGAACGGTAACTAAAATCACCGATATGGTCCAGTTTAATTCCATGAAAAAGCAAATAGAAAAAATAGTTGCGATCTAGTAACGATTAAGCATGGTGCCGAAATGTTTTTAATTTCCGCGGAAAATTTTCTGGATGAGTGTCTGAAAAATGTTGAAGGTGAAATTGCAACCGCACCTGAGGATGAGCGTTTTCTGGCCATCGACACAGAATTTATACGGGAAAATCAGGAAAAACCGCTGCTATGTCTCATACAAATCGCAGCACCGGCAACGGTTCATTTGATTGATCCGATGGAGATGGATATCTCCCAGTTGAATCAATTTTTTGCTAATCCAAAAATTAGAAAAGTATTCCACTCCGCTAGCCAGGATTTGGAAATATTGTCTCTCTACGGCGTTGAAACGAAAAATTACTATGACACACAACTCTACGAATCCGTTCTAAGTGTCGATGCAAGCATCAGCTATCAATCCATAGTTACTAGATATTTGGACATAAATCTACGAAAAGATCACTCTCTAAGCGATTGGAAAAGGCGTCCACTTAGCAAAAATCAGCTGCAATATTCGACGGATGACGTTCTCTATTTGAGGGAAGTATACAAAAAGCAATTTTGTAAACTTAGGAATTGCAATCGCACAGATTGGCTGGATGATGAGCTGAAAAATCTTGCAAATATCGGTGTCAATTCCGGGGAAGGCAATGGAGGAATATATCAGCAGCTGGATGCGTGGCGCTGTCAGAGAGCTGCCATAGAGAATGTTTCACCCAGATCTATTGTGGGAAATGGCATGCTAAAGGATGTATCCCGTAAAGGGGTGGACTTTGTTCGTCGTTTGAAATATTCCAGAAACATTAGGAACGAGAATTTTAGGAAATTTCTATCTTTTGCGGAAAAAATCACTGAAGGATTGGAAATCAGCGAAAAACACAGTGAGAGAAGCGCCGTATTTGTTCTATTGAAAACTTTGCTGGAAATTAGCTCCCTGGAACATGGCGTCGCGGCATCTGTCATTGCGCAATCAGGTGATTTGGAAGAATTAATCCGCGGAAACGATTCCGTCAAATGTGCAACGGGTTGGCGTATGGAACTTTTTGGACGATGGGCAATTAAATTGCTTAACGGCGAAGTATCATTGGGCGTTGGGGATAGAACCAGGGTTCTAATCGAATGAAGAATGTGCTGGCGGTTTCGGCCTGTCTTAAGCGCTGCTCCGTAGCCATTTCCTACGGGGGAAATCTATATGAAGTCAATGAACACATTGACGCAGCTGCGAATTTGGTTTGGCTGGCGGATACACTTGTGAAGTCTAACAAAATAGATCTTGGCAGAATCGACGGAATTATTGCTGCGTCCGGTCCAGGATCATTCACAGGGATTCGCGTGGCTCTGAGTTTTGCCAAGGGACTTGCCCTGGCTCTGCGGCTACCTGCCACTTCCGTAAGTTACTTCGATATAATTCGCAGTCTCTGCAGTGGAGTGGATTATCAAAATGTTTTAGTGGCAGTAAAAGGCGAAGGGAATACAGTCTACCTTCAACGTTGTCACCAAGACGGTTCGCCGCTCGTTGCTTTCCAGAAATCCATTGATTCCGTTGAAGTTCCGTATGGGATTACCCTGGCTGGAGATGCCGCAGAGGAAATCGCCTCCCATCAGGTAAACAAAAATGCTAGGACAATTTGCATTGATGACTTTCGAGATGCGAAGTATATGCTTAATCTTACTCAGCTAATTACCAGAGAATCACAGATCCACCCCTATTATCTGGCAAAAATATTGGCCTTCTGATACCCCTTTCTGCCTGGCAGGAAATTATCTCATTATGCAATACTCTCTTTTCTGCAGAAAATAGCATATCCCACGGGTATAACTATCAAAGTTAAGAGAATTCCGCTTATTCCGCCAAATACCTGAACAATTCCCATATTTTGGCGACTGACTGCTCCGGCGCCCGTCGCCATCATCAACGGAACAGCGCCAATGACAGTCGATATGCCCGTCATGATGATGGGACGTAGACGAAGCTTTGCCGCTGAAATGAGGGCTGCGTCGAATGCCATGCCTTCGTTCCGTAATTGGTTAGCAAATTCCACTATTAATATGCCATGCTTAGCAGAAAGTCCTATGAGCATGATCAGCCCTATCTGCGTATATAGATTCATTGTATATCCACATAGCCACAGGGAAAAGATAGCCCCGAAGGCCCCCAATGGAACTGTAAGCATTACAACGAATGGACTGATAAAACTTTCGAATTGTGCGGCAAGGACAAAATATGACACCAAAACAGCCAGAAAAAATACAAAAAGCACGCCTCCTTCTGATTCTTTGTAGTCTTTGGATTGGCCTCGGTAATATATCTGAGCATGTGCTGGCAATTTTTTTCGAACCACGTTTTCCAGGAATGTTAGAACGTCGCTCAGGGAGTATCCACTGCTGATATTTCCAGATATGGTAATGGCCCTTGATCGATTTTGTCGGCTGAGTTTGCCAGCCTCCCCGAGTTCTTTGATAGTTATTATATTGTCAAGTGGGACAAGAGTCGACGAACTTAGCGATTTCACATATATGGTGGAAATGTCATCTACGTTGTCACGACTTTCACGATCTGCTTGCAGAATGACGTCGTACTCCTGTCCACGATCAACGAACGTTGTAATATTTTTGGACCCCAGCATCGCCTCCAGTGTTGCCCCAATTACCTGTGCAGAAACACCAAGGTCTCCTGCTCGGTCCTTATCTATATCCACGCGGAATTTAGGGGTTGTTTCCTTGTAATCGCAGCTGATATCTGTAATGCCTGGGTATTTTTTCGCTTCTTCGAATATTATATCACGCCATTTAGTTAGTTCTACATAGTCATAGCCTCCGATGGCAAGCTGTAGAGCCTGAGATCCTTTGGAGCCTATTCCCATTGGAACAATTGGAACGGCCGTCACCCCCGGAATTTCTGCTAATTCCTTTCTGAGCTGAGCGATCATTTCAAAGACATCCTGACGCCGCTTTGCTCTATCTTTCAGCTCTACCATGACAACACCAGAGTTCACTGATCCTTCGGCGTCCTTAAATCCTGGGATTATTGCCAAAATGTTTTTGGCTAATTTTTGTTCACGCAATGGATAAATTTTTCTAAGCACTTCCTCCAGATAGCTATTCATGGCATGGAATCCAGTTCCCTCCTGAGCAGTAGCTTTAACCATAAATGAGTTCCTATCCTCCAGAGGTTCATATTCACTTGGAATGTATTTAACAAGCAACACTGTGACACCAGTGATTAGCAGAAAACTCACCATGACCAAAAATTTATGTTGCAGAAATTTCTTCAGACATTCCTCGTAGACAGTGCGAGCCTTCAGTACCATTGTGTTTATGAATTCATCAAATTTGTTGAATTTTTGGGTAATTAGGAACTTGCCGCATAGCATGGGGGTAAGTGTCAGAGCAATGACTCCGGAAAAACTCACCGCTGTGGCAATGGTCACCGAAAACTCATTAAACAGCTTTCCTGTTTTTCCAGGCAACATACCAATGGGAAGAAACACGGCGAGCAGCACAACCGTTGTGGATATGACGGCGAACAACACCTGGTTGGATCCGTCGATGGCAGCATCCATGGGAGATTTTCCTTCATCCAGATGTCGTTGCACGTTTTCCAATACAAGAATGGCATCGTCGACGACTATGCCGATGGCCAGCACCATTGCCAGTAGAGTCAGCATGTTTATGCTGTAATCCAGTACTTTTAGTACTATGCAAGTTCCAATGATAGAAATAGGAACTGTTATGGTTGGAATCATCGCTGCTCTAAAGGAACCCATAAACGAAACAACTATCAGAAATACCAGAACCGCGGCGATCAGCATTGTTTCAAAAACTTCCATGATGGATTGCTCAATGAATTCTGCCTCATCCCTCAATATTTTCAGTTTCATGCCATTGGGCAAGTTTTTCTGTATGTTTTTGATCAGGTTGCGCGTGCTTTTAGATATTGCTATGGCATTGGCTGTCGACTGTTTGGATATTCCGATGGCAATCATCGGTTCCCGGTTAGCTTCAAAAAAATTCCTATGATTTTTCGGCTCTATGCTAACTCGGGCAACATCAGAAATTCTTATGGGATTGTCATTTTCATTCCTGGAAACAATAATTTTTCCGAAATCCTCCGGAGTGTTGTTCTGGCGATTTAACGTGATTGGAAATTCCTTTTCCATGGACTCTATCCTGCCGGCCGGATATTCAACATTTTCTATGCTGAGGGCTTTCTCCACATCCATGACAGTAACTCCCCGTGACGCCATCTCCCTTCGATCGAGCCAGATGCGCATGGACTGCTCGCACATCCCCATGATGTCCACGGAAGCTACGCCATCCAGCACCGAGAATCGATCAATAAGGTAGCGACTCACATAATCAGATAGTTCCATGGGAGTCTTGTTTGGGTTTGTGATGGAAATCATCATGACTGGCATTCCGCTGGCGTCGAATTTTTTCACAATAGGAACATCGGCACCGTCCGGAAGGATATTTAAAATCCGATTTATGCAATCCCGCACATCATTGGCTGCTGCGTCAAGATTCCGATTTATGGAGAATTCAAGTTGGACGCTGGATCGTCCCTCTTTGCTGGTCGACTGTATGTTATCCAGCCCTTCTATTCCTGCCACTGCATTTTCCACTGGTTGTGTAATTTTGTTTTCGATGATACTGGAAGATGCGCCAACATAGGTGGTGGAAATTGAAATGGTGGGCACCTCAATATTTGGATACTCCCGAACCGGCAGTTTTACCATGTTTATGTATCCAAAGAGAACGATCAGAATCATCAGTACCGTTGTTGCTACCGGTCTGGTAACGAATAACTTACTCATTCTTCCTCATTTTTCACCAAAGATCTTTTCATGCTTTTGATTAATCCATCGGTTTCGTCCTTTACCACAGTGACCACATCTCCGTCAGACAATTTACTGATACCGTCTGAGACTATTTTTTCGCCGACGTTTAGGCCACTTTCTATCTCCACAAATCCATGGGACCGTTCTCCAATGTCCACATATTTCCGTTTCACGTACTTATTTCTGTTTAGTACGAACACATAATGCCTTTCACCGATGCTAGCCAGAGCACGTTCTGGAATGCGCAGGATCTCTCTATCCTTTAATTTAAGAGATATTTTTAACATCATCCCGGGCTTCAGCAGATGGTCTGGGTTATCGACTCGACCTCTCACTGTTATGCTGCGGGAGACGGCTGACACCCGCGGAACCACCGCAAGAATAACTCCTTCGAACTTTTTGTCCTTCAGAGCAGCGCTTCTGACTGTGATCCGGAGACCATGTTTGAGCAGTAGGCTGTATTTTTCCGGCAGCGCAAAATCCACCTTTATCTTATCTATGTCATCGATGGTGGTTATGATGCTTCCAGGAGTCAGCAGGGCTCCAACGCTAACTTTACGAATGCCAAGGACTCCGTTGAAAGGCGCCAGGATGCTACTTTCCTTCAAATCTGCTTTGATGACGTCGAGTTTGGCCTGGGCGTCGTGCAGTCTGGTTTTTTGCGTGTCATAGTCCTTTGCGGAAACCACATTTTTCTGCTTTAGGATCTCCAGCCTTTGAAATTCTCTCTCCTGTTCTCTAAGACTAATCTCGGCCTGTTTTTTTTCGGCAGTCTTTTTCTCAATATTCATCTGCACCAAAAGTTGTCCCTTTTTCACATACTCACAGTCTGAAAAATGGATGGAGTTAACCGCCTGTGTAACATGCGACATGATATCAACTGACTCATTGGATATGGCAGTGCCAATGGATTTCAGAACCACAGCTCCCGTTGTTGGGTAAACGGTCATGGTGGAAACCGTTGGAAGCTCCTTTTCCCTGAAATGACGCTTCGATTTCATACTGCTGCGTGCTAGTAGCATAAACACCACGCCCAGTGCCACCAGAATACCGATCACCAGGTATTTATTCTGCTTTATGATGTTTCTATCGATCATATTTAAACTCATCGTTCTGTGATTTTACTAGAAGCATTCTACCATTTGGTTAACATGATACTAGGGATTGTTTGCAAACCGCCTTTTTCGGTATTTGGGAATCATTTTCCTTTTCTCAAAATTAATATTATTTTAACTATTTTTTGTCACAATACATCTTCAAGTAGACATACAAGGGGTAAAATATAATGAAATGCTCATTTTTATCAGCGGTGGTCATAGCCTGTGGCTTGGTGGGATTCGGTTTCTTTTCATTCAAAAGCTTCAGAGACTATGGCGAATTGGTGGAAGTGAAGGGACTGTCAGAGAAAGTTGTGCGAGCTGACGTGGGAGATGTTTGCATCGTCATATCTGACCGCAACAGTAGCCTGGAAGAGCTGTATAAAAAGCGCACTTTGGATAAGGACAAAGTTATTGCTTTTCTGAAAGGCGTCGGAGTCACTGGAGAAGAAATAGTCAATTGCTCCATGAATACAACCGAAGAATGTTGGAATGATGAAATGAAAAAAGCGGGTTACTCTGAAACTGCAGCCAAAAAGCAGAGATATTTCAAGTCAGAGGATAAAATCAACGTTCGTACCAAAGATCTGGACAAGGTGAACAAAATAAAGGAGGAATTGGTCAAGCTTTCCTCCGAAGGCACCTTCATAACCTACAGCTATTCCTACCAGCTAACTAACTTTTCGGACATAAAAATTGAAATGATGCGTGATGCGTCAGAAAATGCGAAAAAGAATGCCGAGGCTTTCATAGTGCCACATAATCAAAAGATTGGAAAGGTGGTCTATCTGCGTCAAGGAGAAATCACCATTCGGGCGGAAAGCGAGGACGAAGATACCAACAGATGGGAAAGCTGTGAAAAAACGAGCATAAACAAAAAGCTTAGACTTATAGTGAGAGCTGGCTTCCTCAAAACCATTTAGACACGCGAAACGAGGTCGTTGCCTGATGCGTACTAATCAAGGTTTAATCTGACACAACGACGTATTTTTAGCCTCTCGAATTGTCATATAAGTACGGACTGTCGGAAGCGTTTTTCTGGTATGCCAATTGATTGAACTTATCAATAACCGTGTTCGTTTATTAGTTTTTGCCAATTTTTGAGTCTCAAGTTTGAGATGCTCCAAGGCACGAAAAATTATTATCGAACACGATTATGCACTTGTTATCCAGTGATTCAAAATTGTCTACACTAAGTGATTGTGCTTCCGAGCGACTGTCACGGTCACACATTGCTGCTGCTCAACTGCTACCTTGTGATGATGCTGGCGGTGATGAAAGTGGAGCTAAAGGTAGTGGCGGAGCTGCGGCTGCAACCATAACCATGTTTGATAATAATTTTTCGTGCCTTGGAGCATCTCAAACTTGAGACTCAAAAATTGGCAAAAACTAATAAACGAACATGGTTCATGGCGGCTGGAGCAGCAAGACTACTATCAAGCACGGCGATCTCAAACCTGAAAATTTCCTTGACACTATCACAGAAACCCTTATCATTCACGACTGTAGTATGCTCATCGGCCATTGTCGACACCTCACTGATAGTTTTGGTCTTCTTCAATCGCTGATAGAAATTCCTTAATTTATCATCAGCGGGGCCCTCCTCGTCATCGGGAAGTATCTTGCTTGTGAAAACATGGATTCTATACTAATAAACCAGAAGGAGGGTGCTACAGGTCAGCGGCTCTGATAGCATGCAGCAAACTTTCAAACTCGCCTATGCTTATCTCAAGACCTCTTAGCATATCATATACCCAATCACGACGAAAAATAGTATTTTATGGCCTAATCTTTATTGCAATTTCAGCATTTTTTAACTGAATCCCGCCGTGATTGGGTATATTTAAAACCTACGCTGAAGAGACTTAATTATCAGGCGAAATAGCTATTCCAAGTTCGGTGGCGACATTTTTGATTACAGTGATCCGATCTTTAATCTTCTTTTGTATTTCAGGATTTTTCTCATTTTGAGAACATAATTCAATACCATACGCTATTTCCGAGGACGCATCTGCTCCCTTTTGCAGAAGCACTTTTGCACTACCAGAAACCATCTTTTCAGGGAGGACATTTATTCCATCAATCTCCCAATCACAAATACCCAACACGTCGGGAACAGTTACATTTGGGTTCTTGCACAGTACCAGTAAAATCAGTGGAATGACGCCCATGTTTTGTATGGCAAAGTCTGCTATCTTCTGGGCATTTTTCTGATCTGTTAAACCATCTGGGGAGAAATCTTCCGGCAATCTAGCATTGGCTACAGCAAGATTCCAGCTTCTAATATCGACAGCTGGCCACTGGCCGCTGTTACAAATTTCGAAAAGCCGTGTCTGTCTATTCCCGTAAAGCCTAAAGTATTCGGTAAAAACTGATTTACGGAAAACTCTTCTTGCAGCAGTCTCATCAAGAATCTCCTCAATCGCTTTTCGAGTGTTTACAGAAATTGTAGCCATCAATACAAAAACATCGTTGAGTACGGATAGAGACATCGGCACTTTCTGTGAACTTGTTTTTTCAAAACAGTACTTTTTGAAATCATCTACACTAAAGCCATCCTTCTCAATGCGTTTAATAATTATTTCGAATTGCTCAGAGTCTTCGGCATCTAACGAGATAGCGATAGGGGAGAACCCCTTATTTTCCCACACTAATTGTCCTCTAACATCTTGAGGCAAACTCATATATAGACATACCAGCGACACATTGCTTGCAACTGAATTGCCAAAAAAATCGCTAAAAACAGGTATCCATTCATTGATATCAGCATTGTACTTTGAAACAAGGATACTAGTTACTTCAATAACTTTGTCAGCTTTTTCCTGCCAGGTGCCGCTGCTAGACCCAAAAATCTCATCCTGGAACTGCGAAAGTACATTGCCCTCCTCAATGAGCGCTGCTATGGTAACGTCTACACGTTCTTGATCAGAATCTGAGAGCCTCGCAGTAGGCGGCAGAGCGCCTGCCTGGGGTGCGGCAGTCGCTGCTGCAGTGGCGGCTGGTGGCTTCTGCAACAAAGCTGCGACCACCTCAGATTTGCTCATGAGTGTGAGCGGCGGATTATCGATTGAAGCCTTTGTAATGGATCGTAGTGGAGGGATAACCTGGAACAAAGCCACAGAGCGTGTTAAATAAGCTAATGAATCCAACATTTTTGCGGCTTTGGCTAAATCAGTTTGGTCAGTAAATGCTTTTACTTTATCATCACTGTTTAGTCCTATATTGGTGCAAAAATTTCGAAGTTCTACTCGTTCATGGTTAGTTAAACGGACTGTTTTTTTAGCAATCTTTAGCAAGCTATCATATTTTTCCCGAGTCACCCTAAGTTTATCAAGAACTTGTTCCAAAGGAGTACCTTGGGAAGTGGAGGATGCGGGAGCAGCACTGCTTGGGCTACTCGACGGCTTAGCTGCTACTAACTTCAGAAAACTCATTACGGTCTCTACATTATCTTTGTTAATATCTCCACCGGGCATCTTTTCTTTTACTCTTCTTACTTTCTGGATTGGAGAGAGGAGAGAGCTGACTTCTTCCACCCATCTTTCTTCCAATTCCGCCGGATCAATTCCCCATTGCTTAACAAGATCCCGCGCACTGGAGCACTTATCTGTATTTCCATCTTGCATATCCAGTATAGCGCGCATCTGATCAATTTTTGACCGAGCCTGAGCAGGCTGGGGAACCGACGGAGAAGCTGCAGCCGTATTTACCTTGGGACGCAGACATGTGTATGCAAGGCGTATTAATCGCGCTATGTCGGGGGCAGTTTCCTCGGTTATCTTCTCAAAAATGGGAGGAGCATTCCTCAGTTTAATTATTGTTATTACTTCAGTGACATCCTTTGCCATGAGAAGCTTTGCGTCTAGATCCTCGATTGCTCTATCGTCCATATACAGATAATTAGAACATGTAGAAAGAGCAATCTGTCTTGCATTTTGCCCGCTTAACATTGCCTGAATGTCTTTCATAGTTTTACTGTTAGGGTCTCCTAATTCTTCTTGTAGATTGTTTCCAGTTATTCCTGGTATCTTGGCTGCTTCCGTTTGGCAGACATCCACAAACGCTAGCGTTGCCGCCAATATCCACACCGAGCTGGTTCCTCTTCTAATCATTTTCTCCTCTCCCCTCCTTTTTGACTATATTTTCTCTTATTCTGTCGTAAAAAAGTGAAAAATTGGTGAATTCCTTGAATATCAAATCCAATTAAAGCGATATTCCACAAAAGCATATTGCAAAAGAGGGAGTAGTTGTGATATATAGAGCCAGGTCAGAGAAATAACATAGCACGTAAGTCTTCAAGGATTAAGGAAATGAAAAAAACATTCATTGTTTGTGGGATCATATTATACACCAATTTAACCCATGCTGTACAGTGTTTGTCCCCTGCGGGAAAAGCTGCACTGGAAAAATTCAATCATGCGACATTGACGTCGGATCGTGCCGGCGCTCTACGAGAAGTGGTACTAAAGAAAAATTCACCTTTCTCTATAGATGAACGTGCTAGGGGCGTCTGCGATGATCTCACTGCCAAACTGAGAAAACATTTGACGGAGAATGTTCCTGGTCTGGATTGTGAAGGTCCTGTTGCTTGTTTTTCCTCAATTTTTTGGGATAGGTTTTATGGCTGTCCGTGGGGGTCTGATTGTCCCCTCCTTGTTGTCGATGATTACTTGCGCCAATTACTGCAGTACCCTGGTTTCGTAGTAATATCGCAAGAAGCTGCCATTAAGAGCGTTTTGCTCGAGCCGTTACGTGTCTTCTATAATGATATAATAGAGGTTTTCAATACAACCAGAGGAATTGGACCAGATTCCAACCCCATACATAGGTATCTGAAAGAAGTCAAGGACAAAGTGGTACACGATCTAACGTCTTTTTGGCGACAAAATTTTCCTGGTTGGGGTTGGGGCGATTTGCCCATGGTTTTTACCCAACTTTTTTTTGCACGCTTTACGTCCAGTTTCATTAATAAGGAGTCACCGGAGTATATTGCCCATGAGTTTATACGCTTAGCTGAGCCGATAATGGTTCCTGGGATTCCTTTCGGGGATCTTCGAGACAGAGATAAGCGTGAAATGATCAAAATAATTGTCGAGGGCGTGTCTCCGTTTTTTGAGGATCTGTTCCTTCATATTCATCCGTTCTCCTCCGGGTCGTGTGACGACATTAATCTGTGTCTTGCTCCCGATGCTTCTCCGTTTTGTCGGTGGTCAGTCATAATCCATGACCTAGTAACACCGCCTATATATAAAGATTGTTGTTTTGAGTTTCGAAGAATTGACTACTTAAGCATTTTGACTTGGCTTGCCGATAGTGGATTGCTATCTAATACAATGGTGACTTCATGGAAAGAGCTGATGAACAACCATACTCCCTCCTCTGGCAAGGCTCTGTTGTATCAATATGCTGCGTGGCTCCGTCAGGCACGGTTTGTTAGCTTGAAGAAGGCCTCTTTGGAGGGTTCTACATCGTACTGTTTATTTGACAGTGGTGAGAACACAAAAGTTCATCAGCGCACCCTTATGCAATTTGTTGAAGAGGCCTGCAAGGTTCTCCCCGAAAGAACATGTCTTGTGTTGTTTTTGGCCGCCTACTCATATCTTTGCAAAGTGCACCGAGACAAATATCAATCAGATTTTACCGTTATCTTGAGTACTCCAGATGAGGATGGGCCTTCTGAAGACTGGCCTATACTCTATATTCTCACAGATCCTTCTCTGCCTTTCCGCTCATTGACCATTAACAATAACGTGTGCAGGACAAGTCCGGATGTGTTTGGATATGGAGTATTGCCTCTGCCTCAAAAATCTGCTTTTATTCACGAACTTGGACATGCTTGGCGGCGGGTATTTGGACTACAAGCCTCTTGTAATCCTGATGACCTTTGGGAGGGTGTTAAGAATAATCCTTTTTTTAGGGATTTGTTGTTTTCAGATTTTGAGAGAACCCAAAAAGATATAAAAGAATTGATTGCTCCATATACCGGGAAATTGCCTGACCGGGATTGGTTTGCTGTTGAAAACGCTGTACTGGCTTATTATGATTTCCCACCCCTGGTGTCACCTGCAAGTCGGGCAGAGTCAATTGATCATCTGGAGGCTCGTCTGATGCAACTGACACTTGTCTTTCGGTGGCAGGATTTGGAAGAAGTATTAAACATCCTTGGAGTTTGTCCAGTAGTCGATGACGGACGGTTGGGAATACTTGTTAATGAATTGTGCGATTTGACCTGTTCCGTTGCCTCTGGTTTACCTGTTCGTTGGACACACATGCGCACTAGTGAGGACCAGTCCATGTCAATGTTTGGCTGCCCCAGAAAAAATAAGGAGCTCGAGAAAACTCCAGGGGCTAGTGATTTGCTAGATGTCTTCCAAAATTACTTTCTCCAGTCTACAAAAGAAACGAGAGGTCATCCAACAACTGCGGCATTAGAGATGTTAGAACTCCTGCATGGTGTTCGGGACTTGACCAGTGACTCACCACGTTTTGTCAAATAGGCTGATCCCGATGCCTGAGACAGTACTGATTGATCAATGATCTTCCGTTTCAAGTATTTTTTGTTACATCCTTGTTTCTCTCTTGTATTTTGAGGTCCAGTTCCCTTTGTTTCTGTAAAATATCCCTGTCGGAGAAGTTCTTTGTATCCAAATCCGGTAGAGGAGGCGTTTCAAAGCTGACGCAGGAGGTTAAAAGCAACAGAGACAATACTTTTATCCAACCACGATTCCGCTCCATTTGGTCAGCTTCCCATCGCTTTTATTTTGGTTAGTAGGCGAGTTTTCAACGATTCTATGTGAGACGGCTGAGGCTTTTCCACATAACACTTCCTGCGTATATCGACTCCAGGATATATGTCGGGATTGTTTTTCAATTCCGGCAACTGGTATTTCTCGGATTTCACCACGGCATTGGCCCGTGCCGTGGTATTGGTCACCTCTGCAATTACCATTGGATGGAACAAAAATTTGAGGAAAGCGTAGGCATTGTTTGTATGCTTCGCTTTTAGGGGAATCGCCACCACATCCACCCACAGAGAAGCTCCTTCCCTGGGATAGTAGAATTTTATGCGAGCGTTTTCCCGTCTCACCTTAAGCATATCTCCGGAGGTTCCTAGCGTTGCACAGGCACTACCAGAGGCAAGATCCTCGAATCCGAATGAGGTAAACTTCGCGATAAACGGACGGATCTTCTTCAGATGTTCCGCTGCCTGGGCTATGTGTTCCTCGTTCTCACTTTCCGGATCTAGCCCCAAATAGGCAAGAACTGCTGGAAACAGCTCATTCGGAGATTCGTAGATGGAAATCCTGTACTTGCTGAGTTTCTGTGCATTGACCGGATCAAAAATCAGCGCAAATGTATCTTTTGGCATGCTACTAAGCAGTTCATCGACAATTTTCTCGTCAATCCCCAGGCCGGAAATACCAAATTGAAATGGAACTGCGTAGTCGTTGTTCTCGTCATGTTTGGCAAGCCTTGTCAAAATATCTTGATCAAATATGGCCATGTCTAGCCGTCTCTTATCCAGCTTTTGGTATATCCCTGCTTTAAGTTGTCTCGCAAAATTTGGCCAGGCCGTTGGGAAAACCAAGTCATACTTGACTCCCCCGGCCAACAATTTCGCCTCCAGTATTTCGTTTGAGTCAAATATGTCCACCACCACTTGAACACCGGTTATTTGGGTGAATAATTCAATCAGTTCCTGCGGAATATAGTCTATCCCCACTGTCAGGTAGAGGATTTTCCTTTCATCAAATGGCCCAAAATCCTCCTGGGACAACTCTAAATACAAAGCAGACTCAGTTCTACAGCTCTGATGATACCGCCGGAAAAGAACGGCGCATAATGCGCCGAGAAGCAGTAAAAAAACGTATCTTTTCATCTATTTTGGATACCGCTTGCCCTTGGGCGGTTGCGGCTCTGTCGGTATCACATCCAGAGCCTTTTCCTCCTCAACAGTTTCTTCCTGGGCCTTCTCTGATACATCGGATCCCTCGTCAATGTCTTTTGCCTCTTCGGAACCTCTCTGGGCTTGATAATACTTATTGGCACTGAACAGAATGGAAATTATATAGAGCCCCACTAGCACTGACAGGGTCAGCCACACCTCTGTCAGCAAACAGATGACAAAAATGCTTGTGCCGAGAAGAACCAGTGGCGCAGATCCATTGCTGATTTCTATTATCTTTGATGAAAATGTCCGAATGGAACTGATCATAAAGACGCCAGACAGAAATAGGCTACAAACGATGTACTCGGGATTCAATGGGGCCAAATGTTCCGTCTGAAAGAAAATAACTAGAGGAAGAACGGAAATCATTGCCCCTGCCGGCGCAGGAACCCCTTTAAAATATTTTCTTTCCTCGGTGTCTTTGGGTTCCTTCCGAAGCATATCTGCATTAAATCGCGCCAATCGAAGAGCGCAGCAGACCGTGAAAAACATGCAAACCCCCCAGCCAACAACGCCGTATAGGTGCATGGATTTCATGAACAGTAGCACTGCGGGCGCCACGCCAAAACACACCAAATCAGACAGAGAATCCAGCTGGGCGCCCAGTTGGGATGCATTTCCTAAAAATCGTGCGACTCTCCCATCGAGCGCATCCAGCAATGCCGCCGTGAATATGCACAGCACCGCCTCTTCCCAGCGACGAAACAGGGCAAAGCGAATTGCCGTCAATCCCACGCACATCGCGGAAATTGTGATCACGCTTGGTAAAAACCTGGCCAGAGACAGGTCTTTCCTTGAACATTCTTCGCATTGTTCCACATTTTCACCACAACAATCTTCTTCCTTAAGCATTTCCACAGCGCACCTCCCTTTTCTTTAAATCAGCAAGGACGGTTTCTCCTCCAACGGTTACCTGTCCCTCTTCTACAAGGATTGTAGCATCAATTGGTAAATAAATATCTACTCGGCTGCCAAATCTTATTATGCCTACACGCTGTCCAAGCTCCAGTGCCTGTCCTTCTGTCACATCACAGCGAATTCTTCGTGCCAAAAGACCTGCAATTTGTACAAAAATGACCTTTACTCCGTCCTGCATGCTCATAAAGGTAGCTAGGCGTTCATTATACTCGCTAGCCTTGTCGAGTGTTACGTTGAAAAATTTGCCAGAGGTGTAGAGTATTCTATCAATGGTACCTGCAACTGGTGCCCTGTTAACATGAACGTTAAAGATACTCATAAATATGCTGACTTTCTTCCACTCTCCAGGGAGATCTAGTTCCTCTGGCAAAGTGCATTGGGAAATTTTCAGAACTATGCCGTCTGCTGGGCTGACCGCAGAGAAATTTCTGGAAGGTGGAACCCTTTCTGGATCTCTGAAAAAAGCCAAACAGCCAACTGTCATCAAAAATCCCAGCCATCCCATGTTGGTACTTATGTGGGCCATAAACATGGCGACTACGGCGATAACTCCGGCTATCCTCCCACCATCTTTATCAATCGGCAATTTAATATCCATAAAAACTCCTCGATGTTCGCGATCTTTTTGCAGAGGATTATAGAGATTTTTGCAAAACAAATAAAGGATATCCCAAATGTCCTGGAGAATCCCATATTATTGAGACAAAAACCAGTCGGCATCTCGGGCGGCCATGCAACCATGTCCAGCGGAAACAATCGCTTGCCGGTAGACTGGATCGCACACATCTCCCGCAGCAAACACTCCGGGACTTGATGTGCATGAACTGGTTTTGTCAGTAACAATGTAACCGTTTTTATCCATCTCTAATTGTCCATCGAAAATGGAAGTGGCTGGGCGATGCCCAATGGCGACGAAGACACCATCTATGGGCCTCTCAACCTCTCCGTCTGGCGTTGAGAGAAGTAGTGATGTAACCTTCACACCGTCGCCAAGTATGTCCATTGTCTTGGTATTCCACAGTACCTCAATTTTTGGATTTTTCATTAGTCGTATCTGCATAATTTTTTCGGCACGGAGCTCATTCCTTCGGTGAATCAGTACGACTTTCTTTGCAAAATTCGTCAAATATATCGCCTCCTCCACGGCGACATTTCCTCCGCCGATCACCGCGACGTCTTTCTGTCTGAAAAAAAATCCATCGCAGGTGGCGCAGGCGGAAACGCCAGATCCGCGATACCTGGTTTCACCTGGAATGCCAAGCCATTTTGCGCAGGCCCCGACGGCGATTATGAGCGCGTTGCATCTATGCGTCGTCCCTGATTCTCCAACACACACGAAGGGATTCGATGACAGATCGACGGAAGCAGTGACGTCATTCATAATTTCGACGCCTGCCTTCTCCGCCTGTTGTCTCATCTGATCCATCAGTGAAGGACCGGATATTGGATCGACAAATCCTGGGTAATTTTCTATGGAAGACGTAATCATCAGCTGTCCACCTGGTTGAGGACCGGTGATTAGGCGGGTGGATCTACCAGCTCTGGCCGCGTAAATAGACGCTGTGTAACCAGCAGGTCCACTACCCATTATCAAGATATCCACTTTTGTCATCTTTTTCCCTCGTCCAGTATTCTTTGCATTGCTTCAGTGTAGCTGCCATCAGTATTGTGTACAATAATTCCAGGTAATATTTTTGACTCTGATTTGCAGGACTTTTGGGCCTGTACCAGCACTCTGTTGGCTGCACTGTCAATCTTTGGGAAAATTGGGGTAATCTGAACATCACCGATTTCTGCGATCTTGTTCCTTTTCAATGCCTCCAGAATATCTCCTAGACGAGAAGCGCGGTGAATCATTGTAAAAATGCCACGGTTTTTTAATGTTCTTAGGCAATAACTAATCCAGTCCGCCAGGTCAATTGTTTCAAAATTTGCCAATATTTTCGATTCTGAAATACGAGATGATTTTTTTTGCAGAAAAGGGGGATTAGTCACCACTTGATCGAAACTACTGCCAAACACTGAGGATTCTATGGAAACAGCTATAACTTCTATGTCCAGAGAATTCATTGCGGAGTTCTCCCTGCAGATTTCACACATTTCTGTATCGATGTCCAGAGCGGTTATTTCAGATAAACACTCCCTCCTCTTCAGGATCAGTGCTATGGTTCCTACGCCGCATCCAACGTCCAGAATTTTTTGCCGTGGCCGCGGATGCACAAAACTCGAGAGGATGATTGGATCAATGGCGACTCTGTAACCGCTTTTCGGCTGCCTAAGTTTTAGCTGACCGTTCAGAAGGCTATCTCTGGTGAATTCCCTAGGCGACTCTCTCATCATTACAGTCCACCCCGTGAGGCGATGCTTAGAAATTTTACATAGTCTGTCACCGAGATATTTTCAGCGCGGACGGATGAATTGTACCCCAAACTCTGCAGAATCTGTTTCGCATCTGGAAATGCCACCGTCAAGGATTTTAGAACACTTTTTCTACGGTGACTGAACGCAATGGTCAGCAACTCAGAAAATGGATAGAAATTGACCATTAATTGCTCCTCGGGATAGGGCATCAGCGTCAAAACCGATGATTTTACCCTGGGAGGAGGGAAAAAACTTCCTGGCTCAATATCAAATGCTTTTTTCACTCGCAATCTCCACTGGGTCAGTACAGAAAGCCGTCCATAGGCCTTTGTTGATGGTCTAGCACACAATCTGTCCGCAACTTCTTTCTGAAACATGAGAATCAGTCTCTCATAACTGTGCGCATCCATTATCCATTTCCGTAACAGCGCCGTGGAAATGTTATAGGGTAAATTTGCAATGAGTATCTGAGGCTGGATGCTCTGAAAATCAAAATCCAGCGCGTTTTGCTCCACCACCTCCAGTCGACCTTCAAAATACGTGGAGAGATCCTTCCATACTGTGCTCCAGTGCGGGTCAATCTCCACCACATAAAGTTTCTTTATGGATTGCCCTAGAATCTCCAGCGTTAATCCTCCTGTCCCTGGACCTACTTCCACCACAACTTTGTCCGTCAGATCTCCTCCCTCTTCCACTATCCTTCTATTGACTCTTTCATCAAACAGAAAATGCTGCCCAAACTTTTTCTTTGTTTTCTGAGGAAATTCTGAAAATATTTTTCTAGCCGAAATCTTTTCCGGAAACTTTGTCAAGTCGTTCATATTTTTTGTTGTACTGGATGTCTGCTATCTTTTTTAAATCCTGAACCTCTTGATCGGAAAAAACACTGAGCCGTTCGTTTTGCTTTTGCCTAAGAACTTTCTCTGCCGTTGGTAGAGGAATTTCGTTTGTTTTTCGATCTAGAATACCGAACATAACGATCCCATTGGGCATTTTACATGGATTGCTTATCCCACCTGCCGACAGATTGGCCACAAGAGGACGTATCTCCGGAGATATCTCCTCCAGAATAGCCTGGACAGGCGGAGAAACTGCACAAAACCCCGATTCCTGGGCTTTCCTAACCAGATCATTCGCATTTTGTGCATCATTTTTTAGTGTTTTGGCTGAATCAAACAACATCTGTACCGCCTCCCGGGGAAGATTGTCATCTTGTACAGGAATGACTACCTGAACCAATTGCAGTGTTGTATAGGATGTTCCACCTGATTCTTTCCGATCCTGCAACAGTAAAATGGCATAGCCTCGATTATTGCGCACCACAGCATTGCTACCCACCGCCATTCTATGAAGTTCCCGATCTTCCTCTTGGGACAGCTGGCCCTGCAAGACCCATCCTAGCTCTCCTCCTTTGCTGGCCGCTGGGCCCCGAGAGAACTGCCTTGCTAGACTGGAGAAAGACACCCCACGGTTTAACATCTGCATCAGATTATTCACCTGGCCTGATACCTCCCTCTCATTCCTTTCATCACTAACAGGAAAGAACATTCGATGTACGTAGTACAACTCCTGCTTTCCTCTTTCTTTTACCTGGGCCAGAGTTCTTTTTACGTCGGACTCTGAAATATTTATATATCGTCCATAGCGGGTTTCCAGATAGGCTTCCCAGGCAAGATTTGCTCTTATCATTTCGGAAACCGTACTTTTTCTTATCCTTTTTTTGCCGAGCAGCTCTTCGAATGTTTTCAGAGAGAGTTTATTCGCCTCTGCGAGGTTCGTCAGGGTATCTTCGACCTCTTTGGGAGATACCCATCCCCCCTTGGGAGCAAATTTTTTCGTGCGCCCACATCGAAGTTTTTCCATGATCATTTCCCAAACGACCGCCGAAGAAATTTGCATGCGCAACGAGGGGCTATCGTCCTTGCCAAGAGTGAACAGCGCCCATCTAATACGTTCCTCGAGATCTTCATTGGTTATCACTTCGTCGTTGACCACGGCAACTATCCCATCATATTCCTTTTGCTGACAGACTCCATCTCTGAGACTGCTCAGGAAAACGAGAGATAGCATCAGACATCTGCAGAGGAAATTACTCACGAAGAATCTCCATTTTTTCACAATAAACATAGCTCAAAATACTATGAAAAGAAATAGAAATCAAATATTGAGATGAGTATACTGCCTTCTAAAGGAGTGAAATTTGCGTAGTTTGTCAAGTATAATATTTTGGAGAATTTTAAGAACCACCGTTTATGCTACGGTTTCGCTGACTTTTTGTGCTTGGCTGGTGCAATCCTCCAGATATCTGTGGGTTTTAAACGACAGCAGTGTTACTTTTTTAAGATTTTTTAAATTCATTTTGTATTTGTCCATAGACATAATTGCAGTAATTCTACCGATCTCTTTGGCAATCTCTGCGGCCTTTGTCTATCAGAGATTCTGCGAGTCCAACCAGCTGGTAGCATTGCAGGGTGCGGGATGTTCTCCGAGGAGAATGCTAATTCCATTAATACACATGATAATCCTTGCCATTGGATATCTTTACATCAGCCATGCATACATCTCTCCACAGGCCTGGAAAGAATTTCGTTCTTTGGAATTTCAGATAAGGAACACCATAGAACCTCCTCCTAAAGCAGGGACGATTTTTTCCCACAATGGTTTTTTAGTATATGCACAAAAATATCTTGGGAACCTATCCTTCGCAAACATATTCTTAATCGATGCGAGAAATCCTGGAAAGATGTGCCACCACTTTGCCAGGGAAGGAATGGTCAAGAACAATGTACTTGTGCTAACCGACGGTGAGCGGGTGGAAGTTGATTTCGTTGGCCGACAGAATTCCGTCATGACGTTTCAGTCCTACAACTATAATCTGAGGGAAATTCTGAAGGAGGAACAGAAATCTGCGCAGCCCAACGAGAAACGCATCGAAGAATTGTTGTTGGACAATCCAGGAGAAGAGGAGAAGAAAAAGGAAAATCTGGCCCTATTTCATCAAAAAATTACATCCCCTCCGCTGGCCGGAATATTTGCGCTTTGGGCCTTTCTGTTGATTTTTCTCGCCCCCTATCGAAGAAAACCGTCGAGCTGGAGAATGATAATTCTCATGAGCGGTGTTACAACATTTCAGGGATGTTATTTTTGGATAGCCAATGCTGCTGCGAAAAATTTGGAGTACGTAAAGTTAAATTATCTATTGGTGATGATTTCTCTTATAATTCTGGTAGCACAAATTGCCAAAAAACGCATATTATGAACAAAACTCTGGTTAGGTATATTTTCCGAATGCAGTTTAACACTGCAGTTTTTGTGTCCGGTTTGGTGTTCTGTGTGATTCTTTTGTTTGATTTCGCGGAGGTCACAAGAAAGTATCCCATATCCAATCTGCGGGAGACATTATTCGCCCTGAAATTATCATTTCTGAGAACGCCGTCCACGTTTTGCGAGATATTGCCCTATGTTTATTTTATCACGGCGACGTTTAGTCTCTGGAATTTGAGCAGATCTCACCAAATAACTATTATGAAATCAGTGGGACAATCTCCCCAGCAAATTCTCTACCCGTTTTTACTCTTTGCAACACTTATCGCAACACTATGGCTCTTTGTGATTCACCCCGTGGGATTATTTCTTGAGGAGAAGTATTATGACAGCATTTCCTCCAATGGCAATTTTAAGGTCAATAGAGATATTTGGATCGATTGCTCCCAGAATCATTGCATGATTTTCATAAGAGCGATCCACGGAGATAAAATTGAGGGGCTTGCCATCTTTAATTCCGAAAAAATGCAGCGGATTTTTGCTCAGAAGGCGGCAATAGGAGAGAATGTGTGGACATTGGAAAATGTTACTGAAATCGATGGAGATAAAATAGATAATTTTGACAAAAAAGACATAGCGCTTAGCATTTCTCTGGATCTTATTAAATTGCTATCAAGGTCTCCCAGGAAACATGACGTATACTCGCTATATGATGTCAGAAGAATCCAGAGAAGAGATCGGGTGATCCTCAGATTATACGAGTTGGAATTTCACAAGCTGTTCGCCAATTTCTTCAGTTTTCTCCTGTTTGCGCTCATTTCTGCGGTTATTTGTTTCCCTCTGAATAGGTATAAAACAAGAACCAGTATTGCCGTGAAAATGATATTCACTGCTATTTTTATAAGGTTTATCAATGGCATGCTGGAATCTCTGTCCTATGGAGAGGTGCTTCCCGTGCAATTGGCCAGTTGGGCTGTTTTGATATTACTAACCTGCATATCCGTCTCTTTGTTGATATGGCGTGAAGCATGATCAAAAAGATATTGCCTGGATTCCTGATTTTTTGCTTTTTCCATGTGGAGTGTGAAAACATCAAGGTTTTAAACTCGGATAATACGCGATACGGGAAAGATTATGTCCGCTGCAGCGGCAACGTTCTGGTGATGTACCATGGACATATCATATCAGCAAACTCAATTTCCTATGATCGTAGGGAAGAATCCATTCATGCCGAGGGAAACGTCGTTATAAAAGATACCAAGCAGAACGTGTACTTTCTCGACTCATTGTCTGTTGGGAAAAGATTTTCCACGGGGGAGGGGAGAAATATTAGGATAATCCTGCAGGATCAATCCAGGCTGGCTGCGGGAAAATGTGTCATAAAAGACGCAAAATATGAGTTGGAAAATGTGATCTACACCCCTTGCTATGAATGTGTGTATGCCGGAGAATTGACCTGGCAGATAAAAGCTCTCCGAGTAATTTTTGACCCGGAAGACCAAACAGAATACCACCAGGCAAAATTCGAACTGCTGGGAACACCAATCTTCTACTCTCCCTATCTTATGCATGTGAGCCCCAAAGTAAAAAGAAAAAGTGGCTTTCTGGCGCCCAAATTCTCTACATCATCAAAGAGTGGATTCAGTGTGGTTCCAAGTTACCTCTGGTCGATTTCAGATTCCCAGGAATTGATCTTGAAACCTATTGTTACCTCCAAGATAGGTAATGTGGGATGGCTGTACTATGGTCTGCGATTTCCCAACGGGGAGTTTAATGTCGATACCAGCTTTACGGGCATCCAATCAGTGTCAGCAAAGGATCAGATCGTCAGCGACGACGACACAAAAAACGTCCAGAAGATAAAAGACTCTGGGTACAGAGGGCATCTATTTTCCAAAATGAGATACGAAATAAACGATACGTGGCGCAGCGCCTTTGATCTTAATCTGGCGTCAGATAACTATTATTTGAAAAGATTCCCTTTTCTGGGAAACACCGACAGAATCCTGGAAAGTAATGCAAGACTGGAAGGATTTGACGGTCGGAATTACACCTGCGCCAAAGCAGCCAGGTTCCAATGCGAATACACTGAGTGCATTCCAAGAATAGTCCCGCAAATTGAGCGTAACTATTCGATGAATTTGCTGGGAGGAACCCTAGGTATGGATGCTTTTTTCGCCAATTTGGATTTCGGTAAACAAAAATCCTGCCGAAAATTCGTTTTTGACGTCTCCTGGCAAAAGGAAATATTGCTTCCATGGGGACATCTTCTGAATTTTAGAGGAACGCTATCTCTGCAGGCTCAAAATGTCACCGAAAAACAAAAATCCCGCTATGATTCCTTTTTGGATGTCAAACCCCAGCTGAATGTCCTATGGAAGTGGCCTCTTATGATATCGTCTAGAGTTATGAATACCATTTTTACTCCTCTGCTTGGTGTAATTGTATCTGGCAATAAGAAGAACATAGATATTTTTGAAGAGCCATTTTATGAAATCACCGATCTTAATTTTCTTGATGGCAGCCGAGCCATCTCACCCTATAACACAGATCCAGGAAAAAGGATATGCTATGGATTCAGGATGGCCGGGTATCGTGGTGCCACAAACCTATACCACCTCACAGTTGGTCGATCCTATGAAATGACCATACTTCCCAAAAGGCTTGGAGCAACTGGTCTTAAGGATAGAAACTCGAACATTGTGGGGTCCATGGACATATTTCTTTCAGATAGTTGGACGTTCATTTCTATCGGTAGCTATGCTCCCAGATCTAAAAGATGGACAAAAATAGAAACCGGCCTGAATTTTTCCAATAAAAAAGTTTGTATGGATCTGATGATTTTTAAAGGGAAACAATGTTTTTACAATCCGTTTGTCAGCCAAGATTTCCAGGAGGAACAAAAAACTCAGAAATACCGGGGAGTAATGTTGGATGTCGGTTGGCATGCCACAGGAACTCTAAAACTAAAGTGCGGAATGACAATAGGTAATGGTGGCAGAACTCTAAAGGATACGTACAGCGACAAAGACGATAGCTGTCGCCTGGTTCGTCATAGTGCGGGGCTCGAATATAGGAATGAATGCACAACCGTTGATTTCCTGATTGAGAGAAGAAATTACAGAGGGGGAGATCTAAAGCCTGAAACGGCCCTTAGATTGGTGGTTTGTCTAAAAAATCTAGGGGGTAGTTATTAAGTGGACAGGATAGAGGCAGTCGCACCGCATGCACACGGTACATGAGGATCAGACGAAGGCAATTGCGGAAAAGATCTGTCAGGCAATTGTCTCGTATCATGGAACCCAGGGGACTGGAAAAGGAAGAATAGGTAGATTATAATCACTGCTATGTGGCTTTCGGGAGATGCAAATGCGTAGGGTTTATTTTTCCATAGTCTTTTCGTTGTTTACGTCAGGTGCGTTTTGGATGGACAATATATCTGCCAAAGGTGAGCGCGAACAATCGTTGACTAGCGTGGAATCCTTTGTTGAAGAAGTGGGAAAAAAGGCCATAAATGTGGTGCTCACAAATCCACAAGAAACGATTGTAAAAATTTTCTCCAACATGGTCCTCTCCCTGTTTGCCATCGACTATATAACGAGATATGTTCTGGGAAAGACCTACTATCTGAGGTTAGAAAAGGAGAAGGAACTGGAGCGGTTTAAACAACATTTGATTATAATGCTCGTTTTGTTGTTCTCAGCCAGTTTCACGGACTACGTGCAAGCCTCGTTTGCTGTTATTGGTAGCACCAAGGTAAATGAAAATTTGTATATAGTTAAATCTGTCGTTTCAGTTCCGGGCAAAACTTCTTCTATTATGAATTGGTTTGTTCAAATGGGCACAACCGGTTCGTTTCACATCCGTAACGTGGAAAGCCAGGGAATTAGTTTGTTAAATATCATCAAGGGGCAAATTGAAGGAATAATTGCAGAGCAGGGAATAGCTCGCCTCATGCCAGTTATGAAAACGAAATATGCAGGATACCCGTGAAAGTAAATATATTGCAACTGCCTCATGCCGAAGGAATCCCTCTTCCCTCCTATGCGACGCCCGAAAGTGCTGGAATGGACCTTCGAGCAGCAGTTAATGAAACTGTGGTTCTACAACCAAGTTGTAGAGTACTGATTCCAACAGGTGTTGTCCTGGCAATCCCTTCGGGCTACAACGGTGAAATTCGTTCAAGGTCTGGACTGGCCAATGAATATGGAGTAGTGGTGCTAAATTCCCCCGGAACCGTTGACAGCGACTACAGAGGAGAGGTGAAAGTGGTACTAGTGAATATGAGTAAAGAGAATTTCGGAATAGAGAGAGGGATGAGAATTGCGCAACTGGTAATACAAAAGTGTGAGAAAATAGATTGGAATGTGGTAGATTCGTTGGACGAAACAGTAAGAGCCACAGGGGGCTACGGATCCACAGGAGTTAGGTGAGGGAAGCATATGAAGAGAAATAGTTTTCTGTTGCTGGGATGTTTGCTGGTGTTCGGCTGCGTACCGACAAAAGATGAGTTTAAAAATCGTTCAGTGGAAAGTGTCTACAAAAAAGCGAATGACCTGCTAAAAAAGAAAGAATACAAGGAAGCGGCATCGGAATTCAAGGACCTGGAAACTCTGTTTCCCTACTCATCAAGAGCCAACGAGGGCCAGGTATTATCAGCCTACTGTCACTTTCTGGCATCTGAATATATGAGCGCCCTCCGGGAGATTGGGATTTTTTTACGCTATCATCCCTCGCATGAGCTTGTGCCCTATGTCCTGTACCTCAAGGCAATGTGCAAATATATGCAGGTGGTATCCGTGGGTAGAGATCAGAAAACAGCTCTGGATGCCAAGTATGTATTTATTGAGCTTACCAACAGATTCCCAGAATCTAAGTACTATAACGATGCGATGAAAAGGATAATGATTCTTGATGATATTATTGCCGCCCATGAAATGGCCATAGGCCGCTATTATCAGAAAAACAAAAATGCCCTTGCTGCGTTAGGCCGCTATGCGTTTGTTGCAGACCGATTGATGCACACAAGGTATGCCAAGGAAGCCATGTTTCGGATTGTGGAATGTTGCAGGTTTCTTGGACTAGGCAAGGAGGCAGAAAATGCTCAGAGGTCACTTGAAGCAGCCTTTCCTGATTCCCCTTGGACGAAAAAATCCGCACTATTGATGAAAAAATAGTTTGTCCCTTTTAACATTTAAGCAAGGTTTTTTTGATATGAATGTAAGCGTAGATAAAGAGCAAGGTCGGTTTTTTTCCCTAGAGGATGTCGTGTCATATGTGAACATAGAAATAACAAATGTGAATGACAATAGACCCCCCCTCAGAATTGTCATGAAGAGAATTGCCATTGGTCTGATAATCCTTGCCCTGGCAGGGGCTCTGGTGTTTCTGTAAGCCGACTGTTTCTCCAGTAGACCCATAATCCATAAGAATCAGAGTAGTGCGTCGGACAATAAAAATACCACAAAGGACGATTTATAGACAAGCAAGAATTAACATATTGATGGGATTGCATAGGAAGTGGACCTCGGAGGCTTTTAGCTAAAGTAGAGAGTCGGTATTCCCCGGATTTTGCCCACGCCCCCAGCAGATCTGGCAATTACTCTTTTCGACTCCCAGTCCAAATTTTCCATTATTTGCAAATATTCTTCCCAAATTAATGTATTTTTAATAATTTTGAGACAGAATAGAGAGAATACTTCCTGGCCGAAATGTCACCATGGGATTAGACCAGAAATAGATAAATGGAGGAACAAAAATGGAAAAGAGTCCAGGATTGCTGATTTTTTTTATATCATGCGTAGCAACGATCGAGAGAATGGAAGCGTTCAATTTTAAGTCGATAGTAAATAAGCTAGGGAATATAGTACATAAAGCTTCACAAACTGAAACGGCAGCGGTTCTTGGTAACCTAGCCCAGCAGAAAGTATTGGGTGCAGCCTATGGCTACGGTCTTACCATAACGCCGCAATTTATTTCCCAGGTGTATCCTGTTTTACAGAATCTGGACGGGCAAATAGCAACGCAGAGAGCGAATGTAACCAACCTGATAAATAAATACAACCTTGGCCAGGCACCCGAGCTGGGGCAATCTATAGCGGCCATTCAACAATATGGCCAACAGCTTGATGCTATACGGTATGCCATTGGTAATATATTGAGAGCTTCCCAGAATTATTTAGCCCAATATCAAGGACAATACTCCCAAGTGCAGGTTAGCAATTGCAATTTGCCTCAGCTTTTTGGTGAGCTTCACAATGCCGTTCTGCAACTACAGAATCTAGTACCGCAAATTCAGGCACATGTAAACGTTACCGATATAGATAATATCATAGCAGAGCTTCTCAGGGTATGTGGAGGTGGAACCACAACCGCTGTAGCTCCGACTGGAACTGTGCAAACAGCCTATCCTCTAACCCAAACGCCGGTTTATTCTGCTACTCAACAACCCGTGTATTACCCTACTACGGTACCGCAACCGTCTTATGTTCCCACAGTACAGCAAGCAGTGTATTAGACTTCTTTCGAAACAGAGATATTTCGAGGAATTTTTGGGAGCATACAAAACGCAGGACCTCAGTGTACATGAGGTCTGAGCTGCGGTGCGGATCCGACGACAAAAATACCAAAAAAGCAGTTTATAAACAGTGCCTAGGGGGGCTATTTACAAACCCTCCTTCCTGGCGGAAGCCGCAGGGTTTCCCAGCCTGTACAGTCGTTCCGATTCCACCCTGGTGAATTTTTCCAGATGCCTCGTTAGAAAGTTGTACCAGCTCTTTTCAACTTTCTTCTCGGCCAACACGCGTAGGAAATCTTCTGCCCGCGTCATAGCAACGTAGAGAAGACGTAAAAACTCTTCCTCATCCTCCCGTTGTCTGGCGGAGCAGAGCTCTTCCATCTCTTTTGACCTGTAATCGGACGCAAAATCCCAGAACAGAATACCATTTTTGTGCTGAAGTAATTTATCGTCTCTAAAATGTACGAAATGACAGTCTGCAAGTATTACAAACGGAGATTGCAGACCCTTGGAAGCGTGAACAGTCATTAGACGTACGGCATTTCTGTCAGCAAAAGATTTCCGATGGATCTCAGGCTCAAAAAGACGGAACCATTCAAGAAAATTCGACAGTAAGGGAAGATTCTCCTCCTCATAGCGCATTACTATATTGAGAAATTCCGGCAGAATCTCAATGCATTGTTCGCCAAGCCTCTCCACGAATTTTTCCCTGGTCTCCGCAAGAACCCGCATAAAAAAACGATGGGGGGGTAGCTCGTGGGCCCAGTCGATATAATTTTGCAATTTGGGATAATCCTGACCAATGTGCCGCCAGAGACGCGCATCCCCTCGGGCGAGGCAAATGCGCATAAGTTTCTCCTCCGTTATTCCAACAATCGGAGACTTTAGCACGCGTGCGCACATAAGATCGTAGAGAGGGAATAGGCAAAATTCCGCCAGTGCAATCAAATCCTCCACAATCAATTCATCATTCAAAAGGATCCTGTCAACGCCTGTGACAGAAATATTCTCTTTCTTCAAGGTATTGATTATTGACTGCATGGTTCGTAGGTTGCGTCGTTGAAATAGTATCAAAAAATCCATTGCCTCTGCCGCCCTATTTCTGGATTCAACAAAAACGCCTTTTTCCAGATTTTTTTTCACAAAATCAGCGATGTTGGAAGATAGGTTCTTGGAAGACTCCAGCACATCCAGGATCTCCACTGTCCCTGAATCAGACTTACGCGCTGTAGAATGAGAAATTCCTGGGAATTCATCCCGAAAAACAGAATCCACGAATGATAAAATATTTCCAGTTGTCCGGTAGGATTTATTTAGTGTTATGCTATGAAAATTTTGACCGCATCCTCTTGAGCATTCCTGGAAGTGTTTTTGCATCTGCCCAAATAATTTCACATTGGCGCCCTGGAAGGAATATATGGACTGCTTTTCGTCTCCAACAACAAAAATTGTCCTATTTGACTTGTAATTGGAAAAAAATTCCCCGGTGATTGCACGAATGACCTCCCACTGTTCAGGGCTGGTATCCTGCGCTTCGTCCACCAATACATGGTCAATACCACAATCCACACCATAGCGAATCCAATCCGAATTTTTTAGCAAATCCAAAGTCCGCAGGATGACATCATTGAAATCCAAACAATGATTGGCGACTTTCAATTCTCGAAATCTGTGCACAATTTCCGATACTGACTCGAAAAAAGCCGCGTTTGCTCGGGCCGCTGCGATTTTCTTTTTCCTTTCAAGAAAATTCAAAGCTTTGGCCGCTGCAGAGGACATTTTGGGAAAAAAATTTGAGTCTGTAATTCTAGAGGAGAAGAGTTTGACTCTCAGAGTGCCCTCTTTGGTTAGGAAAACCTGGGTAAATTCCTCCGTTGGATTATTGGTATTTTTACGAAGAATTTCCGCATTTTTCCTGTCCGTTGAATTCCCTTGGGCCAGAATTTGTGCTAATTCACTAAAAATTTTTCGATGATTATTCGAGAAAACCTGTTCGAAGAGTAGAGTGTCCACTTGGTTGTCCTCCAAATTCATCCAATCTTTATCAATATTGAAAAATGTGGCATATAATTGGGAAAAGTTGCCGTAACAATCTATAAAACGCGACAGGCGCATCATTCCCGATGCCAAAACATCCCTAATATTTACAGTGTGGGCCGCGATAATTTCCCAGTTGGAACTGCGCAGTTCTAAAACCTGATCCAGTGATTCCTGGAGTATCTTTTTTCCTAGGTAATCGTCGCAGAGCCTCATTCGGGGAAGTAATCCGGTTTCCAGGGGAAAGCGCTCCAGCAGATTAAAGCAGAAACTGTGAATGGTCTGGACTGCCACCCAGCTAGGCTCTTCAAAACTTTTATCATATAGAGATCTTGCGATTTTCATGTGCGATTTATCAAATCCCAGGGAAGATAATTTACGAATCAGCACCTCATCCGACAGAGAACGAATTTCCCGCAATCCATCCGTAAGTCGGATTAACATCTCTGTGGCAGCCGCGTTCGTGTAGGTCAGGCAAAGAATTTTCGCTGGTTGAACTCCGCTCAGAAGAAGTTTTAAAATCCTATCAATTAGACTTTTTGTCTTGCCAGTGCCCGCGGAGGCAGAAATCCATATGGAAGATGCTCTGCGGTTATCCATAATACCATTCTTTCAACCTGGCTAGGTGATTATAGACTTTGTCCCAGGGAGCTTCTGGATTCACATCGTAGGCTGTTGCGGATACATTGTATTTGTCAATTAAATCTTCAAATGTTTTTCCGATATTTTCTGCGAGAGAATTCACTTCTTCTTTATTTTGCGCAACACAAATAATTCTGCCTCCCGAATTTTGTCCTCCCAACTCCCAATAGAAAAGACTTTCGACAACAGTTTCTTTCAATCCAAATCCGCCTTTTTTCGCAATGATTGCTGCCAAAGGCAGCTGCATTTTCTCTCCTCGAGTAACCTGGGCGACTGAAGGTGCATGACCTGTTTTGTAATCAATAATGCTCAGTTGGCCGTTTGCTCCCACATCTATCCGGTCGGCTTTGCATTTCACTTCACAAAGATTGGGCATCGATAATTTCCCCTCAATCTCCACATGAATCCTCGAATTGTTCATCTGGCGAATGATAAAGGAAAAAATTCTATTCAAGCGAAAATACCATAGACCGAGATTTCTGGGTGATAGTCCGTGTTTTTGGGCAATCTGTAAAAGTTCCGATAAATTCCGCTTGGAGGATTTACCAAAGCACTCCAGCACCTTGTGTAAACAATTCCCAATAATATTTTCCAGTTCATTTAGATGGGCCATTGTGGAAAGACGTAGAATCTTCTTAGCGTAGAAAGCATAAGGGTTTCTAAGCAGTAAATCAATGTCTGAAACCCAAAAACTTTTGGGTCTCTGTGAAATGTCTGGCGATGGAGCAGTAAATGGTATCGGATTACCCGCTGCCAGGCTCACCTGTGCCTGGGAGCATCTTTCTCGGTGGGCTTCTGGGTCAATAGTATCAACATATCTATAGCACTGCCTGCGATCCCCGTCAATCCAAATTGATCTGGTCATCAAAACATTTGTTCTTCGTAAGAGCTGCATAAAAATAGCTAGATGCAATTTCTCGGGGCCTTTGCGAATTCCGAAATACCTTTTCATGGTCTGGAGAAGTCGTTCTTTTCCATTGGATCGCCCCCAGGACTCCTCGTTGATGTCCGTTAGAATCGTAAGATCCGT
This sequence comes from Holosporaceae bacterium, assembly GCA_031257475.1. GTDB lineage: Bacteria > Pseudomonadota > Alphaproteobacteria > UBA3830 > UBA3830 > JAIRMQ01. The sequence goes on from JAIROP010000026.1 coordinate 126,486, forward strand.
ATTCAGAAGTTGGACTGTGTTGAGGTCGAAAATTGTCACCCCGGGAGCCAACTCAACTGGATTTGAACTTGCCTGTGATGAAATAATATTTCGGAAAAAAATCACAAATTCTCTACGCGAAACACTGATAGAAGATGCAATTAACTTGGGAGAAATTGGCAACGGGATGTTTAATCCTGTGATTATAATATATTTCCTCAATGTTTCAAACCATCGGAACAGGGGCTCTGAGATTTCGGCATTGATAATTGGCATTTTCTCGGCGGCGGCTCTGAAGGAAAGCTCTTTCCGGGGGAAAATATCCATTGCCGAAAAAATGTTGTTCGGTACAGCATTTTTTTGTCGAAGAAAAAACTCAAGGTCCAGTGCGTCTTCTCGGAATTGGGGACAGATCTTCAGGAAGCTCAACACCGAGGCACAATCCAAAGATTTCTCCATCATATTTAGAATCTGGGACAACAACACGTCCGTTAGCTCCTGAGCCAAAATCTTTCCACAGGAATCGTACACTTCCCTGTGAATTTGGGGAAATTCTGCTTTCAGGATATTTGTCAGCCGGTGATTGGGCGAAACAATTAAAACACTCTTCTGTTCGGTAATCATATTTTTCACCGTCTCTGCCAGGGCCAACCCTTCGTCAAACAAAGAATTCATTTCTAAAAGTTTCAGATTTCTACAAAACTCTTCTGTCTCTGATGATATTTGCCCTGTTGCTTTTTTCAACAATTGTCGAGAGCAACTATTCGTTGGCGCTATTCCCAAAGTGAAAAATTTTTGATCGGCAAAATCGTTCAACCTGCTCCTGCTTTCTTCTATTTGAGCCCGAATCTCCTGCAGTTGCAATACTTGCTCCACTTCATCCAGAAGACCACATTCTGAAGAATGTGAATTCCTGGGGGCTACTAATAACTCCGGAGAAAGTTCCTCGCAGATTAAATCTTTTATCAGATCCGCCAGGCTTTCGGCAAATTCATATAGTGTGTTAAAAGGAATG
>JAIROP010000042.1 GCA_031257475.1 Holosporaceae bacterium
AGTGATGCTTTTTATAGTCGGCTTCCCTTGCAAAATCGAGTTCAAAAGGCACACCAATACACGCTTGTGCTTTTCTGCGCCAAACAGATTCGCAAAGACGAAATCGGAACTCGGTTTTAGGTCCTGTTAGCGAAATTATCTGAGCCATATAAGAGTTCCAGTGAAATGCAAGAAAGACAAAAATGAGGATGAAGTTTTGCAGAATCTCGAAAAGACTCTCCGGAAATGTTTTATCTTACTGAAAAAGTTTTCGATCAAATGTCGTTCTTTGTAGAGATGCTTGTCGATGTCTCCTTTTTTCTTGCAATTTGAGCGCGGAGGAATCACAGCTTCGCAGTTGCTTTTCCCTAAAAAGTCCACAAATTGTTGAGAATCGTAACCCTTGTCTCCCAGAATTAATGAATTTCACTGGATTTTCGAGCGCGTCAACCAGGGCCTGAATCTTTGTGGCAAATCCTCCGCAACTGCGTCCGAGATCTTCGTTTGATCCCTTGCTATCGCCTGCGGCACACTGATTCGCCCGAATAATCAATCCGTCGATCATAAACCATTCTTCATCGATTTCCTGAAAATATTCAAATAAAGCTTTCCAAATGCCTCGTTTTTCCATTTAAAAAATTTTTGGTAGATGGAGAAACAATTGCCGTATTTTTCGGGCAGCATTCTTATTTGACAACCTGTGCGACACAAATAAAATACCGCTTCCACAAATCTTTTGAAACGCTTCTTCGGGTATGTTATAATCCATCGTTGTATAAACCTCATTTTTGAATACTTATAAGGTTTATACAACTTTCCTAAAATTTTCCACATTTCACTAACAGGACCTATCATTATACCTGTTGCTAAAGCCGTTTGGAGTCCATCGGGCTCAGGCGGAAAAATACCTTTTGTAATAGGTCTATAGAATATATGCATACAGTCTATGATCCGCTGGTCCAGGACGAATTAATGATTGGTAATATTACTGATAACATAAGTAAATTTGTCTGCGACCACAATGATCTGCGTATTCAGAGCTGGAGTGTAGAAGCTGCAGTAAATACTAAGCGAATTTAGTGCAAATGCATGAAATTTTCACTGATGCACATGACTTTCTGTATTTTTTGACACCCACCAAAAAATGGAAAAATAATGCGTCAGGCTGTTACGTAGGATTTGTGCCACTGTGGCGCGGTGACAGAGCACATTCTTGAAAAGGATTGGGTCGCGAGTCCTCTTTTCACCGACTGCACAAAGAAAATTCCCAAGAATCAAAAAAAACATTCCCAGGTTTTTCGTTTTCTTTACAAAAAACAAAGAGGGGATTGACAACTTTTTTTTACCAATGGTATGATCCGTAGCATAAAAGGAGATTATTATGAAAAAGGTGAAATGGCTGTGGTGCACTGCGCTTTCGGTGTTTCTAATACAATGCAACGACTGTAATGCTATGAGGAGAATGCCCAAGAAACAGGGGACCGGTCGGAGTGTGGATATTTGTGCGCCTAAAGACTTTTCTCTATCCGAAGAGGAAGTGCGGGCGGCAGAAATGGTCAGGGGTGCGTTGTTGGTAGCAAGTGATTTGGAGGTACTAAGCCCCGAAGGACAAGCTGATGTGCAAAGATTTGAAAGGGCGGTCGGAACAATCTTGGAGACTCACGGGAGAAACTGCTTTGCTCTTACGGGGATAGAAGTGAGCCTTGACCATGTGGCAACCAGAAACCACTTTCCGAATTGCTGCCTGACGTTGAACATTGTATCTGGGAGGGTTAGGGAAGGTGACGCGATGCCCAGATATATCGCAGACATTGGATGTTGCCTGACGCATAGCGAAGGTTGCGTTCTGAATATGATCGAGTTGATGAAGCAGCATAGAAGACTAGCACAAATGCTGCTACCTTTAGCGCAGGCGGGGGCGAATGAAAGTGAGCTATTGCTGAAGAGTTTGCTTTTCCTTTTGGAAGAGAAAAACGATCAGCTGGTGTGCGGACTACTGAGCAGCGGACCCTATGTGAACCTAGGGATCCAAATTCCAGAAACACCTTGCTACAAATTTTCCGGCACCCCAGGAACTGCTGTGTCCTGCATGCATCCCTTGCTCGTTATACTTCATCGGGCAGGGAGGAACAGGTATAAAGTTGCAACAATGTTCGCGGATTCAAGGCCCGATAGGATATGGAGGGAACTGCCAAAAGATTTTGACCCGGTGACACTATACAAACCAGAATCCACAATAGTTGAAATACAATGGCGAGCCGTGTATGAAGAGTATATCAAGAGCCTGGGTGAGACGGAATTGGATCTGATTCGTGATGTGGCTAGAGCCGAAGGAGGAGAAATGGACCGTCCAGCTAGAGAAGGAGTCGTAGCGTTCCTGGCTGACCAGCATAGGAGAGAAACGGGACGTGAAATGAGAGCGACGAGGGAGGATCGTGTAGTTGCAATTCTGGAAGAAAACGTATTAGCTGGAAGATGGGGTAATTGGGAAGTTGTCACGCTTTTGCATTTCTTGTTGACTCCTCTGGTAAATATGAATGTTTACGGGAAATTGTTTAGGCTTGGGCTGCTTACTGAAGATCTTGTGGTAGTAAACGCCGTTATCAAACATATGGATACTATGAAAATGGACGCTAAGAAAGTAACTGCACTGGAAATCCCGGATTACGACGGGAGCTTCACGATGTTTTTTCTGACAAACAATGCATTGCATCCTTTAATGTTTTTCATAAAAAACTACCCCGACCGTTTTCGTGACGAAGTAAATCGACATGTGCCATTGGCTGAGTACTGCGACAAATTCATGGAACTCTGTATGGGGACTCCACTGTGCTTGGCCGCTGCAACTATGGGCGACAGCAAAACGGAGCAAAGTACTTTTAAAGCGATGGTCGATGCGTCGGGACTAACTGACTTTTGGGCTACAGATGAATTGACTTTCGTACCTCCGATAGTTGCTGCTATGACTAGATCTGGTAGAGAGATGTTAAGCATACTTACCAGCAAGCAGAAACAGATAAAAATAGGGACGAATTTGGTTGGCCAGTTGCAACACGCGGATACATTCTTCCCAGATGAAAACTCTCGTCGCAGCATACGCAATAGTTTTGGCTCAATCATAAAGAGCACGAAATGGACTCTGGACGATACTGCGGTAACAGCTCTGCTGACGTACGGAGAAAAAGTGGATTTTGATGTTGTTAACACGCTACTTGATAGAATAATAGTTCACGAGGGACCCGAGAATCAAGCCTTTACGTACATGCGTTGTTCTGGATTTACATTTATCGAATTAGCAGCACAAAGGCTCTACCAAGAGAGATTGCTATCTGTTTTGAAAAAATATGACAATTTCTCGAAAAAACTGAAAAACCGAGGTTTGCAGGAAAAAATGATCCTAGTTATTGCCGGTATACGGGCTGGCGTTAGGGCCGCAGAGCTACCGGAAGCAGAGCGGAATCAGGAATTGGACAGGATTTACCGCACTTTGGGCGCATCAAGATCGAGGCAAAACCATTGATTCAAGATTTGCCGAGGTTTGTGATGAGCAACTAGGTTGATTAACGCAGTGTGCAGGTTTTTTCATGTAGTTACCAGGGAGGGTAAGACACCTTCTCCTTCAGTATTATTTTTTCTGAAAGGCGACGAACTTTGTGACAATTACAGCTATTTTGTTCAAAAAATGGCATGAGTGGATTTTTTTCTTGCCCTCCTTGACTCTTTTTTGTTTTTGGTTATAATTCTTCTTTGAAATATGGGCTGAGGGTTTTTTTCAGCCCTGATTCTTTTTTTGTTTTTCTTGTCACAATTTATGCCCAAAACATGGACTGGAGAAAAAATGCGTGTATCCAATAGAGCGATATTATTAGTGCTCGGCGAAGTGCTTTCTGCGGCGCAACTTGCGGCTAACAGTGTAAGTGGTATGAGACCCTCAAGGGTGCGATCCGCCGTGGATCTAAAATTGACACCGAATCCTACGGTAATAGCGAGTTGGCAAGAGTTTACACAAGAGATAGTCGACTACTGTACTGTGAATGGTTTCAGGCTCGATAGCTCAACCATTCCGTCGCAAACCTCTCTTATTCAGCTTCTCAGGCTTGGAGAGAAATTAGGTTATAGGTGTTTTGACGAAAGAACCAATCAGCTGGTGGTGGATGAGTCATGTACAGCCCTAAATGAATACGCAACAGCGGTTGCAGGCGAAATACATGACCCGGAGAAAAAACAAAAATTGACAGAATTGTTGAGCGGTCAATGGGCCTACTATGATGGTGTTGTGACGGACGGAATTTCGGGTGGTACTGATCATCGGTACTCAAGGGTAAGAGAAGATACTAATGTAAGAAATCAGCTAATAGGCTCTCTATGCGACGGAGAGGATCGATTGTTTGATCTGGGAGGTCTTGATCCGAGTGACATTGAAGATTTTAAAGTCAGAGTCGGGGAAATACTCTCTAATCGTACCGGTTATCAACTATTTAGGGCTATGGTAACAGCTAAGCTCTTGAATAGCACTGAATATGCGTTCGTTTCCGATAAGGACATGCCAATAAAAATTTCAAAAATTCCTAATGAACAAAGTACATCCCGGCCGGCAGAGATGGAGCGTCTCTGGAGTGGCCAAGGTGTCTGTAATAAAAGGCGTGAGTGCTCTAGCTATAATCCTGATGAGCACAGAGTGGCATTGACCGAAAGGCACATTAAAAACCAGGGTTCCACAATTATGCACGAATGTGCTCACGCCAAACACTATATGATGCGGAAAGACATAGATCGTTTGCAACTTTTTTTTGTCCATTCTGCGCTGCAAAATCCGTCTTATCGTGACCTATTTTTTCCTCCGTTGGAGGAGGAAAACATGAGTGTTATTGTCAGAGCCATCCAGGGAAATATATCTCGTGATTATGTGAAGATCCTCCGAAACAAAATGGCTGACGCCACTAACAATGAGCCTGCCCTGATTGCTCTGCGGGGGATGTTTCGGACTTTAATAGTGAACGGTTTAGCGCAAATTGTTTTTGGACCTCAAGCTAACAAAAAAATATCTGATATTTTGACGCCCAAATTAATGTCCCGAGCAATATACGTTTATTGTGTGATTTTTCGGGATCCAGGAGAAAACCTTTTGCCCTTGTATGACAAGAGGGCAAAATTTTCATGGGTCTCCTGTGAAGAAATATCTACTATACTGGGGGTCGTGCCATTTTATACCACCAGCTCTGGAGAAACAATTGCATTACTCGATAGGCAAAACCAGCTTGTCTATGAGTGGAGAGAAAAAAAAGAGGATTGCCCTCATTTGTCAGAGACGGAAGCCCAGGTGTATAGACATCATTCTCCCTTATACTTGCATGATCCAGAATTGTCGTCTGCTGCTATTGGAGCTGTATTAAGCTCGGTAGGAGTGGGCACTCCGAAGCAGACATTTCACACATTACCTTTTTCTTTCCTATGTCCATTGTTTAAATCCAAAGCTTTGCCGTTTGAAAGGGCAGCGGCCTTTCCCCGGGCTTTCGTTTACAGGAATACTGACCAACCCGACCCTGTTCGCGTTGAGCAATTACCGCCTGGCTTGGGGCGCGAATTATTCGATTCACCAGTACGCAAGCTGCTCAGAGAGATAAGAGAAGGCAAGCATTCAAGCAGCTGGCAGTTCCTTGAAGACTTCCTGAGTGCTTTAGCTGTAGAAAAGGCCGTTGATCAGGATCATTTAGATGAGATAAAGGGCGCAATGGACGCTGCGCCAGAATATCAGGCAGACAATCTGTTAAAGAAATTGAGTAGTTTGGAGAAAGTAATGCCGCTCCCCGGGATCGAGGCTATTGTCCAACGGATAGAAGACATATTACCCAGACCAAATCCCTCTGATTATACAAATATTCACCCGTTTATCAGCGCTGCTAAAGCACAAAATAAAAGCATTGAAGAATACAAGAGAGAAACAGAATATTACGAAGACCTGGCAAACATTCAACTTTACCTTTATAATCCTAGGCTATTGCCCTTATTCCGCAAGGCAAAACCAATCGTTCATCTCGCGTGTTCTTTTCTGGAAGAATCAATAAAAATTGCTGCTAATTATGGATTACCTTCTGCTGATCCAAAAACAACTACGCCGCTTCACATGGCCGTCGAACAAGGACATAAGGAAGCGGTCCAAAAAATCGTTCGCTTGGCAGACGACCTTGAAGTCGGCGTAGACACATTAGGGATGACTCCAGGAGAAACTAGGGAGCTCTCTCCTCTTGGGGTAGCTGTTTTTCACGACAACCCCGGGATTGTCGAGATATTACTGAACAGTAAACACATAAATGTCGACAGCACAACGTTGAATTATGGCCGAACGCCATTGTTTCTCGTGAAATCTGCAGTTGTAGCACGTCTGTTGTGCGAGAAAAAAGCAGACGTTAATCACCCAGACAAAGAAAGACGAACGCCTTTATTTACTGCACTATTCGCTCAAAATCAAGAGATTGTCCAGGTGCTACTTGCCAATAAAGCAGATCCAACTGTGAAAGACTATAGAGGATACTCCCCGCTTCATTATGTTCAATATGCCTCGGTGGTCCAGGAGCTAGTTAAAGCCGGAGCGGATACAAATGCGACAGACAACGACGGCAAAACCCCGCTTCATTATGCGAAAAGCGCCGAGGTGGCCCAGGCGCTAATTGAGGAAAACGTAGATGTAAATGCGACAGACAACGCCGGCAAAACCCCGCTTCATTGTGCTCAATATGCCTCGGTGGTCCAGGAGTTAGTTAAAGCCGGAGCGGATATGAATGCGACAGACAACGACGGCAAAGCCCCGCTTCATTGTGCGCAAATAGCCGAGGTGGTCCGGGAGCTATATAAGGATGGAGCAGATGTAAATGCGAAAGACAAATACGGCAAAACCCCGCTTCATTATGCTCAATATGCCTCGGTGGTCCAGGAGCTAGTTAAAGCCGGAGCGGATATGAATGCGACAGACAACGACGGAAACACCCCGTTTAAATTGGCAAAAGATAGAAAGGTGATCCAGAAACTAATAGAACTAGGAGCAAAAACACAATGGGAAGATTTAGAGGCGAAAGACGACAAAGAAGATTTTATTTGTCGGGTATGATAATGCATAGGGGATATTTGGGAGATTCTCCCCTTTGTAACTGAATGATTATGGCAACGTGTAACGAGCTAACATTGAACAACGACGAGGAGGATGGTAGGTGTGCATCCTCCACGGTAAAAGCGCGGGAAGATTTTCACCTGGTTTGTGTGGCGTAGCAGTTTTCCGTAACGCCATTAAGCTTCCAGTTAAGCAACGCAGCTTCTATTCTGCTATCCAGTGAATCATTGTTTTTATCTGGGAAAATGATCCATATAAAAAGGGAGTAATATTGCCTACACCTCTGCGGAAAAACATGCAGGATGACTATTCCAAAAACATAGAATCTGTCATCGGGTAACGGACCAATCGATTCAAAATTCAGTACATCAGAGCAAAAAAACCTGTGGCATTTGACCTCTGAAATAGGACGAAAAATCTGCGCGCATACCATCGCCTTCTTTATTAAACGAGATACCTCTTTCGATGTAATCTAACATAAAAAAAACTCGTACACTGCGTTACTACAAAAAACTTCGAGCAGCTCCATTACCACACAGTAAAATAAACAACCCCACAGCAAGCGGCGGGGTTGTTTATTGAAAATATGAAATAAAATTACCGCAAAGCTCTTCTGCCCTATGTAAATCGAAAATTTTACTCTTCTACTAAAAATTCGCGGGGGCGGCGGCCGGGCCCGGCCGGCCCCCACACACCCCCAACCCCCGACCAACACAGAGAAG
>JAIROP010000012.1 GCA_031257475.1 Holosporaceae bacterium
AGCAGCGAAGAAATGCGATCCGGAATATTCATCATGCCGTCGCGGATAATTCGACCTTTAGCGAACATGGCATTGCGTACTTTTTCTGCCGACACCAATTCTCCCATTTCGGATTTGACTTTTGCTTCCAGCAGTTTCCCGCGCTCGATTTCGTTTTTCAGTTTTGTTTTTACGAGAAGGTCGTGCATTTCATTCCGCTGCTCATAGGTTCCGCCGCCTTTCCTCTGCAGCGGAAGATTTGGATCGCGTTGTCTCGTAAGGACTGAATTTGCAGTTTGCTCATCAATCATGCCGTTGACGAGTTTGATTTTTCCTTCGGATATGAGCTTACCCACATATTGCTTCGAAAATCCCTGTCGCCGAGCCCACTCTGCCTGTGAAATTAGAGACATGATGTAACCTCCTCAAATGTTTTTCCGGTCGATTCCAAAATCGCTTTTTGGTTTGTATATTTCTGCCAACGGCGAATTATTGTATCCACATATTTTGTGTCCAATTCCATCATGCAACATCTGCGATCCGTTTCTTTGCAGGCAATGAGAGTCGTTCCGCTTCCTCCGAACAAATCCAAAATCAATTCACCATGGAGAGAGCAGTCGAGAATTGCATCAGCCACGAGTTTTACCGGCTTAACCGTCGGATGCATTTTGAGCAAATCACTTTCCTGATCCCGAGAAGAAAAGCTATTCATTCCCGCATAATCCCAAACATTTGTTCGATAGCGATCATGCTGGCCAAGTTCGAAGTTATTCGTATGTTTCGCCGTTCCGTTTTTAAAAACGAAAATCAATTCGTGTTTGCTGCGATAAAAACTTCCCATACCGCCGTTGTCTTTATTCCAAACGCAGAGCTGTTTGAATTCTGTGTAGGTGGCGCGACTGGCGACCATGATTTCATAGATGTGTTTCCAATCCATACAGTGATAATGAATCGATCCGTCTTTTGAAACCGCAACAAGATTTTTGGATTTGCCCTATAGAGATATCGATGATTAGATAAAACTCTTGAATATTCAACAAAATCGTCAATTTTGAACGATGTTTCTGATAGAGACATAACTCATTGTAAAATCAGTGGATTTTCCGCATTTTGCTATACTTATAGGGCAGTCCCCACGAAAAGCAGAACTAGACAAAATCCTTCTGCTGCGGTATAATAAAATCTTTCAATTGGTGGAGGGAAGCTATGAAGGAAACGGCAACAGTGGAATTACGGGATGAAGAACGCAGCAGGTGTGAGATATGGACCCGTGTGATGGGTTATCATCGGCCGGTGGATGATTTTAATATTGGGAAAAAAGGTGAACAAGCGGAAAGAGTATGTTTTGATGAAAAGCAAACATGCGGAGGCTGGGTATTCAAGGATGAATAGTGGGTAAAACATTATTTGTTGGAGGGGTAGTTGCCCTCACCACCATAGATTATCCAGGGCATCTTGCAACTGTGGTGTTTTTCCAGGGCTGCAATTGGCGGTGTTGTTATTGTCATAATAAACATCTGCAAACCATATTGCCGACAGAATCGCTTCCCTGGGAAGACGTATTAAATATGTTGAGGGCCCGCAAGGGGTTCGTGGAAGCTGTCGTGTTCGGTGGAGGAGAGCCGCTGGTTCAGAGTTGTCTTTTGGAGGCAGTGGATGAAGTCAAGAGAATGGGATTTAAGGTAGGGGTTCATACATCAGGAGCCTATCCCAGTAGGTTTGCTCAAATACTACCATTTGTAGATTGGGTGGGTTTTGATGTAAAGTACGCATTTAGTAACTACGAGGAAATAACCTGCACAAAAGGAAGTGGGCAAGCGGCTTTGGATAGCCTGAACGCATTGGTGGCGTCAGGGGTATCATTTGAAGCCAGAATGACGGTCTATGAAAAAATGAAAATGGATATAATCATAGCGGCGCTGAAGGAAATCGCAGAGCTCGGTGTAAAAGCGGTGGTTCTACAAAAATGTAGAGATAGGGAAGAGAATATAGTTGAACATCCAATCTTTTCTGATAAACTTCTACTAGAGGAAGTGGCTAAGTACTTTGAGAGCTTCCATGTCAGGGGGTAGTTTTCCCTTTGTTTCATGGAGTAAAGATCAAAGACTAGGCACAGAGAGAGTAAGATAATGTAGGAGTAAAATGGCCAATCATAGATCAGCGTTAAAAAGGATGAGGCAGAGTGAGAGGAGAGCCTCACTGAATAAAAGTCGAATTAGTCGTATAAAAACCTTCGTGAAGAAGTTTATTGCGAGTCTTGGATCCGGGAATGAGTCGTCCAGCTTTTCTTCGGTTCAATCGGAGATTCATCGGGGGGTAACAAAGGGTGTTTTGCATCGAAATACCGCCGATAGAAAAATCTCCCGCCTCAGCAGGTTGTTGAAATCAGCAAAATGAAGGGTCCCGTTCCGGTAGATGGGAATTTGGGATGGACAAGTCAGACTTAGCAAGAATATGGGCTGTTGTTTATCGCAGTTTACAGTATGAGTTTGGAAGTCCCATAGTAAACAGCTGGATATCACCATTGTCTGTGGACAAATTGCATTCTGGGGTGCTGTATGTAAAAGCTCCCAGCCTGTTTTTGCGGGACTGGGTGGTGAACAACTATCAGGATGCCATACTAAGGTTCTGTCAAAAGGAAAGCAAAGAAATTAGAGCCCTGGAAATTTTTGTGGCGTCCGTAAAGCCGACTGTTATCGAAAAAACTGATTCGCGAAAGTCTATGCCGCCAAAGCAGGAGGAGACGCAGCTAAAATCCGAGGAGATTTTAGGAATTCCTCTGGATCCCAAGTTTACATTCGAAAATTTCGTGGTTGGAAAACCCAATGAATTTGCCTATGCAGCTACACTGCGGGTGGCAGAGTCGGACAAAGTGGCATTCAATCCCTTATTTTTGTATGGCGCTGTGGGGTTGGGCAAAACACATCTAATGCATGCCATCGCTTGGAATATAAGAGCAAGATCTCCCAAAAGGAACGTGGTATACATGTCCGCAGAGAAGTTCATGTACCATTTTATAAAATCGGTGAGATACAAAGACATGATGGCGTTCAAGGAGCAGTTTCGCGCGGTAGAAGTGTTGATGATAGATGATATACAATTCATCTGTGGAAAAGATTCAACACAGGAGGAGTTTTTCCATACGTTTAATGCTTTGGTGGATAATAATCGGCAGGTGATCGTTTCTGCAGATAAGTCTCCATCGGATCTGGATGGCATGGAGGATAGGTTAAAATCCAGACTTGGATGGGGGCTGGTGGCTGATATCCATCCAACCAATTATGAGCTGAGATTGGGGATTCTCCAATCAAAAGCAGCCTCCTGTTCCATTAAAATTCCCGGAAAAGTTTTGGAATTTGTGGCTCACAAAATAACAGCTAACATAAGAGAATTGGAGGGGGCACTTAATCGCATAGTTGCCAATGCCATGTTTGTGGGATGCGAAATTACCGTAGAAAGTGCCCGCGAGGTTCTGTCAGATCTGCTGCGCACCAACGACAGAAGGATAACCATTGAGGATATCCAAAAAAAAGTTGCATCGCATTATTCAATCAAGCTAAGCGACATGTCCTCCACCAGAAGGGCAAGACAGGTTTCCTTGCCACGGCAGGTTGCCATGTACCTAGCTAAAAGGCTTACGTCCATGTCATTGCCTGAGATCGGTAAAAGTTTTGGGGGACGAGATCATACCACTGTGTTGCATGCCGTCAGGAAAATTGAGGAATCTGTGAAAGAGAATCCTAGTTTGGCGGAAGATCTGCGGCTGCTGGGAGATATCCTGACAGGATAGCAATCCGTCGGCACATATTATACAATACGGTGGTGTTGCTCTGCTGTGCGGCGGGCCAAAAGAGTGAGGAACAGGGACATGATGAGTGATATAGCGTCGTTGTGTAAACGCCGGGGATTTATTTTTCAAACGTCCGATATCTATGGCGGCATGAATGGATTCTGGGACTATGGACCATTGGGAGTCGCGCTGAAAAATAACATTCGAGATCTTTGGTGGCATAGAATTGTGGAGTGTCCGCCACTGGACAAAAATGGGAATCCCCTCCGAATTTTGGGATTGGACAGCTCGATTATACAGCATCCGTTGGTCTGGGAGGCCTCAGGACACACCAGCAATTTTTCGGATCCCATGGTGGACTGTCGTGTCACCAAGATTCGTTACCGTGCTGATCAGCTAGCTGTGTACCTGCCTATTAAGTCGGATGGAACCGATGCAGACGGGAAGGCGTTTGCGTTTTTCGAGGAAGAGGATATCCAAAACATCGCTGATAAATTAAAAAAATGTGGTCGCAGAAAAATCGAGGAATTTCGCAGAGTTTTGCTAACCGACCTAGATACTTCCCAATATATTCGTGTGGTTGCTCCGGATACCACTGATGTTGGAACTCTGACGTCTCCAAAGGCATTCAATCTAATGTTTGAAACCAGGGTTGGAGCTGTCGTGGAAGAAAAGAGCGTGGCCTACCTGCGACCGGAAACTGCACAGGGGATCTTTGTTAATTTCAAAAATGTGCTGGACAGTGTGAGACCAAAAATCCCCTTTGGAATCGCTCAAATAGGAAAAGCGTTCCGGAATGAAGTTACTCCTCGCAATTTTATATTCAGATCACGTGAGTTTGAACAGATGGAATTAGAGTGGTTTTGTTCCGGTAATGAGGTTGCTGAATGGCAGGAATTTTGGCTGGATAATAGACTGTGCTGGTGGAAAGATTTGGGACTGGACAGTGCTAGAATAAACATCCGTAGACATAGCCCGGAGGAGCTGGCACACTATGCCAGAAATGGTCATGGAACCACGGACATTGAATACAAGTTCCCGTTTTCTGGAAATGGATTCAGCGAGCTGGAGGGAATAGCACACAGGTGTGACTACGATTTAGCTCAGCACCAGAAGAGCAGCGGCGTAAAGCAGGAGTATCTAGATCAGGCGAGCAACGAGAGATTTATTCCGCATGTTATTGAGCCGTCATCCGGACTAACCAGGGCTGTGCTAGCCGTGCTATGTAACTCCTATTGCAAGGATAAGGCGCACCCAAGTGGCTTTTTTCTCAATATCGCGCCCCGCATTGCCCCAACAAAGGTCGCGGTACTTCCTCTGCAATCCAGCGTAGAGATAGAGAATGTGGCCAGGAGCATATTTAATGAGTTGAGGGGAAAATACATAGTCGCCTATGAGGATAGACAAAGCATTGGGAAAAGGTATGCGAAAAACGACGAAATCGGTACACCCTACTGCGTAACAGTGGATTTCGATAGTCTAAAGAACATGGATGTCACAGTCAGGGATCGGAACACCATGAAGCAGGATCGGATTGGTATTTCGCATCTGGGAGAATATTTGCGACAATTGCTGTAGACTACGGTAGATACTGTGATTTACTCCAATGTCATAAATTTTGGATGCCGGTTGAACGCATGTGAGTCAGATCTAATAGGCGGCTTTGTGCGAGAATTGGGTCTTGCAGATTTTGTGGTGATAAATACCTGTGCTGTGACAGCTGAAGCGGAGCGAAAACTCTGTCAGACCATACGCAAACTCAGAAGAGAAAATCCCAATGTTGGGATAATATTAACCGGCTGCGCATCAGAGCTTCGTCCAGGGCGTTACCTTCATATGGACGGGGTTGCTGGGATTATTTCGAACAAAACTAAACTATCAAAGTCAGAGTATCTAAAATATGCTGGAGACAGTGGAGTGGAGATTGTTAATTCAACTCCCGGCTGCCAAAAAGTGCGCGGCTTTCTTCAGGTCCAAAATGGATGTGATCAGAAATGTACCTACTGCATCGTCAGATTAACCCGTGGAGATAACGTGAGTTTTCCCGAGGATGAGGTGCTGAGTCAAGCCAAATCTCTCCTCAACAAGGGGTATAGAGATATTATTCTGACAGGGGTTAACATCTCCTCCTATGGGCGTGATCAAAATTCCAAACATAATCTAGCCCATCTGATACGCTACCTTCTGAAAAATCTACCAAGCCTCACAAGGCTTGGATTGTCTTCGCTGGATCCTGCTGACATAGGTAATGATTTGGTGGAACTCATTCAATCAGAAGAAAAATTGCTGCCACATATTCACGAAAGCATACAATCAGGGGATGACATGATTCTGAAGCGCATGATGCGCCGGCACACACGCCACCAGGTTATCGAACTAAACGAAAGAATTCTAAACATTCGTCCAGATGTGATTTTTGGAGCGGATTTGATCGTTGGATTTCCGACCGAATCTGACGAAATGTTCGATCGCACGAAGCTGCTCGTTGTAGGAGCGCAGTTGTCACTGCTCCACATATTTCCATTTTCTCCAAGGCGAGGGACTCCGGCTTTTTCCATGCCAAAGGTTGATAGTGGGATCATAAAACAGCGAGCCCAGCAACTTGGAGAACTGGCCGTCCATATTCTTGGCAAAAAACTGTCGGAGCAGATCGGTAGAGATTTGATTATTCTAGCCGAGGATCAATTTAGTGGAAAAACTAATTCTTTTTTGCCGATCAAATCACTGAACAAACTCGTCGTCGGCAGAGAGTATCTATTCCATTGCGACTTCGTTGATGGCAAGATCATAGTTGGGCATCCAATCTCAGAGAGGTGATAGTAGTGGCTTTTTTCGACAAAATTAAGAACGCTTTTCATAGAACTTCTGAAAAGATCTCAATTTCCCTCGCTGGGAAGAAGGTGGACGATAATTTTGTTCAGGAAATCGAAGAGGCTCTTATCATGGCAGACCTTGGAGTTGAAACGGCAGCCGAGTTGGCTAAGAAAATCTCCAGCAGGAAGTTTCCCAGGGAAACCACTGAGTTTGAGGTAAAACAATTTCTGGTCAGCGAAATCTGCTCTCTGTTAAAACCCTACGAGAGCCGTTTCTTTGGGGAGAATCTTCTCCATAATCCTGAAATAATCCTGGTTATAGGAGTCAACGGAAACGGAAAGACCACCACAGTGGCAAAAATCGCCCATATTTTTAAAACTTCGGGATATAAACCACTGCTGGTTGCTGCCGACACATTTCGAGCTGCTGCCATCGATCAATTAAAGTACTGGAGTGAAAAAATCTCCACGAATATTTATATAGGAAAGGAAGGAGCAGATGTTGCTGGTGTCGTCTATGATGCTCTGAAGCAGGCCTCAGCAAATGCCAACGATTTGGTGCTTATCGATACTGCCGGTCGCATGCAAAATCGCTGCGATCTCCTTGATGAACTGGAAAAAATTAAACGAGTAATCAAAAAACTAGACGAATCCGCTCCCCACAAAGTTGTTCTTGTGCTTGATGGATTAACCGGGCAGTCGGTGCATGGCCAGGTGGACGTATTCCTCAGACACATTGGTGTCGATGGACTCATCGTTACAAAACTCGATGGAACTGCCAAAGGTGGCGCTATTGTTCCTCTCGTGCTTAGATACAATCTCCCCGTTCTTGCCATTGGTATCGGAGAATCACTGGAAGATCTTCGTCCATTTGACGCGTACCTGTACACATCGGCGCTCCTTGGTATGCCTGTCGGAGAATAGATCTTGTCAATAGTCAGACCTTTTTGTCCTTCCCCACGTCCCTTGGCCTACCGTGCTGACTTCGTAGATGGCTCGGCAGGGCCAGTGATGGAGACACTTCCGTTCTTCCGATACTGGCCGCGCGACAATTTCTTGCGAAATCACTACTGCTTGCTGGATTTACACAACTCAGCAAAAACATGGAGAACATCTCGATCTTTTGCGACCAGGGCCCATCACACTGATGTTTCCTGACCTGCACAGCAGCCACGATTTAGTCCCCAAAAAACTATTCATGTCCGCCAAGTTCTTTGAGAAGTTTCCCATACTTATCAAGCCAAAGCAACTGGTAGCTACGGTAACCTTCTGAACATTCCGGCGTATTGTCTTTGTCTAGATTGTTGTTGACATGAGTGCGAACAAGCCCTAAACGGGCCAGCGGAGTACGAGCCCATGTGAACGTATCTCTAATATCATCATGGCTTTGGTTGCCTCCACGACCACCACACTTTACACTGACCTGCAGCAGATCATTAAATATGCTCACAACACAATGTTGATGGCCCGTTTTTTCATCAAAAGCGATACGATCCGAAACGCATACAATCCCTTTAGTGGACGCCTGAGTAGTACCCCACGAAAGCAGCTGCTCAGGATTATCAATATAGTACGAATCGCCTCCACACCCAGCAGGCCTTGGTATGAACTCACGCATTTCATATGATGTCACAACCCAATATGGATGGCCCGTTTTGTTTTTCATATAGTCTTGAACAAAAAAGCAAACAGTCCTAAAAGCGGACGACATAGGAAAAGCCTCCGAAAGCGGATATTCAAGAGTATCATAATGGTTTGGGTCGCCTCCACGATCCCTAAGCTTTGCCACGGACGTCATCCGATAATCATCAAACGCGGCTACAACCCAATACGGATGTTCTATAAAGACATCTAAAAGGACGTGAAAAACCTCAGGTGGAACCGGACCACCTTGCCAAACAGTCAGGTAATACGCAAGGCTGCCGCCCTCGTACTGCCACACCCATGACTCATTACTCCGCAATGCCATTTGCTCTTGCTGTTGCTGGTCCATCGGCGGCGGCCAATGTCGCGCTCCATCGACTTGCAGAAATAGTGTAGCACTGCTGAATACTCCCATCAGAACTCTTTTCACGTTTTTTTCTCCTCTTAATTAAGAATGTTTTAGTTTATATCATATAAATGTTTCGTGTCAAGAGCGGAAAAGTTTTTTTTAACACGGCGAAAAAAACATAAAATCTGTCAATCTCGGAGAGACAGTTACCTGACGGATCTTTTTCACACCAGCTCCGTCGAATCGGCTATCCGGATTCCAGTGCATAGGGAGCGCGTTGCAGTCTAAAATATCTCATTATGCAATTTTCTCAAATCTGCTATACTTTTTTTTGGTCAGAAAGATTAGCTTAAGTGCCTATGCCTACTATTGGGATAGATCTTGGAACAACCGAGTCGGTCGTGGCGCGTCTTTGCGATGGTGTGCCGGTATCCGTCCGAATCAACGGCAGCGTTACGACTCCCTCGGTGGTCAGTTACACGAATGGTAAGACGGTGGTTGGGCGAAACGTCGTCCCCGGCGACGAAGTCAATCCAGAGGACACCGTGTTCTCGATCAAACGTTTCATTGGAACAAATGAAAAAATTTGCGGTAGAAGTCCAACGGAAATATCAGCGGATATCCTGTCATACCTGAAGCGAAGTACCGAAGAGTATCTGGCTGGACAAATAACCGGTGCCGTGGTGACTGTTCCTGCGCATTTTTCCGATCCGCAGAGGATGGCCACCAGGCAAGCGGCAGCCATTGCTGGCATCAAAGTTCTGCGTCTAATAAACGAACCCACTGCTGCAGCCATTGCCTTTGGGCTTGAGAAGAAAAACAGCGGTATTTTCGCAGTCTATGATTTCGGTGGAGGCACCTTTGATTTTTCCGTTCTACGTTTGGTTGATGGAATTTTTCAGGTTTTGACCACCGGAGGAGATAATTATCTCGGAGGAGATGACATTGACAATGCGGTTCTTGATTATAATCTTCAGCTCCAGGGCATCGAGAATCTTCCACTCAATAGTAGAATTTCTGGGAAACTGGTTGCAAAATCCCTCAAGGAACAGCTGGGAGATCTTCCGGAAATTGCAAAAAACTGCGTTCTAGAAAATAAAAACTATGAATTTAAATTGTCCAGAAATGTTCTGCGAGAAGTTTCCAAGAATTTCATACAAAAAAGCCTGGAGATAGCAGATCTAGCACTCAGGGATGCTCGCCTTGATGCATCCGCGCTGGATGGCGTTGTTTTGGTTGGTGGCATGACCAGGCTGAATCTGATTAAAGAGGCAGTGCGAGAACATTTTCCAATCAGGATATTCGATGATATCAGTCCCGAAGAGGCTGTTGCATTCGGAGCTGCCATCTATGCGGATTCAATCACCAGTAAAAGTCAAAATATGCTGTTGATTGACGTGGTTCCACTGACAATTGGCCTGGAAACTCTAGGTGGCGGAGTAGACAAAATTATTCATCGCAATACCCCCATTCCCATCGTTGAAAAACAGGAATACACTACCCATGCGGATAATCAGACAGGGATAAAGTTTCACATAGTTCAGGGAGAAAGGCCCATCGCTGCCGAATGTAGATCACTGGCGCACTTTGAGCTCATTGGAATTCCTCCCATGCCGGCTGGTAGACCTCGTATAGTTGTGGAATTTTCCGTGGATGTAAACGGAATACTGAGTGTGAAAGCCCAGGAGCAAAGAACCAACTTGTCACAGATGATTGACGTTGACCCGTCCAATGGTCTATCAGGAGATGAAATGATAGGAATGCTGCGGGAAGCCATGGTCCATAGGGAAGAAGATTCGCGACAAGCGTGTGATATCAACGTAAAAATCGAATCCGAGAGGATGATAAGGCTTTGGAAGATAATTATCTGTGAGATTCCTGATGATGCTAAAAATACGGCGAAAATAGAGCTGACCAATCTGGAAAAAGCTCTGGATCTGGGTAAATATGAGGAGGCTCTCGTCTGTAAAAAAACTTTGGAAGACTTGTTTCGACCATTTATCGATAATATAATTAACCGCCTGTTAAGTGGCATAGTTATTGTCTAGGGATATTTGGTCGTGAAAGTAATTTTTGTAACGAAAAGCGGATTGGAAATGTCAGTTACTTTCTCTGAGGGGCAAACTCTGTTCACTGTGGCAGAAAACAATCATGTTCCCTTGGGAGGAGCTTGCAAAGGCAATGGAGCTTGTGGTGGATGCCACGTGATCGTTGAGAATTTACATGATCAGCTTCCAAAAGCCTCTGAACCGGAGGAGGATACTCTGGACAGAGTCAGAGGCGTGGCTGCTAAATCACGGTTGGCTTGTCAGCTTGTGCTATCGGCGGCTTTGGATGGTCTTCTGGTAAGGCTTGTGTGACCGCAAATACGTAGGCAGAGACACATGAAATGCATAGTTGGTATGTCCGGAGGAGTCGATAGTTCGACCTCCGCGGCTCTAATGAAGGAAAGGGGATTTGAGGTTGTTGGCTGTACCTTTCGTATGTTTGAATCCGCGAAATCACAGGCAGCTGTGGACAATGCGCGTCGGGTGGCAGATTTCCTGAAGATAGATCACGAGGTGGTGGATTGCATCATAGAATTCAAACAGTTTGTTATTGATTATTTCATAGAATCCTACGAGAGCGGATTTACCCCTAACCCCTGCGTCATGTGCAACAGGTTTATAAAATTTCGATACTTGGATCTTCTAAGACTAAAATATTGTGCTGATATTCTCGTTACTGGGCACTATGTGCAGTTAAAAAGGCGTGATGACAGAATTGAGTTGTTTCAGGCAGCAGAGCTGAGAAAGGATCAGAGCTATTTTCTATACGGCGTTGATCAGGAAATACTCAAAATTGCAGAATTTCCACTGGGTGGACATCCTAAAAGCCACACCAGAGAGCTGGCCCGTCGTTTTGGCCTTCATGTGTCCGAGCAACCGGAGAGTCAGGATATTTGCTTCCTTGCAAATCATGATTATGTGAGTTTCATAAAGCAGCATTCCACCAGATCCTACGTTGATGGAGACATTGTTGACACATCTGGAAATGTCCTCGGTAAACATTCCGGCACCATCAATTACACGCAGGGGCAGCGCAAAGGCATCGGTCTTTCCGGCGGTCCCTTTTTCGTATGCGGAATAGATGTGAATAGAAACCAGGTGATTGTGTCTGACAAAAACGGGGTAAAAGTTGGAAAAATTTTTCTAAAGGACGTAAAGTTTTTGAACGAAGAATATCTGGGAGTATGTGAAGTCAAAGTCAGATCCATCAGCGAAAAAAACACGGCCCACATCGGAAAAAGCAACAATAGTTACTACGTTGAATTAGACCAGCCGGAGTATGGAGTCGCGCCTGGACAGCATTGTGTATTTTACCGCGGAAATCTACTGCTGGGTGGGGGAATCGTTCGCAGTGAAAATTCTGTCTAGGACACTGTGCCAAGCAGCTCTGTGCCTATGCGTTGGTTGCACAGAGCAGGAGCAAAAAAGAATCGAGTCTACTCCAGAGGAATGGTTGAAAACCAATGAGGTCGATGCTGTTTGTCGTAGAATCGCTGATCTCAACGTGCAGGTGGTGACAATTGGCGAAGGAATCAGTCCTGCCATGATCAACCTGATGCGCGCCATAGCCGATCGGTATCGCGTGAACATTCCAGAGGATGCGTTCATCAGAAATACCACGAAAAATGCCGTTTTCATCGATACAAAAGAAAAAAGGCTTGCCCATTTTTTGAAAGCGACTCAGTCAGACTTCAGATTCATTTGGTGTATGCGCGGAGGATTCGGCACCAATATGCTCATCGACGATCTCAATCGTATGCCGATTCCGGAAGTGAAAAAAACACTGATCGGATTCTGCGATATTACCAGCATGCATCTGTTCGTACATCAGAAATGGGGCTGGCGAGCCATCCATGCGCCATTATTCGTATTTCTTGCGAAAACGCTATTTAGCAGGGACAAATTCAGTACGCTGCTGAATATTCTGGAGGGAAAAATTGATCACTATGAACTGAGAAATGTGCAGCCCCTGAACGAAGTCGCACGCCGAGCCAGCCAGGTGACAGGGCCGCTAACGGGTGGCAATCTCACCGTCGTGGAAGCAAGTCTTGGAACCTGCTGGGAAATAGAAACCGAGGACAGGATCGTATTTTTGGAGGATGTTCACACATATCCACAGTGGATCTATCGTTCCATGTATCATCTGAAGGAAAGTGGTAAATTGTCTAAAATAAAGGCTCTACTATTCGGTGAATTTATACAGCCGGAGAATTCATACCAGGACGTCGTGTCCTACCTGCGGAAATTTGCGGAAACCCTCGTTGATGTTCCGGTCTACGTAACAAATCAATTTGGACATGGCAGGTGTTGCATGCCGCTGATCTACGGCGCGCCGGCCCAGATACATGCCGGGAAAATGACAGTTTGGGTGAAATGAATCAAAATACGTCGTTATTGCTGAATTGACAATAGAACAACCGTAGAAGCGATTAAAAATAGATTGAGTCGTTAATACAAATTTTTACCTGCAGGCAATATATTTATACCCGGTATGAGGGAGACGGGTAGTGGTAAAGCTTTTCCATTATTTCTACAGCATATTTTTGCTATGCGGGCACCTGGCATTTGCGGAGCTTCCACTGAACGTTTTTTTAGATGACAGTAGTCAAGATGCCGATAAGCCATTTTTGCTTTTTTCAGGTTGGAAGCCACCAGAAGATCGAAGCTCTCCCGCATCACTATCCCTTGATTGCTCTGTTTTCTGGGGAGCGCTTATTTTGCACACTGGATATCTAGAAAGACTTTATATTCATGGGAATACAACAAGAGACGCAGGAAATAATTTTGTTCCTGGAGACAACGTAATGAGATTGCTCGTCAGTTTGTTTGATAGTCCAGCAGGCTTCGGAATAAAACCTACAACTTATAATCTCTTTAGAAATTCAAACACTAAGAATCGGTGCATAGAACAGGTTGCAAAATGTTATATAAGTATAACAATGCTACGAGCACTCATGGAAGAAGGGTGCTCTGTCAGATGTGCCCCCAACCCCAGCCCCAAAAAAGGAGAAAGCAAACAACAAATAGTACAAGTTAAGGGCGCTGAAGACGCTGAATGGATGGATTTTCGTATATTTTGGGATGGAGAACAGCAAGTAGGTTATCTGTCTAATCAAGCGCAGATAATTGTGTCGGCATTAGTAGATGAAGGAAAATACGAATATGAAAAATACCTCTGTGAACAAATTGTATTAGCTTTTGTATTCAATGTTTTGGTTAGCAGAGACGATCTTCATACTTTCTATAACGAAGTCCATGCAAAAATTGCCAAAATAAACAATTTCAAAAACCTGCCAAGCACCCAAGACTATTCGGCTGCATTTAATAAAGCAATTCGAAGTCTAGAACAAGCTATAAAAGAAGCGTCTGGCTTGGATGCCGCAGTTGCTGGATTTAAGCTACTTGTTAGTCCTAAAAATTTCCACGAAATTCAGGCCATGCTCCTAAAAACTAAGGACCAGGCACAAATTCTTTCTGAAGTAAATAAGAGAAAGAGGGCAAAACCTGATTTGTGTAGAATTGATGCGATGAAAGCAAAAGTACGCCGCGACTTTTTTGCTCCTCATGTTGAACATCTAGACGACCGTCTGGCTGCAATGATGTTTGAAGATCTTTGTAGAATTGCGAAACCTTTAATAGCAGCCGCAATGTATCCAGATACTCCGGTTCAAAATAATTTTTGTTCCAGGCTTTCTTTCCTTGCTGACCAACCGCCCGTAGTATTATCACCAAACAGACCTTTTCAAGATTGCGTAGAGACTTCGATTCGGCACTTCTTTAATTTGTGCCTGGGGCAAAGAATGATCGATCATTTTTCTTCAAGTCCAGATTCGACAGGACAGGAACTTGTAGAACAACTTCGACGCGCCATAGCAGAATATTGTGCCAAAGCAAGAGAAGGACATGTCCTAGCGACAAGAACAGAAACAGACAGAATTCAAGAGTTAGTTGCTTTTTTTAGAAAATATTGGAGAGATGTAAACAATGGAGAGATAGAGGCTAGAACGGCCTGGAACAGCGTGGTTTTTCACTTGGACGGTGTTGCGTATCGGGATGGAGATACAGGAAATGAAATTCAAAGTGGATATACCTCTATAGTTAATGCTATTTGTGGCGTTCTTGGATTACCCATACCAGATGCCGCTAATAGGAATGCAGCTATGGCAGAAATTTTGAAGATATTCTCTGCCTGGAGACCTGATAAAGTGGTTATTACCTGTCCTGAACAACTTGCCGTGGGTACTGAAACCGGAATTGTGCGGTTTTTGGTGAATGACAATGAATATTTTGCCCTAAATGTGGGCAGAGGTCATTCTGTGGTCGATTTACCTGGTACTGATTATGTTGACTATAATACCCGATATCATGGGATGAATATTCACTGGTCATTCTTGGGAAGTTTTTTTGCTTCCCCCCGTTCGCCCTTCTGCGACAGTCGTAGTGTTTATCAGCAAATGTTTGGTCTGGCCTGTCGGGTTTGCCAAAGTCCAGTTATCCAGAGATTTTTGGCCTGCGCCCCAAAATCTACGGAAAGAGACATGTGGTTCTCCGTTTTGTCGAATATTGTTAGAAGTTATGGGGGCAAGCTTGTAATTACAAGGCCTGTGGGCAGTGACCTCAACTTGACAGAATTCGAAACTGTAGAGAAGGTTGTACTGTCTAGGGGGGGTATTTCCGGAAACAGGAGGCATCCTCACTCTTCCCTCAATGGTCAAAGAACTTTCCGTGGAATATGGAGCACGGGCAAAAAAAGTAGATCTGTCAAGATGCTCTAATATCGAAAAAATCTCCATACGAGGAGATGTATCCGTAATATGGCCTGGCTCCTTTGCCGATTTAAAGGAAATAGAAATCGAAGTGCCTTTGCCAGCTTTTGACCTATCTCAGTGGACAAAGCTCGAAAAAATTTCGACGATAGGAATAGATAATAAACAGCCCCTAATTTTGCCAGTCAATTTAGAAGATTTCAAGGTATTGGGCGGTAATGTTGGCGATGTAGTTTTCCGAGGCGGCTCTCGATTGAGGTTATTTCATCTTGGACGATATGTTCTCCTGCGTGGACACGCCGACCTGTCAATGTGCGACAGTCTTGAAGAACTTAGGATAGAAGCAACAGTGGAGGGAAAGGTGACTCCCCCCGATAATACCGCTGACTTAGAATGCGTGGTGCTAAATTACAACATAGACCATGTTCATGCTCCGCCTGGATCTCACCTGAAAAGTATTATAGTTATGGAATCCTCGCGGATAGCCCGAAATGTCGATCTGTCAAAATGCAATGAGCTTGAATTCATTATAGTGAGGGGAAAAATAGTGGGCACACTAGCTCTGCCTGCTAACTCGGTAAGAATAAATCTAGGAGAGAATGCTGAGATTGGTAGTTTTGAGGCTCTGGGAAATCTTGATTTTGACAGTGACAAGCTTGAAAAGTGGCTTCTAAGCGGGACAGTGGAAGGAAGGGTGACTTTGCCAAATTCGTTAAAAAGCGTGAAAATAAATGCGCGCGTTGGCAGTTTGTATACTACGCATGAGTCTTCCTTGGAAGTGTTTGAGCTTGGGGAATCTGCGCGGATAGGTGGAGGTATTAATCTTTACGGTAACAAGCTTAAAAAGTGTCTCCTAAATGGAGCGGTGGTAGGCAGGGTAGATGTGTCAGGCAATAGTTTGGAAGAAATAACCATCTCGAGTGGTTCTGTTGGTGGCCTAATTATTTACGGTGGATCTCGATTGGAAAAGTTTTCTTTTGCATCAGGTGCGCACATAGCCGGGGATCTCAACCTATCAGAGTGCGACCATCTTGAAGAATCTTCGTTTGATTTGCAGGGAACAGTAGGCGGAAAAGTAACTCAACCTGCCCATTGGAGTTAGGAAGGCTATGTCCCAAAACATTAAACCTCTTTCGAAACGCTATTATGTGTTATAAAGATATAGTTGTTTTAAGAGGAATTTATGAAATACAAGAGTTTAAAGTCTTTGTCGGATGAAGAGTTTCGTCGTTTGACAGGAGTTAAGCCATCGACATTTAATCATATGGCTGAGATATTGAGAGAGTCTTATAAGGCGAAGAGGTGGCATGGAGGCCGCAGTAGCAAGCTCTGTATAGAGGATCAGTTGCTGATAACATTAGACTTCTTTCGAAACCGAGTAGTTTCGAGGAATTTTTAGGAGCAGACGAAGAGCAGGACCGCCGTGTACATGCGGTATATGAGGATCCAAGCACTGGAGCGACGCAGGAATTACCGGAAGAGCTAATGTTTCGAAAGAAGTCTAGTATGCTTTTTTGCTGAAAGATGCTGAAACTGCAAGTGTTAATCAGGCTTGGCCAACTGGCATTACATAATTTCCCGAAATTTATTTACGATACAGTGAATATCGTCGTCAGATAGATCATAATACAATGGTAAAGAAATGGTTTTCGAGTAATATCTCTCCACCTCGGGATAATCTCCTTCTGCCAATCCCAAATTGCGATAGTAAGGATGCAGGTGAACGGGGATATAATGGATCTGTGAATGGATTCCTGCTTTAAAAAGATCGCGAACAAATTTTATCTTATTAATTCCTAATTTTTCGAAATCTATTAACACAGGACACAGGTGAAAACAGGCGTTTGAATAATTTCTTTCTTCCAGAAAACCAATTCTTAAATCGCAGAGCAAATCACGATACAACGAGACGATATGACGTCGTTTTTCTTTTATCTGATCTAGCTTTTTTAGCTGAGATACTCCAAGTGCCGCCTGCAATTCTGTCATACGATAATTGAACCCAAGATCGCGCATTTCATAGTACCATAGGCCATGTTTTTCAGCTATCTCCTGGCTTCTTACAATTCCATGTCCTCGAAAAAGCAATAGTTTCTCGTACAAATCTTTGTCGTTTGTTGTTAACGCTCCACCTTCTCCGGTTGCAATAGTTTTTACGGGATGAAACGAGAATACGGTTATATCAGAATACTTGCACGATCCAACTTTAGTGTTTTTGTAATCCGATCCTATGGCATGCGCTGCATCTTCAACTATAAAGATTCCTTTTTCAGCAGCAATGCGATGTATGGCTTCCATATCGCAGGATTGCCCGGCGAAATGCACAGGAATAATCGCCCTAGTCCTCTCTGTTATGCTTTTCTCTATCTCCTCTGCACTTATATTGGCGGTTTTTGGATCTATGTCGGCAAATTTTACGTCTCCACCGACATATCTCACGCAATTTGCAGATGCAACAAACGTGTTAGGAGTCGTGATCACCTCATCGCCTTGGCCGACTCCCAGAGCCATCATCGAAAGGTGCAGCGCTGCAGTTGCACTTGAGACCGCCACGCAATATTTCGATCCAGTATATTCACAGATGGCATCTTCGAACCTGCGTAACTCCGGTCCCTGCGTAAGAAAATCAGACTTGAGGACACCAAGGACCGCATCAATATCATCCTGAGAGATACTTTGTTTTCCGTAGGCATAAACTTTCATTGCAGCTCTGTGGTTCATCACGTAACAATCTCTTCTGTTTCTGGGGCATACTAGCATCTTACTGATCTATTGTGTTAAAAATTTTGAAACTGGGATGCCATGCCTAGCGTGCTGGATGTGTGCGTGTTGGTGGTCAAAATTACCTGGAGAACGAAGGTTATGAAAGAAGTATAATATTTTTTCAGCGAATCCTAACAGTTGGTGTGCTATCATTCTGAGGGTGTATTGCAAAAAAAAATTTGGATCACATATGGAAGAGGACAGTTTATTTTACAGCACAATAAAAGATGCAACACCAGTTATGGCGCAGTATCTGACAGTGAAATCGCAATATCCTGGCTGTTTGTTACTGTTTCGCATGGGAGATTTCTTTGAACTGTTTTTTGAGGATGCGAAGATTGCGTCCTCCTTATTAAACATAGCTCTAACACACCGTGGCAAGCACAAGGATGAGGATATACCGATGTGTGGGATCCCAGTCGCAACCCTGGATGCATACCTATGGCGTTTGGTAAAGTACGGACAGAAGGTTGCCATATGCGATCAGGTGGAGGAGGCGCAGGAAGCGAAGAAGCGCGGGTACAAGGCCATTGTAAAAAGGGAAGTCACCAGAATTCTGACAGCAGGTACGCTGGTGGAAGAAAATCTTCTGAGCGCCAATAGGAACAATTTTCTGATGGCTGTGATGCCCGATATTTGTTCCAAGACTAACAAAGCCAAGACCGTGAGTTTTGCGGCCATTGATATATCCACCGGGGATTTCTTCGTAAACACCTGTCTGCCCGATGAATTTCCGGCAATTTTGGAAACCTATGCACCAACGGAGATCCTGATGGCTACAATCATGGAACAGTCAAAGTTTGTGCAGTCCATCGCTTCCATTCGCAGAACCACGCTGACTTTTCTTCCGGACTCAAAATTCAACCCTATTGTGGAAGGTGAAAGATTGAAGCGCTACTTCAAAGTTGATACACTAGAAAGCTTTGGAATAAAGTTGAACAACGAATTATCCTCCTGCGGGGCGGTGCTGGAATATTTGCTAGTAACTCAGCGCAGCAATTTTTCCTCTCTGCCCGTTCCTAGAAAAACGTCGTTCTGTGACTATCTGATAATCGATCCTTCCACCAGTAAAAGTTTGGAAATAACAACTTCCTGTCACGGTGAGTATGAATATAGTCTGCTTGGAGTAATAGACAGAACAATGACGTTTTTCGGGTCCAGAGCTCTCGCCTCCAGAGTATCTATGCCGCTGATCAATGGTGATCTCCTGGAAAAACGTTTTGACTGCGTAGATTTTTTCATCAAGAATGAAAAAATTATGCAACTAGTAAGGAATACGTTGTCCGAGTGCCCAGATTTTGAGAGGGCAATTGGACGAATCAAGTTTAATCGCTTTTCCCCCAGAGATCTTGGAGATATAAGAGAGTCTCTGAGCGTTATCTGTTCCATAAAGAGGCTTTTCCAGCAAATTAAAATGCCAAGCGAAGGCGAGCATCACGTGGAAGATCTGAAGGATTTTTCAGAGTTGGCAGGTTTGCTAAAAAAAGCACTTGTCGAAAAGCTGCCAGCCGCCAATGTACCCCATGGAGTTGTTGCGGATGGCTATTCCAGACAGCTTGATGAACTGAAATATTTGAAAAATCACAGTGAGGAACTGATTTCTGAGCTTCAATGCAGATACATACAGGAAACCGGCATAGCCACGCTAAAAATAAGAAGCAACGCCATATGGGGCTGGTACATAGAGGTACCACTATCCCAAAAAAGCAAGATTCCAATTGAATTTGTGCACCGTCAAACACTGGCGAACGCTATGCGCTACACCACAGAGGAACTGATAACACTGCAGAGCAAGCTGCTGGATGTCATTTCCGAATGGAAACAGCTGGAGGCAAAGCTATATCTGGAAATTATAGAGGAAATCATAAAACATCAGGAAGAGATATCCCGCGCGGTCAAGGTATTATCTCTGCTGGATATTTACACTAATTTTGCCAAGATATCGCTGGAAAGGAACTACATCCGACCAACCATTACCGGTGATACCGTTTTGCAGATAGAAAACGGACGGCATCCTGTTCTGGATCTTCACATCGATAATTTTGCAGGTAACAGCTGCGATCTTGATGCCCATTCCAAGGTCTGCCTCATTACCGGTCCAAACATGGCAGGAAAGAGTACCTACCTACGTCAGAACGCTCTGCTAGTAATTCTAGCACAGATCGGCTGCCCCATTCCAGCCTCCAGGGCAGTTATTGGCATCACGGATAGACTATTTTCTCGCATCGGCGCTTCGGACGACATAGCCCGTGGTCGTTCTACTTTTATGGTCGAAATGATAGAAACTGCGACCATTCTAAATCAATCCACCGCAAAATCATTCGTTATATTGGATGAAGTGGGACGTGGAACTTCCACCTACGATGGTCTTTCCATCGCCTGGGCCGTCATAGAAAGTCTGTACAAGGTTAATAAATGCCGAGTACTTTTTGCCACCCACTATCGTGAACTCACAGCTTTGCAAAATTCTTTGAAAAACATAAAGTGCAAAACACTCAAAGTTCAGGAATGGAATGACGAGGTCATATTCTATCATAAAATTATTGACGGAGTTGCGGACAAGTCCTATGGAATCCATGTGGCCAGCATTGCCGGTGTGCCAAACTCCATAATAAAGCGCGCAACCGAGCTTTTGAAGAAATTTGAAGCCCAGGGAGATAAGAACGCCCTGGATGCGTTCAGCGTTGATCAGCTGGAGTTTTTTTACACAAATGATTCCAAATTAAAACAAAAATTACAGGCCATTGATGTGGATAACGTGTCCCCGAGACACGCCATTGACATATTGTATGAGCTTAGGGAAATGCTGTAAATAGGTTCCCCTCCATCTAAACGATATTATTTTCAAAAAAGCAACTTTACAGTTGTCTTTTCGTAAGAGAATCGTTACAATATCTACAATTTAATGAGGAGAACTAAATGAGGAAATTTTTATTGTCCACGGCAATTGTGGTGCCCTTGTGTGGAGATCTTTGCGTCGCGACAAGAACCATGGTGCCGTATGGGTCTGTCGCAGGTCAAGCGCTCCAGCAAGCACAAGCGATGACTGGAGCCCGCATGCGACAACTATCGGGGATGTCTAGGGAGGTTACAATACCGGAGAATGACGGTAAGTATGATTTGTCAGTTTGGGTGGCTGGAGAGAGGTACCCATTTTTGGATTGGGCTCAGAAAGCCCGAGTTGCTATAACGCATAATCCTGGGCCCGGTTACACCCGTGATTTGAGTGATCCTTATGTTTTTACGATAACCCTTTTGAATAGATCAGACAGCGAAGTCCTTGCACTACTGGACAGTAATCCAGGTGTTGTCCAAAAATTAACAGCACATCTTAGTGAGCACAGAATTTATGTCCATGTACGAACCAAAGAGGGAAGGACAATATTCGGTAGCCTCGAAACAGAAATGCCTCTGGGGACATTGGCCCTACGGCAAGGGAAGGTGGGCGCTGCAGCTATTCTTGGTAGACCGGGGGATTGGGGCTATGGGGCTCTGTTGGAGGGGGTGGCAAACTTTGTCCAATGGGGAGATGAAATGGCTGTTAGCACTCTGTGCTATCTTTGGGTATTCTGGAGTGAATCCCATGACGCAGGAGGATGTCAAGATGTTCAGAAACAGTTGTATAAATATGTGTTACTGGCCAAACAACGGACAGAAAACGCTGATCATGTAACAGTTATTGACCTGTTCTTCAATTATTTTACAGATTATCTAAATAAAAAGATAGCAGGCCGGCCGGCTATATCTGCTCAACCGCCAACACAATTTTGGGAACAGAGACAGCCGCTTGCCCTGACTTCTCCCCAGTAAACCGCTCCATGGTGCGTCGGGAAATTTCCGGAGGAGGTGATTGTTGCGCACCACCTCTGGGACATGCTAGACTGACAAAGTCTTTAAATATTGTTTATGAAAACACTGAAAAAAATAAAGAATTCCTACGCAGTTAAAAATTATAGGAAAATTGCTCGCTACGTAAAACCTTACTGGCTCCGTGCCCTGCTGGCGCTGTTGGTAACAGTTCCGGTGGGCATGATTGATACTGTTATACCCTGGGCTCTCAAAAACTACATAGACGCGCTGGCCATTGGGAATAAGTCCATAATTAACTCCTATATGCCACTGCTAATTTTAATGTTTGCCCTTATTCAGAGTGTTTTAACCTACATTGCCACCTATCTTAACTCCTGGGTTGGAGCCAAAATAAGCAATGGGTTAAAATACGATCTGTTCCTAAAATTAATGAGATACGACGCAGCGTTTTTCGATCACAATGCTTCCGGAGCAATACAGGCGAGATTTAACAATGACGTGGACATAGCCTGCGGGGGACTGCTGAATCACCTAAAAATGTTCTCCATTCGAATTTTCAATTCAGTTTCTTTGATTATTGCACTGTTTGTAATTTCATGGCGTCTGGCAATAGTTGCGCTGATCATTTTGATGATTGCCCTGTTTCCACTAACAAAAATTCGCAACCGTATCATGGGAATTGCGAGTGAAACTGTGTTTTCCGGCGCTGCCATTGCAACGCACTACATCGAAGCATTTGCCGGGAATAAAATTGTGACCTCCTACAACCTATACGATTACCAAAAACATAAAATTACCAATGCTCTGGATTACGCATTTAAATTGGGTATGAAAATGGTACAGAGAACGGGAATTCTGTCTCCCATGATGCATCTGGTGGTTGGGGTCGGAGTCGCTGTTATAATATGGATGGGGAGCAGCCTCATTTCCCAAAATCTGCTGACCTCAGGTGGCTTTGTGGCCTTCGTCACCGCTGTCATAATGCTTTATCAACCCATTAAAACCATGGGCAACGACTTTAATTCTGTGCAGATGTCTCTGATAGCAATAGAAAGGGTATTCTCTCTCCTTCACGAGTCACCTGGCATTGTTAATCGGAAAAATGCGGTTCCCCTGAAAAACATCATGGAACGCATCGAGTTCAGAGATGTGTGTTTTGCCTATGATGGAGATAAATTTGTTCTAGAACAAATAAATCTAACCATCAAAGTTGGTCAAACCGTTGCGCTGGTCGGCAATTCCGGGGGAGGGAAAACGACGCTGTTGAATCTACTTCCAAGGTTTTATGAGGTAACATCCGGGAAAATTTTAATAGACGGCTATGATATCCGCGATCTGGAGTTGGACTCTCTCAGATCGAAAATAGCCGTCGTCTTTCAGGATAATTTTTTGTTTTCCGGAACAATCAGGGAGAATATTCTGATGGGGAAACGGGACGCAACACGCACAGAAATAGAGCGAGCAGTAACGTCTGCCTGTTTGGAGGAATTCGTGGGAAAACTTGGAAAAGGATTGAACACGGAAATTGGAGAAAGAGGTGTTTTGCTGTCCGGAGGGCAAAAACAGCGAGTGGCCATAGCCCGCGCATTTTTGAAAAATGCTCCTGTGGTAATTTTAGACGAAGCCACCTCAGCTCTGGATAATCGGTCCGAAGCAGTCGTGCAACAGGCTATTGATAATCTGATGAAAGATCGCACGGTATTTATTATAGCCCATCGGTTGTCCACTGTACAACATGCGGATAGAATTTTGGTGGTAAACCATGGAAGGATTGTCGAAAGCGGTACCCACGGGGAATTAGTAGGACAGAAGGGAGGGGTTTATTACTCCCTGTACAATGCCAATCAACAAAAATAAATGGCTCTTTGCATCTTCGCTATGGTAATCCCATAGAATTGCTGTCCTGTTAATATTTTCATAACTTTCCTCTTTTAAAATATGCAATGTTTCTGTATAAAGTTGGTACAATATTTCTAGGGAGGGATAGTGCTCGTTTTTGTACGTGATAATAATGTGGATCAAGCGCTCAGGGCTTTAAAGAAAAAGATGCAGCGCGAAGGAATTTTTCGGGAGATAAAATTACGTAGACATTTTGAAAAACCGTCGGAAAAGAGGGTTCGAGAAATGTCCGAGGCAATACGAAGAACGAGGAAACTGTTAAGAAAACGTCTAGAGCGCGAAGGATACTAGAGAGGTTTGCATCATCTATTGCACAGATCAGGCCAAAAGTGACATGGAAAAGCAGGTGATACTCACGGGGGATAGACCGACGGGAAATCTCCATCTGGGGCATTGGGTTGGATCGTTGCAAAGTCGAGTGGCGCTGCAACATTCTTTTGAGCAGTACGTGATGGTTGCCGATACACAGGCGCTTACGGATAATTTTGGAAATCCACAGAAAGTTATGGAAAATGTGATGGAGGTTGTTGGCGACTACATCGCGGTCGGCATTGATCCTCAGCTAACCACCATATTCATCCAATCGCAAATTCCTGCTCTGACGGAATTAACAGCATACTACATGAACCTGGTATCCCTATCCCGGTTGGAAAGAAATCCCACTGTGAAAGCGGAAATAGCACAAAAGGAATTTGAAGAATCTGTACCGGCGGGATTCCTGTGCTATCCAGTCAGCCAGGCCGCGGATATTACGGCGTTCAAAGCTGAGTTGGTGCCCGTGGGGGCAGATCAGCTTCCTATGATTGAGTTGTCCAATGAAATAGTTCGTCGATTTAATAGATTATACAATACAGATTGCTTGAAAGAATCCAAGGTGTATCTGAGCAACACCAGTCGTTTAATAGGAATAGATGGGAAAGCCAAGGCTAGCAAATCCCTCAACAATGCCATTTTTCTGAGCGATACTCCCGGAACAATCAGGGAAAAAGTTTTCTCCATGTTTACTGACCCCATGCATGTACACGTATCTGATCCAGGTAGGATAGAGGGAAATGTCGTTTTTACCTATCTGGATGTTTTCCATGATGATATGGAGGAGACAGCTCTTCTGAAAGAGCGATATGCCCGAGGTGGACTTGGGGATGTCACTCTGAAATCTCTTCTTGATGATGTTCTGCAGAGAAAATTGCAGCCTATACGCGAAAAAAGAGAGTCGTTATCTAAAAAATATTTGTTGGAAATATGTTTTGAAGGCACTCAAAGGGCAAAAAGCGTGGCGCAAAAAACACTACAGGAAGTAAAAGATGCCATGGGAATAGATTTTTTCTCTGATAATATCAAGTGAGAGTGTTTTTTTTCAAAGGGACTATTGTGTTTTCAGAGAAAACGCGTCAGACTTCGGAACTGCAAAGGAGTATGGAGGAAGAAATGAACAAATCAGAATTAATCGACGCAGTAGCCAGAGATAGTGGTCTAACGAAGTCAGATTCCGAGAAGGCCCTCAATTCCATGGTATCTGCAGTGGAATACGCGCTCAAGGAGGGAGAAGACGTCACTCTGGTAGGATTTGGAAGTTTTTCCGTAAAAAAGACCGCTGGTAGAAGTGGAAGAAATTTTAGAACTGGAGACCCAATCTGCATTCCTCCAAGAATGTCCGTCCGATTTAAGCCTGGGAAAAATCTCAAAGACTCTGTAAATTAACGCATTGTGTGGTAGTCAAAAAAGACCGTGCGGTTTTTGTGCGTCGAAATGTTAAGGAGTTGGAATTGCTGTGAAAGAAGTGATGATGAAGAACATGCGGAAGTGTGTGGGGCTTGCCTTTTTCATTATTTTCGGTGCGGCAGTTGCAGCAGAAGAGGCTCAGGAATCTCCCTCTGATAGAGATCCGGTTGTGTTGGATGATTTTTTAGAATTAGCCGAACCGGAAAGAAATATTTCTGGAGCTTATTGGGGTACGGGGCTCACATTGTCAAACATATCGTATCATGTGAAAGTTGTGCAATACCTGAAAGGAATGAAGACAACGGATTTTCACACCAGTGGGTCGCAGTTCGATATTTCGTTAATAGGAGGATTTGGAACAACGTTCTATAAAAGATACTATGCAGGAATCGAGATGGATTTTTTCAAGCGCTTGGGAAGCAAAAGGAATTATCATTCGGATGGAGATGTGGGAGTGAGGTTTGACCCGACTCTGGGATTGAACATGGATGTAAGGTTCGGAAAACTTTTTCCAGACCGTGGTCTGTTAGCCTATGTAACGGTGGGTTTTTCTCGAGTACTAGGCAAGGTTGTGGTAGAACAATGGGGTTATCCAAAAGAAGGATCGTTTGGTTCATTCTACCCAACATTCGGTTTGGGGATCGAGAAGAAGGTAAATTCTCTCTGGAATGTCCGCGGAGATTTCCGTATATCAATAACAAACAATGATGACAAGAGATATATAAGGGGTACGGGCAATGTGTATGACGGCCAGCCAGAGAGGTGGGCAGTACGCATATCTGTAACAAGGAGCATCATATAGAAGCTACTGAGTGTTTGTATTTCAAAGTTTTGGGGGGCCATATACGTGAGCTTTGGCAACTTTTTATGCGTTAGTTCCTTTTTTTTAGGGTAGCAGATGAAAAAAAGTGAATCAGACAAAATAAATTATATGAGAAATGGACAATAGCTCGCTGGGAGTTATGAATGAAGTTAATTGGGGATAATACTTTCTTTTTAACCATTCGGTTTGTCTTAATCTGGGAAGCTCCGAAATTTTGATGAACCAATTGGGGCAAAACGCCAACGCACTTTAGATTGAATTCCCAAGCTGCTGTGAAATAATGATCCAATGGAAGTTGTATGGGATAAAATTGTTGAAGCAGCCTGAGAATTGCCTGCCGACAAATTAGATAGCATCCTGCATGGGTGACGTTGGTCAGATAGCAAACCAGATGAGTCCCGCAGGGAAGTGGCGTAATTTTCACGGGGCATCCTAGGTGTTTCGGCTCAAAAAGCACGATATCCCATAGAGATTTTTTATCGAGCACCGATTTTAGCACAGCCTTTAGTTCCCTAGGATTAAACTGAACGTCATCCTCAAAAATAAGTGCGAACTCATTGTCGGAGGACAAAAACTTTCTCCAGGCCATCTCATGGCTCAAAGAGCAGCCTATGGTTCCCAGCTCCGGAGAAGTTTTGAATATTTGCTGGTAGATTTTCAGATCCACAATGGATTGAATATATTCCCTAGACAGCGTGTTTCCATCCACTGCAGAAATTCTTTCCAGAGGCAATCCGAGCGCAATGATCTGTGGAGCAGAAAAATTCAGACGATCCTTTGCCCTGTCCAGATTTATCAGATACGCTCCGACTTTCCCAGGATGAAATTTCCCAAGATCTTTACTGCAAGCCTTGAATTTACCGCGAGATTTTCGAAAAATGTGATCATAGAAGATAAGCAGAGATATTTCGGCACAAATCAGCATACGCATCCAGCAGCCACAATTCAGCGCCAGTGCAATCAAAGAAAATATTAAAACCAGGATAGTCCTATTCACATTCCTGCGGCCAATGTTACTTTTATATACTACTAGTGTCCTATATAATGAAGCAATAAAGGAATAAGTGAGTGAAAAATTTTTCAACGGAATTGTCGGAGCCTGCCATTGATCAAATGAGAAACGACTTCATCGCGCAGACTGTGCGTGCAACTTCTCAAGCCATGGAGGATATACTGTACAAGCCAATTCCAGTATTGGATCATGGCTTTATAAGAGTTGTAGATTACATGGGGACAGATTCGTCGATAGTCCAGGCGGCTCGCGTTTCCTATGGCGCGGGAACAAAGAGGGTTCAGGAAGATAGGGGTTTGATAAATTATCTCATGAGGCATCGCCATACGACTCCATTTGAAATGTGTGAAATCAAACTGCATGTAAAAATGCCGCTATTCGTTGCGCGTCAGTGGGTGCGGCATCGTACGGCAAGTCTAAATGAATATTCGGCCAGGTATTCGATTCTGAGCAGCGAATTTTATCTACCGGAGATTGATCAGCTGGCTGGACAATCAGAAATCAATAGGCAGGGAAGATCCGGTGAGAAACTTGGCTGTGAGCATTCTGAGAGAATTTTGGAAATTCTGAGGCAATCTTCCAGGGAGGCCTACGAGAAATACTCTCACCTATTGAATGATCTATCGTTAACCCGCGAATTGGCGAGGACTGTTCTCCCGCTCAGCATTTACACAGAAATGTACTGGAAAATAGATCTGCATAATCTAATGCATTTTCTGGAGCTTCGTGCAGACTCTCACGCCCAACATGAGATAAGAGTCTACGCCGAGGTAATCTTGGATATATTGAAAAAATGGCTGCCATTTACCCATGAAGCTTTTATCAACTATAGGAAAGATGTCGCCCATCTGTCGAAAAATTGTATAAAGTTGATGAAACGCATGTTACACGGGGAACAAGTCACACAGGAAGAGAGTGGTCTAAGCAATGGGGAATGGCAGGAGTTCACAGCAACCTTTAACATTTAGGATATGAAATGCTTATTTGTCCGTCAATGCTGTCAGCGAGTTTCACCAATCTGGGGGAAGAGTTGGCAGCTGTGGAAAGAGCAGGAGCAGACTGTATCCATTGGGATATAATGGATGGGAACTTTGTTGAGGCAATTACGTTTGGTCATCGGATGATTGCTGCTCACAGGAAGCTTTCACAACTGCGATTTGACGCGCACTTGATGGTGGTAAATCCAGAGAGACATATCAAAAATTTTGCCCAGGCAGGAGCCGACGTTATTTCTGTGCACGCAGAGGTTTGTAAGGATTTACATCACACCCTCGGCTTCATAAGATTACTTGGAAAGAAGAGTGGAGTTGCACTAAATCCTGCTACGTCCATCGAAATCTTAGAGTACTGTTCCGACGTTCTAGATCAAGTTGTTATTATGAGTGTAAATCCAGGAAACTCTGGCCAGAGTTTTATTGCATCGCAGTTGAATAAAATCTTAGAGCTGAGAAAAACTCTGCCACAGTCGGTGGAAATCTGCGTAGACGGAGGTATAACCGACCAAACGATAGGAGATTGTGTGCGATGCGGTGCTGACAGCTGTGTCTCGGGATCCTACGTTTTTAGAAGCCAGAGTTATGTTGATGCTTTGAGAAAACTAAGAGAAAGTTGCAATTAAATTCCATGAAAGTTATGTCTGAACTTTTTAGGCGTATCAAAATCGGCTATTCACATATGCATTCCTGGATGGCGCGAATCCCATTTTATAATGCAACCTTGTTTTCGATGCTTCCAAAAAATTTGCATAACCAATTAAATATTGTATTTCCATCGGAGCACTCAATAGACACGGCGTCGCAGATTCACATAATTATGCTAAAATGCAGTGGACATTCCGTTTCCATCAGAGATGTTTCAAAAGCTTTGTTGTCCGACAAATTCTCCTCCGAGGAAAAGATAGAATTACATAAATTTGAATGGATATCCCTGCTGAATTTGAGCATGGATAGGCAATGGAGAGTGCTGATCCGTCGGCATATAGCTTTCTGGATCATGAATTTCAACGATTCTCGTAATTATTCCTGGAAAATTCCGGTGATTTCCGAAAGAATTTGTAACTGGATCATGCAGCATAATCTTATTTCCAAAACGTCCGATAAAAAATTCAACATAGAGCTGCTGGAAAGCCTGATGCAACAGCGGAAATTTCTCAAACGTCAGATGTATTTACAGCTGCCCTTGCTGGACAAACTTATACTTATGAGAGCCATTATGGTGGCGTCTGCGGCCATAAACGACAGGAAAACCGTGAGAAAAACAATTCAGGAGCTCTCCATCTTTTTGAAAAGAATTGACTGTATAGAGTCCTGCAAAACATCGCAGGAAATTTTAAATGCGCTGCGTTATTTTATCGAAATTAGGTCGATCATTACTTTTTATAGATATTCAATCCCCGAGGAAGTTACTATGGCCATGAATCGATTAGCCCAGGTAACGAGGAAAATCAGGCATGCAGATGGAGGTCTGAGCATTTTTCAAAGTGAATTTACGCCATCCTCCACCTATGTGGATGCAGTGCTTTCCCATGTGGAGCAGAAAAACGTGTCCGAGAGCTCTGCAGATTCGAACTATGTGAGACTTCAGTCGCTTGACGGAACCGCGTTTATCAATCTCAGAAACAGGTATTTTCCTTTGGAATTTAGCGCAGGTTCTCAACGAGTCATTTTAGGGACATATCTTTATTTTTCCAATCAAAAATTACTCTTTTCCGAAACTAATCGCATGAGTCATTCAATCAACAGGGAGAAAAATAACGTCTGGCTCAACGGAAAATCGGAATTTGTGGTAAATGACCACGAAATCGTGTTTGAGAAGAGATTGTATATTAATAGTTTTGGAAATGACATTCGCTGTGAAGAGTCTCTTTCCACAAAGTCGTTCGATGTCTTGCACTGCATCAGTCTGCCGGGGGAAATCGATGTCTCTCTATTGGAGTACCAGAATGGATTTTTTATGGACATGAAAAATGGAGCACGCTGGATGTGGTGTTTTGATCGTAGTGCCAAATTTTCCTTCGATTTTGATCGAAGCTGTATCTTGAATGGAGAAAAAAAGGGCTTTACACTGTTAACAGTCGGTTCTGATTCCTTGGATAATCTGCGTTGGAGTTTAAAGAGAATTTGAGCCGAAGTTAGTGCAACCGATAGGCCGCATGTGAGGAGTGGAAAATAATGAGTAAAGCGACTTCGTTTGGTATCCGCAGAAGTTTTTTAGAATTTTTCTCCAGGAATGGACACCAAGTGGTTGCCTCCAGTTCCGTAGTTCCTCAAAATGACCCAAGTTTATTGTTCACAAATGCAGGAATGGTCCAATTTAAGAATGTTTTTACGGGGTTAGAAACCCGTGACTACAGAAGAGCGACAACATCTCAGAAATGCATCCGAGCCGGCGGCAAACATAACGATCTAGACCAGGTTGGATTTACCGCTCGTCATCACACTTTTTTTGAAATGCTTGGTAATTTTTCATTTGGAGATTACTTCAAGGAAGAGGCGCTTCACTTCGCCTGGTCTTTTCTAACGGAAGAACTTGGTCTTCCAATGAACAGGCTGATAGTGACAGTTTATCACAGCGACGAGGAAGCCCAGTCAATATGGCGTAAAATTGCTGGTAACATTACGATAATTCCGATATCAACAACGGATAATTTTTGGTCCATGGGAGATACTGGTCCATGTGGACCATGCTCGGAGGTTTTTTATGATCACGGAGAAAATGTTCCAGGTGGCATTCCCGGCTCTCCCGACCAGGATGGCGATCGTTATATGGAAATCTGGAATATTGTCTTTATGCAGTTTGAACAGATGCAGAATGGCGAGAGAGTTTCACTGCAGAAAAAATCCATCGACACAGGGATGGGACTGGAGCGTGTCTCTGCAATCATGCAGGGAATGCTGGATAACTACCTGACTGATCTTTTCAGAGAAATAATCAGTGAAGTAAAGTCCATTTCTGGAACAAATTTTGTAGACACCTATCCATCATATAAAGTAATTGCGGATCACATACGCTCCGTCTCATTCCTGATCGCTGATGGTGTTTTACCAAGCAACGAGGGCCGGGGATATGTGCTGCGCCGTATTCTGCGCCGTGCCATGAGGCACGGGCATCTGATAAATCTTCGAGATCCGTTTTTGTTCAAACTTTCCGATTCTCTCGTGAATACTATGAAAGACGCCTACCCTGAGCTGGAGAAGGCTAGAGGCATGATTTCCAACACAATTTATCAGGAGGAAGAGAAATTTTTGATCACCCTGGATCGTGGTTTAAAGATTCTGCAGAATGATCTGAAGGACACTCCTGCGGGTAGTGTTTTGGATGGTAGCAGGGCGTTCAAGCTCTACGATACATACGGTTTCCCCCTTGATCTCACCCAGGATATTCTGAAATCGGAAAACATCGAAGTGGATGTCGCAGGCTTCGAGGTCGCGCTACAGGAGCAAAAACAGCGGACCAGGTGGGCTGGATCGGGAGAAAAAACGGAAAAAAAGATTTGGCTTAATCTGAGGGAGAAACACGGCGTCACTGATTTTGTTGGCTATGACGCAGACCACTGCAACAGTGAGGTCCTTTCCCTTGTCGGAGAAAATGAAGAAGAGGTTTCTCGCATCTCCCAGGGCAGAGCCTTTATAGTTACCCGCTCCACCCCGTTTTATGCAGAATGTGGCGGACAGTGCGGAGATACCGGCCTTATAAAGGTGTCAACCGGCACATTCAAGGTCACTGATACCAAAAAATACTGTGATGGTCTGATCGTACATGTTGGTGAAGTCGATTCCGGCTATCTCGAGATGTATACGCAGGCACATCTGGCCTTGGAACGTGAGCGACGTGAGAAAATAAGGGCCAATCACACAGCAACGCATCTGTTGCAGTCTGCTCTTAGAAACGTCCTTGGAGATCACGTTGTGCAGCGTGGATCTTTCCTGAATGATGACAGGCTGCGCTTCGATTTTTCACATTCCTCGGCTCTTTCAGCCGACGTTATAAAGGAAGTTGAAACCATCGTTAACTATTGGATTAGACGTGATATGCAGCTGCTTTTCAGAATCATGACAAAAGACGAAGCGATTTCGGCAGGAGCTATGGCCCTGTTTGGAGAAAAGTACGCCGACGTGGTTCGAACAGTATCAATCATTGATATTGATAGAAACAATGAAACGGTCTCTTTCGAACTATGTGGTGGAACACATGTGGCCACAACGGGCCATCTAGGAATGTTCAAAATTATCTCAGAGGCCAGCATAGGCTCTGGTATCAGGAGAATCGAGGCGATAACTGGAGCAAAGGTTCTAGAGTACATCAGGCAGATGGATGATGTAATCTGTTCTTTGGAAGGAAAATTTCACTGCTGCATGGCCGAGTTGCCTGGGAAAATCGATGATCTACTCTTGGATTTTAAGAGAAAAAATCGAGAAATTTTATTAAACAGACAGATGATGGCACTGGAGAGGGTTCATGAAGTGTCCCAACCTGGTGGAAACGTCTACACTCTGATTGTGTCAGATTATGGTGCCGATGAGCTACGATCAATCGGAGATGTGCTGCACAGTCAAAAACCAGCTGGCGTGTCAATAATCGCCAACCATGACAGGGGTAGCGATAAAGTTTTCCTGATGGTTCGCATCAGTCCTGATTTGCAGGAAAAGTACCATGCTGGCCACCTATTGCAGCATGGACTACCGTTCATAGGTGGAAAAGGAGGCGGAAATGCAGCTTCTGCTATGGGAGGGGGATTCTGCCAGGATGGAATATCCACCGCAATCTCCACAATTGTGGCACAAATTTTATGACGGTTCTCTAGGTGGGTGATTTATGGTTTCACTTAATGATGCTTCCCTTGCAGGCTATGTGTCAGACATAAAGAAGTTTCCCATGTTAGAAGCCGACGAAGAATTCGAGCTTGCCACCACATGGAAGGAAAAGGGGGATAGAAAAGCTCTAAATCTAATAATCTCCAGTCATCTCCGTCTGGTATTGAAAATCGCCAATGGCTATTCTGGCTATGGCTTGTCCAGAACTGATTTGATAGCTGAGGGAAATGTTGGTCTCATGCACGCGCTGCAGCATTTCGATCCATCCATAGGCCATAGATTTTCCACCTATGCCTCCTGGTGGATAAAGGCGAAGATTCAGGAATTTGTATACAATACTTGGTCAATAGTGAAACCAAGTTCCAGTAAAAATAATCGGAAGCTGTTTTTTGGATTGAGAAAGTTGAAACATATGCTGGGATTGGAGACAGTGTCTGAGGAAAATGTTGCCATCATCGCTGACAAAATGAATGTGAGTGAGAAAGATGTGTTAACTTTGGAGACTAGACTCACCCACCGGGACTTTTCCACTAACACAGCTCTAGGTCAGGATAGTAAATCCGATTGGCAGGATCTTTTGGCGGATTCCACGGATTCCCAAGAAACTAAGGTACTGGAGAAACAAGAGTTTGAGTATAGAAAGCGAATATTGCACGAGGCATTGAATACTCTTTCCAAAAAAGAATATGCCGTGGTGTGCGCCTACAGATTGCATTCTCCGACAAAAAGTCTTCGGGAAATCGGTCTGGAAATGAATATTTCCGGAGAACGAGTTCGTCAAATTGAAAAGGTCGCATTTTTGAAAGTTCAGAAGTATGTACGCAACGTCACGAGAGATTTGTCTCCCAAAAATCTAATGTTGATAGTTTATACAGTATTTGCTATTTAATTAGACGTTGCGGTCGTGGCGGAACAGGTAGACGCATAGCGTTGAGGTCGCTATGGGGGAAACTCCGTGGAAGTTCAAGTCTTCTCGACCGCACGGGGATGCACGAGTTTTCAAAGGTTGCTATCTTCGCAGCGCATGCATCTATTGCCTCTTTCAGACTTTCCTCTATGGTGCTGTTCGTTGTGTCGATGAGAGTATAGTCGTCAGTGAAAACTAGAGGAGCAACTGGACGAGAACTATCCTGTCGGTCTCTTTTTATCAAATTTTCGTACACTTCTTCGTAGGTGATCCTCGGATTTATTTGCTGAAGCGATTGAAACCGTCTCTGTGTACGTATTTCTGGACTCGCGGTGACGAAAAGCTTGCAGTTCGCGTTTGGCGCAACAACTGTTCCTATGTCGCGCCCGTCCAAAACAGCTCCTCTGTACTCCTCTCCTGGATTTCTGGCAAACTTTCTCTGCAATTTGTTCAATCTATCCCGTATATGGGTCTGCAGAGCCAGTAGGGATGCTTTTTGCCCCACCTCATCTGATCGTAGCTCCTTTTCCGGCGTGTCCATAACATATCCCATCAAATCTTCCATTGATAAATGACATACTACCGCCAGATTTAATCCTTTATGGGCAATAACCCTATAGAGCAACCCAGTATCCAGGTACGCATAGCCATAATGCTTAGCCAACCTTCTTGATATTGTCCCCTTTCCGCTAGCCAGCGTACCATCTACAGCAATTACCGGTTTCACTTGATGCTCTCTATTTAATTCTGTCCAGTCCGATTTCCAGATCTTTTCCATCAACTCTGATTCCTGTAAAAAGAAGCAGAGGAGCCGATAGAAAAATGGAGGAAAACGTACCAAACATTAGCCCAAACAATATGGGA
This sequence comes from Holosporaceae bacterium, assembly GCA_031257475.1. Lineage (GTDB taxonomy): Bacteria > Pseudomonadota > Alphaproteobacteria > UBA3830 > UBA3830 > JAIRMQ01. The sequence continues at coordinate 35,003 of JAIROP010000012.1, forward strand.
AAACAGAAATCAAAAATGACCTTGCCCCCAAACGCGCACAGCGCAGCCAGCGACAATACTGTGGTGAGCGACGTGAGTACAGTCCTTGATAGCGTTTCATTGATTGCCTTATTCAGTAATTCTGCGATGGAAAGTCCACGATAGACCACCATATCTTCCCGAATTCTATCGAAAACCACAACCGTGTCGTGAATTGAATAGCAGGCAGTCATCAGTAGCGCAACTATAGCGTTCACGTTGAATTCAAAGTAGTGGCATGTAAAATAAAGCCCCATCAATACAATGCAATCATGGGCCAGGGCAACAACGCCGCAGATAGCAAATTGCCACTCAAAACGAATCCAAATGTACATCAGAATGACAAAAAGAGAGATTATCACTGCCAGCGTCGCGTCGTGTATCAGTTCGCGTCCCACCTTCGGTCCAATTTTTTCTATTCTTCTATATTCAATGTCATTCCCCAACGCATGCTGTACTTTTTCTAGCGATATGTTCTGGGCTGTTGATTTTTTATCTTCTTCAGAACTGGGAACTCTTATTAAAACGTCTTTTTTGGATCCAAATTCTTGTAGGTACACCTCTCCTAAATCCAATTTACCCAATTTCTCCCGAAGTTCTCCAATATCCACTTCATGCTGCGCTCGAATTTCCAAAACAAAGCCCCCACGAAAGTCTATGCCAAAATTTAGCCCATGGAATAGTGCAGCAAGCAGACTGATCATCGTAAGAACTATTGAGAACGCATAGGTATAACTACGAAACCTAATAAAATTAATTGTTGTGTCATGGGGAATTAGCTTGTAAAATTCCATAATCTACCTGTCCTTTCCTACATTGGTATTGCTAGCTTCCATTTCCTACTCAGCAGGGTTGATACCACGAACTTGGTTAGCGTCGTGGCCGTGAAAAACGATATGATTGTACCCAAAATTGTCGTAATTGCAAAACCTTTTACCGGACCTGTTCCAAATTGATAGAGACAGGCCATACCAATAATTGTGTTCAGATTCGTGTCAACTATGGATGTCATAGCCAAATCGTAGCCTGAGGCCACTGCCTTAATCCACTTTTCCCCTTTTCTAAGATGCTCCTTTATTCTTTCGTTGATTAGAACATTGGCATCTACTGCCATCCCTACTGTTAGGGCTATACCGGCAATTCCGGGCAGAGTCAGTGTGGCTTGTAGGCAGGAAAGACCGGCAACGAGTAAAATCAAATTTACTACGACCGCTA
>JAIROP010000002.1 GCA_031257475.1 Holosporaceae bacterium
GTCAATTTTGCCGACGATTGTGTTGCCAGCTTGCCCGGAAGTGTGTCCATAATTTTTTGCGGTGTGAGTTTTGCCCCCCCCCCCCCCCCATGTCTTTTTGTCAACATCTTGACAACTTCTCCAACCATTCTCGACATTCTGTAAAACCTTTGCATTGTCCTTATCGTTTTCAAACAAACTTCGCCCAAGCTATCACGGTTCAGAAGTAGTTTGCAATATGCATTTCCCGAAATCGCCACAGGCATGATTCACGGATGGATCAGCCGATGGATTTTTCTATTGACTTTTACGAAAAAAAACTGTAAGAACGAGGGGGAAAGGGAGTATTTTCATGAAGGTGGTAAATTCGTTAAAAACGATTAGATCTAGGCACAAAAACTGTTGTCTTGTGCGACGAAGGCGCAGGGTATACATCATAAATAAAACAAATCCGCGTTTCAAAGCGAGACAGGGATAGTTATCGACGATCGTAGTTTAAAGAGAAAACTTTAACAATTCAAACATAAAGAGGAACGTAAATGACAGAGGAGCAGAATATCCCCGGGGAGAGCTTTGCAGAACTATTTGAGCAGGCATGCAGGAAAACAACCTGGGTTGGTAAGGTTGTAAAAGGAACTGTGATAGATGTTGATGAAAATTTTGTCACCGTCGAAGTGGGTCTGAAATCTGAGGGACGCATAGCGGTCAGTGAGTTCGCCCATGGGGGCCGCAAGGGAGAAATTCAGATTAGCGATTGCATAGACGTATACATTGATAACTACGAGAGCAAAAGCGGCGAAATTGTGTTGAGTCGTGAAAAAGCCCTGCGGGAAGCTGCATGGGATGATTTCGAACAGGCGTTTAAAAAAGGCGCCAGCGTGATGGGAACCATGTTTAGCCGTGTCAAGGGAGGATTCATGGTGGATCTGAACGGAGCCACAGCGTTCCTACCAGGCAGCCAGGTGGATGTACGGCCCATAAAGGATATTACACCACTCCTGGGAATTGAGCAGCCTTTTATGATCCTTAAAATGGATAAGCAGAGAGAAAATATTGTTGTGTCTCGTCGCAGTGTTCTCGAAGGAGTCAACGCAGAGGATTTAAGCAAGGCCGTTGCGAGTCTTGAGGAGGGGCAGGTTCTGACCGGTATTGTGAAAAATGTCACCAGCTACGGAGCTTTTGTTGATATTGGAGGAGTGGACGGACTGCTGCACAACACGGATATATCATGGAAGAGAATCAATCATCCTGGGGAGGTGCTGTCACCTGGGCAGGAAATTCAGGTAAAAATAATAAAATTCACCCGCGAGACGAAAAGGATTTCTCTTGGTATAAAGCAATTAACCGAGGATCCATGGCAGGGTGTCGGGGAAGAATTCAAGGTTGGATCCAAAATTCGAGGGAAAGTAACCAACGTAACCGACTACGGCATCTTTGTCGAAATAAAAGAAGGTGTAGAGGGACTAGTGTATGTCTCCGAGATAAGCTGGAAGAAAAATCCTTTGCCCGCCAAGATCGCCCAGAGCGGAGATGAGGTAGATGTGGTCGTGCTAGATGTGGATGTGTCTAAGCGTCGGATGGGTCTTGGTATGAAGCAGCTACTGACAAATCCCTGGGAGGAAATCCAAAGTAATTTTCCTATTGGGCTGGTGTTTGATGCAACGATTTCATCTGTTGCAGCTTTTGGTCTATTCGTAAAGATTAACAACGAAGTAGATGGCATGGTCCATATTAACGATGTGACCTGGGAACGAGACAAGGACTCAGAGCTGGCCAAATACAAAAAAGGAGATGTCGTTCGTGTCAAGGTTCTGGAAGTGGATCCTGCCAAGGAAAGGATCGCTCTGGGGATAAAACAGCTGACAGAGCAGACAAAGAGTGGCAGTGCATCAGAACACCGGCGTGGAACAGTGGTGACATGTATTGTGTCCGCAATCAAGGAGGATTGCATAGAGGTTACTACATCCAATGGCGACCGAGGGGTTATTAAAAAGATGGATCTTGCCAAGGATCGCCAGGACCGAAGGACGGATCGATTCGCCGTCGGGGAAAAGGTGGATGCACAGGTGATTACCTTAGATCGCGTCACTCATACTTTGCTGTTGTCCATTAAATCACTAGAAATTGAAGATGAAAAACAGGTAATGAAGGAGTATGGATCATCAAATAGCGGCGCCAGCCTTGGAGATATTTTAGGCATTGCAATAGGAAGAAAGAACAAAGAGTAGGCCGCCGGTGGACAAGATAAGGGTAGGAGTATTTTTTGGCGGGCGTTCGCCGGAGCATGAAGTGTCAGTTGTGTCGGCTGCTCATGTTGTAGCCAATTTGTGTCGAAACAAGTATGAAGTCGTGCTAATTGGTGTCAGCCGAACCGGACGATTGTGCAGGAACGAGCATGACATTCGAAAAAATTGTATTGGCGCGGAGATGGTTATAAATGCCAAAGGACACCGAACAGAGGAGTCAAAAGAAGCCGGGCAGGAAGATTTGGGAGAGTTTTCCTGCGGAGGAATTGACGTGGCCTTTCCATTGCTGCATGGGCCGTTTGGAGAAGATGGTACTATTCAGGGGCTGTTCCGACAAGTTGATCTTCCCTATGTGGGCGCTAGCGTAAAAGGATCCGCCATTTGCATGGATAAGGATGTTACCAAACGCTTGCTCCGAGAATCTGGCATATTGACAGCGAGGCATTGTTCATTTTACCGTCACGAGATGAATAGTATACGGTATAAAGATGTATCCAATCAACTGGGCGACGTTTTATTTGTGAAACCAGCCAACCAAGGATCGTCGGTGGGAATAAGCAAGGTAGCGCGCAGTGAGGACTTTGTCTCGGCTGTGCAGAATGCATTTCACTATGATAACAAAATCCTCATTGAGGAATATATAAGAGGACGTGAAATTGAATGTTCAGTTCTTGGCAATGAGCAGCCAGAGGCTTCTGTGCCAGGGGAAATTGTGCTGAGGAGTGGTTTCTATTCCTACTCTGCCAAATATTTGAATGAAGATGAGGCGGAGTTGAAGATTCCGGCTGACCTGCCCGAGTCCGTTGTTAATAGGATACAGGAAATAGCTGTAAAAGCGTTCCAAATACTGTGCTGTGAAGGGATGGCTCGGGTGGATTTCTTTGTACAAAACAATTCAGCGATATATTTAAACGAAGTCAACACAATTCCTGGCTTTACCAAGATCAGCATGTATCCAAAGTTGTGGATGGAGTCGGGACTATCCTACGGAGATCTTTTGAATAGGCTTATTTCTCTGGCCATGTCTCGCCATCGAAGAGACAGTGCCATTTCCAATATATGCGCAGAATTATCCAATTCCAGGGATGCTGTAGCCTAGTTTGATACCGTTGCCTAGTAGCTTTTCAACGATCAACACATGACCGATTTCGGCTTTAATGATGAACTTTGTGGAGATTTAATGTTTGATTAATAAAATTTTGATAAAAAACGCTGGATAATGATCGGAGTGTATTGTGAAATTATTTGTTGTACTCTGTGCGCTGCAGTGTTTTCCAGCCTTGGGATCAAGATCTTTAGCGTCACAGCCTTCCCTCGACAATGTAACGGTTCAATTTGGTGATCCAGAAGCACCCAATAAGGTTACGCTGATTATTTCTCTTACCTGTAGCCATTGCGGAGAGTGCCTTTCATTACTTCGCCCATCTTTGGAAAAAGCGATCCAACAGAAGAAAATATTCTTTACTCTGATATTTTATATTGACAATAGAGGGTCTGCCGAAGCGGCGCTTTTAATTATGCACTGTGCTAGAGTTACGGGCAAAAGCGTTCTGGATCTCTTGACAACATTTTTTGAAAGACTGCCCGAGTGGCTAGCTAGTAAACAGCCAAATGTTTTTTTGACAGAAACAATCGTAAGTCAATTGGGAGGCGGCAGGCCACCCGATGCACTCCAGGAGGATGAATTACAAAGATTAGTGAGCAATAATAAAAGAGTAATGGAGAATCTAGATGTGAATATGATTCCTGCTGTACGCATTAATTTCTCAAAATTCACGCAGGGGAAATGTAATCACGATGAAATAGATCGTTTTACGCAATAAGGTAAGCCCTCCACTCGTTTCTTTCCAAAATTGCTTGTTTCTCCAAAAAATTAACACTATGTAATACATTTCTTTGTATAATGTGTTCTAGGAGTTTTGGTGGATTTTTCATGGGAAAATCTTTACGTGGGGTTGTGGGACTCTGTGTTGTCCTTTTTGTTCATTTGTGCGCCAGCTGTGCAACATCGTACCAGCAACATGATCCTTTCCATGATTCCAATGGTGAAATTTGGGATGCGGACTGTCGTGATTCTGGCTTGCCATTTGGAGTGAAGCTTTTGATACAACATCTGATACTGAAGAACATTTTAGGCGGTCATGTTACTGTACCTGATCCAATATATAATCTGCCCTCCAATAAATATGATCGTGTTGCCAAGACGATGGGAGGTGTATATATCTCGGCTGACAATTTTGAGGACCCAGTTACTCTGGCCTATGCCAGAGTCCTTGGTAAAACCTGGAAAACTCTCTGTGAGGACAGTTTGGAAAAAATTACAGAATGGAGTCGCATTCATGTCGCGCTCCACATCGGCAGTGCGGACACAGTATTTTACCCCTTTGGGGGTCCAGACGCGGCCTATCCTTTGAGATTTTTTCCGAAAATGCGTAACTACATATTGGTTGGGCTAGAGCCGATTGGAAATTTTGAACATATTGAAAAAAATATTGAGAATAAATCAACCCTAGTCGCACTGCAGCAGGCATTTTTTCACTACATGAAGAAAGGATATTTTATCACATCTCAGATGATGACGCAATTGTCTAATCAGAATATCAGAGGAGCGCTATGTTTGATATTGATCGAGCTGGCTAGGAGCGGCTACTCAATACACCTGATAGAGGATAAATCCCTGGATACCCGTGGGAATGAGATCGATCGAGAAAAAGGAACAATTGACTGTGTGAAAATAGTGTTCCAGTCTATCTATGGTGGGGCGCCACAAAATTTGTACTACGTTAGGACGGATCTTACTAATTCCAATGGAAGACTGTCCAGTTTAATGAATTTTGTGCGTAGATTTCAATTCGTGACCTTTATAAAAAGTGCATCCTATGTTCTGCACGACCAGATATCATTCCGGATTCGATCATTTATTCTCGAGAATTCTGATTTTATCCTGCAGGATGACACGGGAATTCGATTTTCCCATTTCAACTCCAGATGGAAAAAATATGCCTTTGGGAAGTACACGAAACCCACTCTGCCAATATTCCATGGTTATGAACAAAATGACCTGAGGAAATTTTTTGAGCAAAGTGATCCGGGAAATATTCCTTTTAAAATTGGCTATGGATTTGCAAAAAACAGACCAAACCTGATATTGGCGGTTTCAAACAGGGAGGCCTCACCCCGAATGCAGGCAAAGAATGAGAGCGAAGTCGAGGAAAATCCGGAAGAATTGAAAGGGGGCTGTCCGTGCAAAAAAAAGAAAAAGGCCAAGACAGCCTAGCGTGTGACACAGGTTCTATATAAGAAGCTGCTGGAAGTCAATTGCGATAAAAAGTCATCAAGCGAGGGTTTATATAAACATTTACCAGGAAGATATATCAAATATTAATCTTTATATTGGTACACTTGCGGAATTGGCGCTGTTTACAAGCCAGACTTTTACATGATGATTCGAACAGTGGATCTGACGACAAAAATACCAGAAAAGGCTGCTTGTAAACAGGCCCTATTCTGAAGGAGGGCTACTTTGGAAATTATGAGCATCCTGCTGTCAATGGCATTGCTGATATTTTTGGCCTACAGAGGGTTTTCCATACTGGTGTTGGCGCCCTTCCTAGCTTCGCTGGCTGTGTTTTTGAGCGGCAATGAATCGCTCCTAGCTCATTATACCCAAATATTCATGGTAAAACTTGGAGATTTCGCCACTGTCTATTTTCCACTATTTTTGCTTAGTGCAATTTTTGGAAAAATTATGGAGAATTCCGGTAGTGCCAGATCCATTGCAGAATACGTATCCAGGAAAATTGGTGCGGAAAACGCCATTCTTTCCATTGTGTTGTCATGCGCAGTCCTCACCTACGGAGGAGTGTCTCTATTCGTGGTAGCTTTTGCCGTTTACCCAATCGCAGTTGCCGTATTCAGGGAGTCCAATACCCCTAAAAGGCTGATACCAGGAGCGATAGCGCTTGGATCGTTCACCTTTACCATGGTTGCACTTCCAGGAACTCCGGCGATCCAAAACGCCATCCCTGCTCAGTATTTCGGAACAGATACCTTTGCAGCTCCGGTGATAGGAATTGTGGCCTCCATCGTCATGTTTGTACTCGGGATGTTCTGGATGAAATACCAACTAAGAATTGCCAGAGAAAACAACGAAGGATACGGAAATCACGAGGATAAGATCCTGTCAATCCCACCCAGGGATTTGCCGAATTTTTGGATTGCTGTCATACCGATTGTTTTGGTCATATTAATCAATTACATAAGCATCAAGTTTGTCCTTCCACAGATGGATACTGCCTATCTGCGAGAGGAAAAGTACGGCACCATCGATATCAGTACCGTCACCGGAAATTGGGCAATTATAGTGGGAGTGTTTTTTTCCATTGTGTTTTTAATCGCCTGTCATTTCAGAAAAATCGACATAACCAAATGTTTAAATCAAGGAGCGACGGATTCATTGACTCCCATATTCAACACTGCTTCCGTTGTGGGATATGGAGCTGTGATAAATAGTCTTCCAGGATTTGCTCTTATGCGGGATTACATATTATCCATGTCCCCGGAAAATCCGCTTATTTCAGGATCCTGTGTGACTGGATTGCTGGGAGCTGTAACCGGATCAGCCTCCGGCGGCATGAGCATATCTCTGGAAATGATGGGAGCCAAATTGTTCGCTGCAGCCGGCGCGCAGGGACTGGATCCCGAAATTTTGCACAGAATCATCGCGCTTTCCTCCAGTACACTACATGCACTTCCCCATAACGGAGCCATAATTACGCTGCTGGTCATTTGCGGGCTAACACATCGTGACTCTTACAGAGATATTTTCATGGTATCTCTGGTGAGTACGACCATCGCAACTGTGGTAGCACTGCTAATCACAATGCTCTCCTAGTCGCAACCCACTGCAGTCCCAAATTTCCAGGAATCTTTCCGGAATGGAGAGGCTTTTAACTCTATCAGCAGGGTATTCCCCTTCGTATAAAGGGCGTACCACATGCGATCCACTAGCTTTGTGTTATTTTTCAAATCGTTACAGGAAGCTGGTCGAGTTAGTGGACACCATTGGTCGTTATATTTTAATAGGACATTGCATATTGGGGGCATACACCATTGAGAGCCAAGTATGCCAAGCAGTATCGGGTATTCTTTCAGGACGCTGGCGAGAGCCGCGTTGGAGAACGGTAGTGAATATTTAATGGCAATCTCGGAAATTAAGTGATTTTTCCGGATATAATACAGATCGTTTGCAATATCTTTGGAAATGTCGTTTTGCAGCGAAAACTTTTGATTCACCAGATTACCCACAAGATTTGCAAAAGTCATATTCCATACCAGAAAAACCACCGCAAAAATTTTATAGATCACCCTAAGAAAAATTATTTTTTCAAAAAACAATGAGGCGTTCGTGAGTACAATTGGGACTAGTACTCCAATGGAGTATAACATTCTAGCAGCCTGCCAAGAATGAAAGGTAACTCCTGCATGATTGAAGAGAATTGTAATTCCAGCCGGAGAGAGGAAGAAAAAGAAAAATAGAATACCTAGTAGTACGCTGCGCTTCACGAAGTCTAGCGAATTAGCTTTGTGCTTCCAGGCTACCATCAAAAAATAGACAATGAATCCTAGAATAAACACAAAAATCAGCACTCCCACGGTGGTGCAATGCCAATCTACATACAGGTTTTCCAAGTATCCAGATATTTTTCTCAGCACAAATTGCCCATATTCAGATAATTTTTTTCCCTCGAATTTTTTTTGATTCCTAAAAACATAATTAACATTGTAGATAATGGGCAGATACAAAATAGCCGTGCAGAACATGGTATATATCCAGTATCTGACCGATTTTAGCCAGCTCAATGGTTGCTCCCCCAGAGATACTTTTTCGATTAGCAGATATAGTAGGATGACAAAGTAGGCGGACAACGCTCCCTGGTATAGGAACAGACTTCCCAACAAAAATATCACCTGCAACGGTAGATTGCGGCTGTCGTTCGCCATAGATATGTAGGCTGACAACAATGAGCACAGCAGTGCCAGCATCATAAAAATATTATCAAATCGAAAAAGCATGTTTTCAACTACATAGGGATTCACAACCACCGTGGCAAAGAATAAATATGTTTGTATTGTGCATCTCTCCCCCGTTCTGCAAGCTATGCGAAGACATATCAATGCGCACATGGCAAGTATGCCGCAGGACAGTATTTGATTAAATGGGGATACATCCCATACTCTAGAAGATAGGAACATAAGGTGTTCCAAAATTGCGTTTGCATATCTTCCATTCACTGCACAGGTGTGATTTAGAATATACCGTGGAAAATCATCATTATGTATGTAATTGGACGTTAAAATGGACGCGTAACCCAGCACTCCAACAATAAAATAAAAAAGGAAAATTTTTCTATTATTTAGATTATTAAATACGTCTATTTTCTGAAATAACTTTGGATTCACAAACACCAGGACTACACTCCAACACCATAGGAAAAGTACCAATAGAATGTAAATAAATCGTTAACTTATGTTGTGAGATTCACAGAGATAGTTTCAACTTTTTGATATAAGAATCTACTTTAAAATTTTGAGGAGCGATGATTCGTCCTTTTTTTGGATCATATTCAATATCTTTCCATAAAGGAGTCTGAAATATCAGCTGTGAATACTTTTCATTGGGTGTTTTCCGTTTAAGGAGCTGTGAGGACGATGCCAGTTATAGCGGAATTCCCACTCCGAAAGCAGAGCCTCCAGGTTAGGATCTTTGACGTCAACGCTAGAATAAAATTCATCTAGATCTGTTCTCTGAGATCGTTCCACCTTAGCACAAGACATCTACAAAGAGCTCTCGCCGAGCTCACGGGCGAATGGAAAATACTAAAAATTAGGAAATGAGTCTATTGTTTAGTAAACGTGTGCTCAGAGGCTGAGTAATGCTGCTTCTTCATGGAGCTGTTATTTGTTTTATGGTCTCGATCTATCCGTTTTCTCTTCCCCTTCGCCTAGCGGTTGGTATTTCTGCAAAAACGTCGTCACAACATATTGAAATTAGATCGAAATTTTCATAGCGGAACATGTATGTAACCCTAGAGGTTAACTCTTTGTAATATAATAGCTAATATTGCGGAGAGGCAGCACGGTACACTTTAGCGGAACGTAGACATTTTGAGTCTTTGTCTCTGATTAGATCGTGCTGCAACAGTAACGCCGAACCGTATCTTAGCGACTGATTTCTCAGACACGCTTTATTCACATGCATGGCGAACCTGTTGTTTTTATCGTATTTTAGGAGTAAGTAAATGTCAAAACTTGTCTTGGGAATTGATGTGGGAAAGAAGGAATTGTCTCTAGTTTTGCTGAAGGAAAAACATTTATTGGTACTCTTTGATTCATTGGGAGCAAATTATAAGAATACGGAATTACAAGAAAAGAAAACGAAACCGATGAAGAATTAAGAGCTCGAACCCATGCGAAAATTGTGGGATGGTCTTCAGTCGGAAGTCGCGAGGCATACAAATTTCATGCGCTAAATTCAGATGCAAGAGTCAAGGAGGCCAACGCAGATTCTCCGGAACCGGGATTGGTGAGAATCTCCATACTTTCGAAGGAAAACGGCGGAGTGGTTTCGCATGATTTGCTGGAAAAAGTAACGGCGTATATGTTGCGGGAAGACGTGCGCATGCTGACCGATACCGTGGAGGTTGTGCTCTGTGGTTTGATCGAAGTAAACGTCAAGGCGAAAATTATTTTGATGAACAGTACTCCGCCGGAGATTTTAAATACGATTCGATCATCTTTTATCCTGGCTTTTAGCAAAATCGCGGGGCTCGGAGTATCAATTTCACGGTCCTGGATTATCTCGAATTTGTTTGTGAATGGCGTTAAAGACGTTGAGCTGCAGAGTCCGATGGCTGATGTCCTCGTGACGGAAATTGTGAGTGTGCGAAGTTGGGAATACTGGAGTTGAGCAAATGAGTTTGTTGCCCTACAACAGCACGAAATTCGAAAGAGACGCTGAGAAAACCATAAAATATGCGGCCGATGTTTCTCTTTTTTGGTTTTAGATTTAAATAATGCCGACTTACAATTGCGACTTGCATTGGCCTGGGAATATTCGCTATTTAACGTCGATCCGATCGGAGAAATTCCAGCAAATCTTTTTGAAGCGCGAAGTATTTCGAAATCGTCGATTGTTTTGTCGGAAGACGCTGCGTTTGATGATGTGAACACAACTTTTGCTGGAGGTTATGATGAGATCGAAGAAACGCCATTTATTTTGTCGTTCACTCCTCTTTCATCAGGAAAGAGAACGGTAAAGCGAATATTCATTGACGAGTATTCTCTGCGGGAGAAGGGTTTTCAGGCGGTCAGTGATTTAGAACCGGAAGTATCAAGCGGGATTCGGAATCGGGAACGGTCTGTTGTGTTTGAATGGGATTCCGCTGTGATTTCAGACATCGAGCGCAACCATTTTGCTACCGTCGAGTACAAGGGAGCGGATATTTGGCGGGATCACAAACATTTTGCCGTTCCGTGGAAGGATCAAAATTTTCATACGAGGATATTATGAAACTAACTTGGTTATCGAAAATAAAAATCCTCAAATTTGAGCATTTTAGTTCCGACATTTTCATTTTGACCATATTTTTAGGTGATATTTTTCGAAATACTAATCAATTGAAAAATAAACATTTTCTCCGAATCGAGCTCGCCAGAAGCGTTTACAGTAGCGCATTTTTTTTGCTTACAAATATAGGTTTTTGGCATTTGAAAGCATTCTTTGGCGATTTCCCGGGGATTTTTTTTGGAGAAGGGATACACAAATGGCGATACTGACACAGAGTGGACGGGCAGCGATGGCACAGGCGGTGAAAAATCAAAAGATGCATGTTGCCTGGGGCACAGGGGGACCCAGCTATTTTGTAAAATTTTTTGCTTCAAAATATTCAAGCTTTTTAATATTTGCGTTTTATAACATTTTATGAAATGGCCGTGGTGTACAATTTACTGATTGCAAAAAAGATGTTATACACGAATCGCTATGAAAGGGTATTTTTTTTTGTGGTATTATCACAGTTGCAAAAATGGAGTTTGAGTATGAACGCGTACAGAGAAGATTTGAGGAAAAGAGTAGTGGCATATGTGGAATCCGGGCACAAATACCGAGATGAGGCGGACCGATACGGAGTATCGGAACGTACCGTATGCAAATGGATTAAGCTGAAAAAAGAGACCGGGAGTCTAAAGGTTAAGCATGTTCCGCGCAGTCCGCACAAACTGTT
>JAIROP010000024.1 GCA_031257475.1 Holosporaceae bacterium
TTGAAACGCTTCTTCAGGTATGTTATGATCCATCGTTGTATAAACCTCATTTTTAAACCTTTATAAGGTTTATACAACTTTCCTAAAATTTTCTGCTTCTCGCTAACAGAACCTAATACCTCTAATTGCGAACATGGTTATTTGGGTTGTGCACATTGCCGAAGGAACCGCCCACGATGAAGTGGCCGCCGACGAAGCGACCATTGCGCAATGAGTTTACTAGACTTCTTTCGAAACCGAGTAGTTCCGAGGAATTTTTAGGAGCCCACGGAGCGCAGGACAGCAGAGTACTTGGCGTACGTGAGGATCCGAGCACCGGAGCGACGCAAAAATTACCGGGGAAGGACGACGGTTTCGAAAGAAGTCTACTGAATCATTAGAGGTTTGATTCTTGCAAATATCCTAAATGTAAAGCGAATCTGCTACACAAGCTAGACGTGGTTTCAACATGGGATCGGCAGCTGTGGATGTCGTGAAACAGAAAAATCACAGGCAGATGTGGCAAAAATATCGTCTATTTTGAATTTTTTCTTTTCCTCTCCCTTCAGATCAGATACGACTTTCCCATGGCTAAGCAGGACGACCCTGTCAGACGCCTCAATGGAAAATTTGAGATCGCCCACTGCCATTATCGCGGTCATGTTATTGGATCGAACGATTTTTTCGGTGGTTCTAAGCAAAGCGCCAGCAGATTCTTTGTCCAATCCCGTAGAATGCTCGTCCACCAAAAGAATCTTGGCCCCCTTGATGACAGCAATCATCATGGCCAAAACCTGCCGATGTGGCTTGGATATATTGGCGGTTTTTTCGTCAGCCAGCACTTCCATATTCATGAAGTCGATGTCGCGCAGCTGCTGTAAAAGTGATTTTCTGACCTCCTTAGACACCGCCGGTGCCAAAACACTTCTGCTCTGATGGTGAAGACCCGCTATGGCAAGATTTTCTAAAACTGTGAGATTGCCGGCTGTTCCTATATTTTCATCATAGAAAACCGAGGCAAACACGAGTGATCTTTCGGATATGGTTTGACAGCTTATGTCGGTTTTATCCACCCAGAGCCGCCCAACGCTGGCGGAAACATGGGCAGCAAAAAATCTCAGAAGAGTGCTTCTGCCGCTGCCATTGTTTCCAACCAAAGAGATTATCTCACCGTCCTGAATGGTCAGGCTGACCCCCCTCAACGCTACCCTTTCCAGCGGGGTATTAGGATAAAATACAACGAATACGTCTTCCGCTCGAATCATGATTCGGTTCCTCCCTTCTCGTTATTCTGAATTAAAGCGATCAGAAGCACGAGAACAATAGCCATAATTATGTTGTTGTACTCTGACCCAAGATCCTGAGTTCCACCCAGGCAGGCTACTTCAACAATAATCTTGTATATCAGTGACCCAATGAGACAGCCCACAATGGCTGCTAAAATGTTTTTTGGCGGTAATATCTTCTCGCCAATGATCACAGCTGCCAATCCAAAAACCAGGGATCCACTTCCCATTCCCGGGGAAAAATGACAGGTTAGCTGCGTCATCAGAGCTCCAGCAACCGCTGACAGGGCATTGCCAATACCAAGCCCAATGAGAAGAATACGGTTGGTATTAATGCCAAGAGATTCCGAAATAATTTTGCCATTGCCATAGACTCTCATGCCCAAGCCATATTCGGAATTTAGTATGCGAAACACAAAAATGCACAGAATCAAAGTTACAATGATGGCAAGAACGGCATTGCCAGCAGCCGGCGATAGAATCGTCTTCCTAAATATTCCCCTCTCGACGATTGAGTCTCCAAAGGAAGACAGTCTTACTATGAGGGTTTGGAGAGCGCTTAGGGAAATTATGCTGGCCAGCACAGGTTCAATCTTTATATACGATACAAAGGAAGAAGTTATAAATCCTGCGCACATTCCGAGTAGCGCAGCGATGAAAATTGCCACCATGGGATTTATACCACCTAAAATAAGAGCTCCGTAGGAACATCCACCCAGCGCAACGCTGGCATCGCAGGTAAGATCTGTAACATTAAGTATGCGTGTGGATATGTACACATTTAGCCCTACCAGGGTAAAAGCCAAGGCCAAAGAAAAAACGTTAACTATGTGATACAGCATCATTGTTCTCCCACCGAGATTGGCGCAGCGCTTCCACAGACGTCGCCCATCCAGACATCACCAACCAGTTCAAAACTATAGTCTCTGCGAAAGCAAAAACACACACGCTCATCACCAACTCCAACTTCTTTATTCGATCTCCCTAATTTCTATTCGAGGGGAAGTGGGACCAAAGCAAATCCAGCGCACCCATTTCTTTCTCATGGAACTTTTCCATGAAGGTCATTAGATTTCCAAACGGTCCATGATGCAGCAGGCGATCCGCTCTAAACAAATTCATCTGCAACATCCGCAGTACTCTCTTTTCCTATCTTATCGTAGTTCTTTTCAAGCCACTTATCCGTGGACTTTCTACCAGCATCGAAAAGACAACTCAGGAATCTACTGTCAGTGTTCAATTTAGAGGACCAGCCCAACTCGTGAAAGGCTTTCTCATCCTCTATCAGGTGGACGTGACACCTTTTTAATTTTCCTGGAGCAACAATTCCATCATCGATCAGCTTGGTTATGAAATGCATGGACCGCATTTCTCTCATGATTGACGTATTGTTGGTAATCTCATTTAGCCTATCGCCAATCTCCGAAGCCGAGGTCGGCAGCTTATTTCTGTGTGTAGGATTCAACTTGATTATCATGATGTCAGGAGTCTCGCAATCGTAAATAAGCGGATAGATAACTGGATTGCCGATAAATCCACCATCCCAGTAGTATTCTCCCTTCACCAACACAGCAGCAAACAGGGTTGGCAAACAAGCCGTAGCCAGCAGAGCTTCCGTGGACAAATCTTTCGTTACATTGGAAAATACCTTTAGTTTTCCGGTGTATACATGGGTGGCGGCTAGGAATACTTTAACAGAATCGTTGGAATTTAATTTGTCAAAGTCAAAGAGCTGATCAACAAGATCTTTGAGAGGATTTGTTCCCAGCGGATTTAGCTGATACGGAGAGAAAATTTTCGTAATGAAGTCGACGAACAAAAATCCCGGAGAATTATGCATTGTGTATTTGCCAGCCAGGATGTCAAATAGGCCTGGCTTAAATATGCTCGTCTCCCCGGCCTTGGAATTGGCTTTCCAGTACTCGGCCAGCAGCTGCCGCGCGCCCTCATTTCCTCCGTTAATTATTCCCTGCGCCACGGCAACGGCATTCATTCCACCAGCACTGGTTCCGGATACTCCTTCAACGAGAAGATCTTTCTCCTGTAAAAGCCTGTCCAGTACTCCCCAGGTGTAAGCACCATGAGATCCTCCCCCTTGCATGGCTATGGAAATTCTCTTCTTGTTATCTTTTATTTCCTTCTTTTTTCCTTCAAGTGGTATCCTTATCATAACAATTTCTCCCATCTTTTTTCCCTGTTGCATCCATTAGACAACAAACTAATTAAAAAATTGTTTAGATTCCTCGAAAGTCTGACATATTTTTATAATTTTATCGAATCCACTGGTCTTAAAAACAGAAAATATCTTTTCTGGCATGTTAATTAAAACCAATTCCCCCTTGATTGCCGACAATTTTTTGCCAGCCATGAGAACAACCCGCAATCCTGCGCTGGACATGTAGTCGATTTCATCGAAGCGAATCGCAATTTTGTTGCAGGCGCTGATTGAGGCCATTACGCCATCCTCGAAAGCTTTAGCCGTCGATGTATCCACGCGTCCCACGGGAGTTACAATGGTTACACCATCCTGTGACAATGTTTTTATTTCCATGATCGTTTTCCTTTCTAACATTTTTGGAGTTTGAATCATAAGGCAACAGTAACATCCAATCGGTTCTGTTTGCCAATCCTTGAATACTTCACCACATCCGCCAATTGCTTTACCAAAAAAATACCCAGCCCTCCTATCGGTCTTTCCTCTATCGAAAGAGACTGAGTGTCTGGATCCACCTTTTCCAGAGGATCAAAGGCTATGCCATCATCTATAAAACTGATGATTACACGGTCATTGTCCTTATCCATATGTACGACAAAGGTGTGATTCTGATCGTCCTGATAGGCATATTTGATGATATTGGTTATAATCTCGTCAAAGATGATAATTATGTCATGAAATTTTTTGTCGGATACCATCCTGCTTTTGCAAAAATCCTGAACTATGTGACGGACCCTGTTAATTTCTTCTATGTCGTTTTTAACTTCAATTAACATTTGGAGTGACCCTCAACCTATATTTTAGACACAGTGTTGTGATGTCGTCAGACTGAGACATTCCCTTGGTAAACTCCCGGATTGACTCCATCAGAGCCCTAGTCAACAGATTCGGCGACATTATTGCATTTTGCCTAAGCACCTCAGAAAAACGTTCGTAGTCGTACTCGTTTCCGTTTTTATCAGTGGCTTCCGGGACCCCATCTGTGTACAGCAGGATCATTTCACCAGGTGAAAATGTGTGCACGCTGTCTGTGAAGACAATGTCTTCGCAGATCCCAAGAGCCATCCCAGCTTCACACTCCAAAAACCTCGGATCCTCATTGTGACGAATTGCGGCGATTGGTAAATGGCCGGCATTGGTATAGGTCAGTTCATTTTTCTCCATGTCGACTATACCATATATGGCCGTGACGAACATGGATGTGGCGTTTTCATTGTAGAGGGTGCGATTGACAGTCTCAAAACACCTGGCAGGAGACGTGTAGATCTGGGAAAATGATTTAATAAGGGTTTTGGCAATCAGGGCGAACATGGCAGCCGACACGTTTTTTCCGGAGACGTCAGCCATGACTATCCCAAGCTTTGCGTTGTTCAACCAAAAAAAATCATAGAAATCTCCGCCAACTTCGGCCGCTGGAATGGAGTCTGCCCATATTTCAATGTTTCCTTTTTTCAGGCTATTACTGGGAAGAATACTCCTCTGCAGTTGTGCTGACACACCCAATTCATCAGAAATAGCTGACAACTTCCGGCTGGTGGCTTCCGCCTGTCTCAGTTGTTCCACCACCCTAACCGTTTTTGCCAATGTATCGCCAAAATCCTTGAAGTCTATTGGTTTGATGACAAAATCATGGGCTCCGCCACGCATCACAGCTCTTAGTGTATTTATATCTCCATAGGCAGATATTACTATGGATCTCATGAATGAATAATCTTTGCGCAACTTGGCGATGAAGCTTATGCCATCAGTGCCGGCCACGTTGATGTCTGATATGAAAATATCAAATACTTGTTGTTGCAGTAAATCTAGCGCTTCTTCTGGATGAATTACAAAGGAAAACTTGTAAATTCCATCCATTATTTGATGGCGAAATTTTTGCCGAAACAGATCTGCTGTATCCTCGTCGTCATCCAACACCAGAATGTTTGCCGCTGTTGCCACTTACAAATTCTCCAAGAAAAGTAGTATAATCCTCGATAATCTCATAAAAGGGTTTAAAAATTATGACTCTTTCCAAATGTGTAAGAGAAATTGTGCTGGATACGGAAACCACAGGCCTGAATCCGGAAAAAGGGGATCGTATAGTGGATATAGCCTGTA
>JAIROP010000007.1 GCA_031257475.1 Holosporaceae bacterium
GCATGAGTCTGGATCATATATATCTTTTGATATCAGTTTCACCGGGGTTATCAATATCGAGAGTTGTGCAATACATAAAAGGTAAGAGTAGTCGGAAATTGCAACAGGAATTTGAGCAATTGAGGAAAAAGTATTGGGGACAACATTTATGGGCCAGAGGATATTTTGTTGTAACAGTTGGCAACGTTAATGCGGAAGATATACAAAAATATATAGAAAATCAGGAAATTTACCATAAAGTTGATAATTTCAAAATATCAGACTTCTGAGTTCACTCTTAGTGACCGCTTTCCAAGTGTAACTCCAAACCTCCGGCTTTAGCAGGTCGTCATTGATACGGAGCGTAGAACCTGAGAAAGCGTTCCATGACGACCATTAGACTTCTTTCGAAATATTCGCTCTTTCGGTAATTTCTGCGTCGCTCCGATGCTTGGATCCTCATGTACCACATGTACACTGCCGTCATGCGCACTTCGTATGCTCCTAAAAATTCCTCGAAATATCCCTGTTTCGAAGGAAGTCTATTGAGCAGGACCAGTCGAAGAGATTCCGAAGATGATATTGCCGTTTTCGTCGAATAGATAACTGTTGTCGATGCTAAATCCAAGATGAACAGAGTTGCCCACCATGTGGCAGGCAATTTTTCTGGTTTTGGCTGACGCCTGGGATCCATCCTTAAGGGTCACATAGATAAATCCCTCGCCGCCGAGATTTTCCGATAGAGCAACAGTCCCAGTTAGTCTATTTCCGAGAAAAACTTCCTCTGCAGATAGTATTTCGATATGTTCTGGACGGAATCCGATGTAATATTTTCGGCCAGCGTCATAGTGATATTCTTTTTGAGCGCGCAGGGATACCTGTTCGTCGGTTTGGGTTTGAAACACAGATAATTCTCCACTCTTTCCCACATACGAAACCGGAAGTACGTTGATTTCGCTGGATCCAATAAACCTGGCCACGAAGGTATTTACAGGATTATTGTACAACTCCAGCGGCGTACTGATCTGTTCAATGGCTCCATCCCTCATGACCACTATTTTATTCGCTAGAGTCATGGCCTCCGCTTGGTCATGGGTAACGTATACCATGGTGGTTTTGAGCTGTGTCTTCAATCGGGCCAATTCATAGCGCATTTGACAGCGCAGAGTGTAGTCTAAATTAGAAAGAGGTTCATCGAAAAGAAACGCGTAGGGATTGCGTACTATGGCGCGTCCAATGGCCACCCGCTGCCGCTGACCTCCAGAAAGTTCTTTGGGTTTCCTGTGTAGAAGATGGTCAATTTTTAGAATTCTCGCAGTTTCGTAGACCCGCTTTTCTATCTCATTCTTCTTCAGTTTACGAACCTGCAGTGCAAAAGCCATGTTTTCGAAGACCGTCATGTGTGGATACAGAGCGTAGGACTGGAATACCATGGCAATTCCACGATTGGCTGGAGGCATATCGTTCACACATCTGTCTCCAATATATATATCGCCTGCATCTGCGCTTTCCAGTCCACATATGAGCCGTAATATGGTGGATTTTCCGCAGCCAGACGGGCCGACCAATACGGTGCAGTCCCCATCTTCCATTGTGATACTTACATCTTTGATAATGTGACAATCGCGGAAGGACTTGCTAACATTTTTTAGAACAATGGACGCCATTTCCCGACTATTCACTCTCCATCAATCTGACTGCAGACACGACTTTTTCATTGCTATCCACTCTGAACAAAATTACACCATGTGTGGCCCTTCCGGTGATCCTTACACTATTCACTGGGCAGCGAATCAATTTGCCGCTGTCAGTGACCAACATAACATCGTCAGATTCCTCCACGGGAAATACTGCCACCACCGCGCCATTCTTGGAACTCATCTCAATATTCTTGACGCCTTGGGTTCCACGACTACTGGTTCTGTACTCAAAGGATGACGTCCTCTTGGCAAATCCCTTTTCGGTAATTGTGATCAAAATTTGCTCAATTTTTTTCATTTCCTCGTATTTTGCCGGTTCTTCCAGCACCTGATCCTGGATGATTTCATCGCTACTTTTTCTAAGCCAGTTGGAATATCGGACGTATTCCTCGCGTTCATTGGCGGTTGACGTTCCATTGTTTAGGACGGCCATGGAAATAACCTCATCGTCGCCCTGCAGCCTGATTGCACGAACGCCCGTTGAAGTCCGGCTGTTGATAACCCGCAGGTCTTCCACTGAAAATCTGACACACTTACCAAGTTTTGAGGAAACTAAAATATCCGTATTCTCTGTGCACAAAGCCACGGAGATGAGTTTTTCGTGAGGCTCTAGTTTCATCGCGATTTTGCCATTTGATCGGATGTCCTTAAAATCAGAGAGCCTATTCCTTCTCATGGTACCGTGGGACGTGGCAAATACTATATCGTAATTATCCCATGTAGATTCATCGTCTGGCAAAGCCAGCACTGTGGATAAGGCCTCATCGGCTTTTATGGGAAACAGATTAACCAGCGCTTTTCCCTTGGACTGTGGGGACGACAACGGCAGTTTATAGACTTTCATATGATATACTATGCCGATGGTGGAAAAAAATAGCACCGGTGTATGGGTGCTGGCAACGAAAAGATCGTGCACGAAATCCTCATCCTTGGTCGTCATGCCAGTCTTACCTTTGCCTCCACGTTTTTGGGCGCGATAGGTGCTCAGTGGAACTCTCTTGATATAGCCGCTGTGACTTATGGTTACAACCATCTCTTCCTTCTGGATGAAATCTTCATCTTCCAGTTCGGTTTCTCCGTTTTCTATCGCAGTTTTGCGTGGAGACGCGAATTCCGACTTTATCTGAGCCAATTCCTGGCGAACGATTTGCTGTACCCGCTCCCTGGAGCCCAAAATATTCAAAAGATCCCTTATCCTGTCGGCCAGCTGAGATAACTCATCGGAAATTTTTATCCTTTCCAGACCTGTTAATCTTTGCAATTTTAGGTCAAGGATTGCCTGTGCCTGGAGTTCAGTTAATTTGCACCAACCATCCTGGTATATGCTATTGGGATCATCCACCAGATGGATAAGCGGCTCGACATCTCCTGCTGGCCAACTTTTGCTCAAAAGAGCTTTTTTCGCCGTCTCAGGATTTTCACTGCGTCTTATGATATTGATCACCTCATCGATGTTGGAAACCGCAATGGCCAATCCTATCAGCAAGTGAGCCCGATCTCGGGCTTTATTCAGATCAAATCGTGAGCGACGCACCACCACTTCATTACGAAACTCCAGAAAGGCATTTAAAATCTCTATCAGATTCATTAATTTCGGACGACCATTATGCAGCGCCAGCATGTTTACGCCGAAGGACGTTTGCAATGGCGTGTTTCGGTATAGCTGATTCAGCACCACGCTGGCGTTGGCGTCCCTCTTCAATTCAATAACGACACGAACGCCATCCCGATCCGACTCATCCCTTATATCAGAAATTCCCTCCAGAGTTTTTTCGTTTACAAGACTCGCTATTTTTTCTATCAGCTTAGCTTTATTAACCTGATAGGGCACTTCTGTTACTAGGATTGCCTGCCGCTCCCGGCGCAGATCTTCGATTTCTGTTTTAGCACGAACGATCAAAGAACCTCGCCCGGTTTTATAGGCTGCGTAGACTCCGCCCCTTCCTATGATTGATCCACCTGTTGGAAAGTCCGGGCCTCCTAGGACCGTGAGTATATCCTCCAGCATCGCACTGGGATTATCTATCAGCATTATGCAGGCATCGATTATTTCTCCAAGATTATGGGTTGGAATATTTGTGGCCATACCAACCGCTATGCCACCAGCGCCGTTTACCAACAAATTTGGGAAACGAGCGGGAAGCAGCGTGGGCTCCCGCAAAGACTCGTCGTAGTTGGGTTGAAAATCCACCGTGTCGCTGTACAAATCTTCGGTGAGTGTGTGAGCTATCTTGGACAGTCGTGCCTCCGTGTAGCGCATCGCAGCGGCTGAGTCTCCGTCCATGGACCCAAAATTTCCTTGTCCAGAAACTAGCTTCTCCATCATGGAGAACGACTGCGCCATTCTAACCATGGAGTCGTATATCGCCGTGTCCCCATGGGGATGGTACTTACCAATAACATCCCCAACGATACGCGCTGACTTCCGAAACGGCTTGTTGTAATCGTAGCCACACTCAACCATGCTGTACAGGATCCGCCGATGCACCGGCTTTAGACCATCTCGCACATCCGGAAGCGCCCTGGAAACAATCACACTCATGGCGTAATCCAGGTAAGATCTCTTCATCTCCTCTTCCAGGAGTACCGGGACCACGCCCTCGTTTTCAGTTGTCATGTGAGCCTTCCCTATGACCGAACGAGAATTTTATCAATTTAGAAAGGGATATCATCATCTACCCCGGAGGCAGGGGCGTTTTTTTCCTCCGCTCCAGATTCCATAGCACCTGCTGAATCTGTGCGTGAGTCAAGTAGTGCCAACTCTCCACGGAATCTGGACAAGACCACTTCGGTGACGTATCTATCGTTTCCCGTTTGATCCTGCCATTTTCTTGTCTGCAACTGTCCCTCAAGATAGACTTTAGACCCTTTGTGCAAATATTTCTCGCATATCTCAGCTAAATTCGGATTAAATACCACAATGCGATGCCATTCTGTTTTTTCTTTTCTTTCCCCAGAAATCTTATCCTTCCAGTATTCCGACGTCGCCACCGAAAAGGAAACAACCTTTGAACCGTCCTGGGAAGATCTTACCTCCGGATCTTTTCCCAAATTTCCGACCAAAATAGCCTTGTTGATACTGCCTGCCATGGAAAAACCTACCCTATTTACCCGCTGTCGAGTCTATATGCTGAAGGGGAAAAATTCAATAAAAAAGCTTACAGCCCTCCTGACTCTGATTTACGATGGCCGCGGCAGCAAAATCGAGGCGTCTTTCATGGCAGCAAGGCCAGGCAGCTCCATTCCCTCCAGGTATGCCAAAAACGCTCCTCCGGCGGTGGAAACGTGTGACAGATCAGAGGCTAGCCCCAATTGATTCATTACAAATCCTGTCTCACCTCCTCCAACGATGGAAATCAACCTGCCTTCTCTGGTTAGCCTCGCCACCTCTCTGGCCAGAGACGCTGTTCCAGCGATAAAACGCGACTCTTCAAATATACCCATTGGGCCGTTCCACAAAACTATTTTGCTTTCCCCAATGTGTCGTTTAAATAATTCCACGGAACGAGGACCAATGTCACAGCGCTCGCCACTGTTCTTGGTTATCCAGTCTAGGGGGGTGATAAGTTCACAGCTGCTCTGTCTGATGTTGTCCATAACTTCCAGTACGTCTCTCCGATATTCTTCAGAAATGGTCAAGTGATGTAACTCATGGAAAAAGAATAGTTCCGCGATTTTTCCACCAACGATCAGTTTATCCACCTTTTTGGACAGATTTTTCAACAAGCCTACCTTTGTAGACAGTTTAGCGCCTCCGACGAGGCATGTTCTGGGAGACGAGGCGCAGGAGAAGAAATTATTCACCATACGAATTTCTCTCTGGAACGCTAGTCCGAGTGCATGTGGCAGAAACTGCGGCACACCAAAGATGGAAGCGTGCCTCCTGTGAGAAACCGAAAAAGCTTCATTTATGTAGATATCAGCCAGACCTGCCAAACGTTTCGCAAAGGACAAATCACATAACTCTTCTTCCGGATGAAAGCGCAAATTCTCCATCAATATTACATGATCAGCGGGTGTATTTTTAATTATCTCCACAGCATTTTCCTGCATACAATCTTTCACAAATACAATGCCAGATGCGTATTCTCTCTCGACGTCGCCAATTACATTTTGCAGACTCTGCTCCATGTTGAA
The DNA here is from genome assembly GCA_031257475.1 of Holosporaceae bacterium. Classification (GTDB taxonomy): domain Bacteria; phylum Pseudomonadota; class Alphaproteobacteria; order UBA3830; family UBA3830; genus JAIRMQ01. The sequence goes on from JAIROP010000007.1 coordinate 5,817, forward strand.
TGAGTTGGTCTTGCCCATATGGGATATCAACACCACCCTGGCTCCGCCTTCCGTCAGGAATTTTACAGTGGGAAGTGCGTTCCTTATGCGGGACGCATCCTGTACTATGCTATTTTTCATTGGAACGTTAAAATCCACGCGAACCAGTGCTGTAATACCACGCAAATCTCTATCGATAATGGAGCTCATTTTGGTCATAAATCCCCAAAGTTACCGTGATTCCTCTCCATAGGAGCGAAGAGTTTCACAGTATCATCAATGTTATTTAAAATATAGTAAAATTTTCACCACCAATTTCCGTGCCTTATACAAGGGTCTCCTAGGAACAGCCCCTAGAAAGAGGAAAGAAAAATAATCGCTCGCCCGGATGAGACTCTGAGTAAAACGTTTTCTTCAGCAGCTCTATTGCTATGCGAGTTCATTCCTCCAATGGACAACGCATCATCGTGCAGTTCCCACTTTAGTCCAGAAGACGTTATGGTACAGCGAGGAATACCAAAAATTGATATTTTGGTATTGAGTGGTACCTCGAAACACCTCTCACCATTTAAGGTAGTGAAAATTACATCACCTGAAATGCCAAAAAACTGCGTACGGGAAAATATGCTAATATTTCCAAGCACATGATCAGCGTATCCTCCGAACATTCCCATCACGATTGTGGGAGCCAGTGACTCTTTCTCGATGTAATCCAGAGCTTTTTCAAAGTCAGTGCTGTCCTGGCTTTCGATTCTAAGATGAGGTCGTCCACGCAACAGCGCCTCATCCACACTATCCAAATCTCCAAGAATTATGTATGGCTCCAGGCCGCTCTGAATCAGCACATTCGCAGCTCCATCAGCCGCCACAATCGGCAGGCCAATGGGTTTAATAAAATCGCAGGGCAGATCTCCACCAAGACATAACACAGAACGGCATCTCTTTGATAAGTTCTTGATAATTTTCATCATAGATCTGCTATGCATCTAACTATCTCATAGTTGCTACTTTTTTCGAAAACTTTCCGTAGGAGCGCATTGTTGAGCCTGTGACCTGGGCAAACGCCGTCGAATCTCCCCAGTATGCGATACTGCGCCAGCGACAAATCTCCAATCGCATCCAAAAGTTTGTGGCAAACAGGCTCATTGTGCAAACGAAGATCACCATCGTTGAGCGGAGTGCCGCAATCGTCAAAGACCACACAATTATCCAAAGATGCGCCCAAAGCAAAATTATTTTTCCGCAGATATTCTATGTCGACAAAGAAACCGAAAGATCTTGCGGGAGCTATCTCCAGCGAGAAATCATTTTTTGAGAAATCAAAAAAAGCGGGATCTGTCTTCAGTCCTTGGGGAGTAAAATCGCAGACAATATTCAACGAAAAGGAGTCAGCTGGACTGAGAGATACCCATTTCCCCTCCTCCTGAACCCTCACTACTTCCAGTATTTTCAACATTTTTACACACTGCGACTGCTGCTCCAAACCAGCTGACAGAAAAGCATCCACAAACGGAAGAGCACTGCCGTCTAGTATAGGAACTTCTGAGTTATGAACCTCCGCGATTGCATTGGTTATACCCAATCCCCCGAAGGCAGCCATCAGATGTTCCACAGTTGAGACTTTATATCCAGACTCAAGGGACAGGACTGTGCACAACGTAGTTCCAGATACTCTATCAAACCTTGCCGCTCCTTCATACCCATCGCTGCGAAACACAATGCCTGTACTTTCCGGGGCAGGAAAAACAGAAACATCGCAAGATGCTCCACTGTGAACACCAATGCCATCTAAAGAAATTTTCGACTTCAAAGTACATTGCAACAACACAGCTTCTCCGACTGCCACTTTCGTGAAGAAAAACCACCACCATCAATAAGATGCTAGCAAATAATCAAAATATGGTAAATATAGAATTGACTCAGTTCGGAAATTTGAATACCGTGCGGCGTCTGAACATGTGAATGGTATGAAACCTCTTGACAAACCCAGAACTTCCCTCGGCAAAAAGGATAATCCGTGGGTCGTATGGGGAATAGCCAATATGTTTTACCTGTACGAGGTAATTCTGCGGGTTTCCCCAAGTGTAATGACCGACGATCTTATGCTCCACTACAACATAACAAGTGGAATGCTTGGAGTAATGATTTCGTGTTTCTACTATTCCTACACGCTTTTACAAATACCCTGTGGACTGGTTCTCGACAAGCTAGGCCCCAGGAATCTTGTGGGCTCATCGGTGGTTCTGTCGATTACTGGCCTGATTCTATTCTCCATAACCCACAACGTCTATTGGGCCCAATTCGGTCGCTGCATAGTAGGGGCAGGAGCGGCTTGCGCATTTATTTCCTGCCTACAAATTGCCTCAATGGTATTCCCAGTTAACCATTTCGCCCTGTTTGCAGGAATAACAAACATGATGGGAACTATTGGTGCACTATGCGGAGGCTTTCCAATAGCAAAATCTGTAAATCACCTGGGATGGCAGGCAACCATATTCATTCAGAGCGCAATAGGAGTAATTATTGCTGTCCTGGCCTTTGCTTACATTCCCCGAAAAATAAAGTTTCCGGAACACGGCAACAAATCCAGATCATTTGGCACTATATTTGGGAAAGTTGTTCGCAACAAGCAGATTATTTTGATAGGGTTGATGGGTGGGTTCATGTACCTGCCGGTTTCTGTGTTCTCTGAGCTGTGGGCCGTTCCTTTTTTTATCTCCAAGTATGGAATCACCAATGAAATAGCGGCTCTGGCGTCGTCCGTCCTTTTCATTGGTTTCGCGTTGGGGAGTATTCCCGTTGCAATGATCGCCCACAGGGTTAATGGATATATGCAAACAATCCGTTTTGGCATCGGAGGAATAGCATTGATTTTCATTCCGCTTATATACGTGCAAAATTTGTGGATGTCCTTTCTTCTTGTGTTTCTTCTTGGGATGTTGACGGCAACAGAGGTTCTGATTTTCACCTGTGCAAAAAATAACGAATCAGCCAGAAATTCGGGGACCGCTATTTCCCTGGCCAACGGGCTTGTGATGTTGGCTGGAGCGGTTTTTCAGCCAGCTCTTGGTATTCTGCTGGACGTCTTTTGGACCGGGTTAACGACAGATAATGGCCTGCGCATATATGACATATCCAGCTATCAGCAAGCAATATTGACGCTGCCGGCCTGTTTGTTAGTAGCCTACGTGTTGTCATGGTTTGTGGAAGAGACTATACAGAAAGAATAATAGAAAAATTTTTTAAAATTCTTTTATTTTTATGGAAGATTATTTAACATGCCATGGTTGGTTTCTTATATGGGAATGATTTATGCATAGGTTGTCGATCGGAGAATTGAGACAAGGATTGTTGAAGAAAGAGTTCACGGCTGTGGAACTCACAAGGGTTTTTCTTGACAGGATAGAGAAGAACAAACACCTGAACGCCTTCATAACTGTATGTGCCGACATGGCCCTGGATGCGGCAAAGCAGTCAGATTGCAGAATTGCCGAAGGACGGGCTGAGGAGCTAGAAGGTATCCCTCTAGCAATAAAAGATATGTTTCTCACCAAGGGAATACGAACGACGGCCGGTTCCAAAATGCTGAACAACTTCATTCCGCCCTATGAGTCGACCGTATCAGGTAAATTGCTCGAGGCTGGAGCCGTTTGTCTCGGTAAGACCAACATGGATGAGTTTGCCATGGGATCCACCAACCTGACCAGCTATTATGGGGGAGTAATCAACCCGTGGAGTAGTGAAAAAAAGCTGGTGTCAGGGGGATCATCTGGAGGATCCGCCGCAGCAGTGGCGATGAGCCTGTGTGCAGCTGCAACAGGCTCCGATACAGGAGGTTCCGTCAGGCAGCCGGCAGCATTTTGCGGAATAGTCGGATTAAAACCAACCTACGGACGTTGTTCTCGCTATGGGATGGTCGCCTTTGCCTCTTCTCTGGACCAGGCGGGAGTTATGGCCAGGAGTGTTCGGGATGCAGCTATTGTTCTGAGGGTAATTTCCGGATACGATAATAGGGATTCTACCTCGGCAAAGGAGGTAGTTCCAGATTTCGAAGCGTCTGTCGGGCAGTCTGTTCGAGGATTGAGAGTTGGTGTCCCCAGGGAATATCGTGTGGACGGAATGTCCGAAGAAATAGTGCGTTTTTGGGAAAAAGGGGCAGCGTTTTTGAGGGATGCAGGAGCAGAGATCGTAGAAGTATCTCTTCCCTATACAAAATATGCGTTGCCGACCTATTACGTCATTGCGCCGTCGGAAGCGTCTTCGAACTTGGCCAGGTATGATGGCGTTAGATATGGATTCCGAGCCAATGGTATTTCACTGAATGAAATGTACGAAAATACGAGGTCCGATGGATTCGGAGAAGAGGTCAAGCGACGAATTTTAATTGGTACCTATGTGCTTTCCGCCGGATACTATGGGGCTTACTACATTAGAGCTTTAAAAGTACGAAAACTGATTCGTCAGGATTTTGCTTCAGCGTTTCAAAAAGTCGATATTCTTCTGGTTCCAACAACTCCGAGTAGCGCGTTTGCTATTGGGGAGGAGCCGAAAGATCCAGTTACCATGTATCTCAATGACGTCTTTACAGTGCCAGCCAGCATTGCGGGATTGCCGGGAATTTCCGTTCCGATAGGTCTAGACGAACAGCAAAGACCTCTCGGTCTGCAGCTAATAACTACTCATTTTAACGAGGAGTTGTTAATACGGGTAGGAAGTGTCCTGGAGGAAGCTGCCTGTTTCCCATGTTTGAAGGATGTGGTCTAATGCGCTATATTGAAACAACTAGTGGCCAGTGGGAAGTGGTAATCGGTCTGGAAGTACATGCTCAGATAATATCCAAGTCCAAGCTATTCTCGAATGCATCAACTAGATTTGGTGTAAATCCCAATGAAAATGTTACGTTTTTAGATGCGGCGCTCCCCGGAACTCTGCCAGCAATAAACTCCTTCTGTATTGATCAGGCCATAAAGACAGGATTGGGTCTGAACGGCACTGTTAACCTGATTTCATACTTTGATAGAAAGAATTATTTCTATGCTGATCTGCCCCATGGCTACCAGATAACCCAGTTTTATCACCCATTGATCAGTGGTGGTTATATTGAGACAGAAACTGAAGATGGCGTTAAAAGAATCAATATCAATCATATCCACATCGAACAGGACGCAGGCAAAAGTATTCATGATCAAAGTCCTGCCAAGTCGTTCATTGATCTGAATCGCGCTGGCGTGGCGCTCATAGAAATTGTCACCGAGCCAGATATGCGCAGTGCTGAGGATGCGGCAAATTTCCTGCGCGCTCTGCGTTCCATCCTACGCTACCTCAGGACCTGCGATGGCAACATGGATGAAGGGAGTATGAGGGCGGATGTGAATGTTTCTGTGCATCGTCCGGAAACAGAATATGGAACAAGAGCAGAAGTTAAAAACATAAATTCCATAAGATTCATAGTGGCAGCTATTAATTTTGAGGTAAATAGACAGGTAGAACTTCTAGAATCTGGAAGAAAGGTGATTCAGGAAACAAGGTTATTCGATAGTGCTACAGGAAAAACCAAGAGTATGCGATACAAAGAGGATGCACATGACTATAGATATTTCCAAGAGCCGGACCTGCCTCCGCTGATACTTGATCCAGTACGCATCGAGGCTCTGCGAGAAACTATCCCTGAGCTGCCATCTGAAAAAACTCGGAGATTGCAGCGTGATTATGGTCTGCCTCGGGATGACGCAGTTCTAATAGCCTGTGAAGAAGAAGTGGCCGATTTTTTCGAGAAAGCATTAGCCAGTGTGGAGTTTAATAAAGCTTTGGCCAAGATTCTATCCAATTGGATAACTGTGGAACTGTTCGCGCTGCTGAATAAATATTCCAAGACGATTGCCGTAAGTAGAATTTCGCCGAAGGATATGGGAGAGCTAGTGTCCTTAATAAAGACAGATGTGATTTCCGGAAAAATTGCTAAAGATGTTCTTGCGCTAATGTGGACCGAGCAGAAATCACCGTCTGCTATAGTCAAAGAGATGGGATGGACACAGATTACCTCTGTGGAAACGATTAGAAATTCCCTAAAAGAAGTACTTGAAGATCATGCTGATAAGGTAACCGAATACAAAAGTGGGAAGGAAAAGCTTTTTGGGTTCTTCATAGGTCAGGCGATGAAAAAAACGATGGGTAAAGCAAATCCTCAGGTGTTGAATGATGTTTTGCGGGAGCTTCTTAGTGAGTAAGGGAGGGGTAGAACTTGCGCGAGGATAAGGTATTGCCGAAGAATGATGATGAGCCGTTACCCTGCCGATGCCGGGTAATAAGAGTCATGGTGTTGGTGGTTCTATTCTCTGTCCTTGCCGTTGTTTTATACCGCTACGGAAGAGTTGGCTTACAAAAATCCACGGGCAGCGTAGTCGAAAAACAGGGACAGGATCATGGGACTGCAGGACAAATCCGTGATCTCAAGGACGATGTATCGCGTTTGGAAAGACAAATTGAAGCATTTTGGGGAAGTACGGACAAAATGCCCTGCGGGACAGATCAGTTGCGGGTAAAATGGAAAACCTGGATAGTCCTTTTGAATAAAATGGAATCTGGGGAGGAGTTTGCTGAAGAACTCGGCAAATTTTGTAAAGTTTTCTACTGCGATCGGGAATTGATTGATCTGGTGAAAAAACTCTCCGATACCATAAAAGTGAAGGAGGTAAAAGAAGGCAAAAAATATTGGAAAATTTACCAAAAAGTAATGAGTTGGTTTGTACAATGCAAGAAAGTAGACCTCAAAGACGTGCTTGCAATATCCGGGTATGTGCTATCATCCTGTGATTGTGAAATGGAGGAGTGATGAAACGATTTATACGCAACACTCTTGTGCTGGGGATTTTGATTGTTGGGGCGGTGTGCATTGCATGGAAAATGGGGTATGGTCCCCATATAACGCACCATACCCAGAGAGCGATTAGTATGGCCGTGCAAGCCAAACAAGACATTATTGAGCATGTCGCGGAAACCAAAAGCAGATTGGATCAGCATGGCGATATCCTTTCCCACAAGGAAGAGGAAGAACAGTCTACAGGAAATACTGAGAAATAGTTGACGGAATGGTTTACTCAAAAATTTTTTCAATCTCCGATGGAAGACCGGTGCATGAAGTTATTGTATCTCCGAATTCACGAATGGTTGTTTGAAATTTCACCTGATGACGGAACCAGGTGTACTGGCGTTTAGCGTAGTGCTTTGTGTTCAGGAACATAAGTCGACAGCATTCTGAGAGAGATATATTACCACGAAGAAAGGACAGAATTTCATTGTAGCCAATGGCGGAGGTCAATGGCCCACGATAGTTCTGATATCGAGAGAGAAAAGAGTTAACCTCGGAGACGGCTCCTGTCTGCAGCATTGTATTTACTCTGAGAAGACATCGTTTATAGAGCTCCGCCCGCGGAGGAAGAAGAATCAGAGGAATCGTACTGCGGGCACCCACGTTTTTTTTCCACCATTCGGAGATTGGTGTTCCTGTGTAAGCAGCCACTTCATAGGCACGAAGAATCCTCTGAGTATTGTTTTTATGCAGGGTTTTGCAAGACTCTGGATCGATTGTCTGGAGTAAATCGAAAAATTCTTCTCGACCCAAATCCTGAAATCGTGCAGCCACCTCCTGCCGAAAAGAAGCTGGTATTGGAGGAATTTGGGCTATTCCCTCCAGCAATGCACGAACGTACAATCCGGTTCCTCCACAGACAATCGGTATTTTCTCCTCTCCCTGCAGCTGCAGGATCTTTTGCTCAGCCAAATCCAGCCAAGTTGCAACGGATGATTTCTCATTAGGTTCTAAAATTCCGTACAGATGGTGTGGAACTTGTTCCTGTTCATTTGGTGAGGGATAGGCACTTAACGTCTTCAATTCACTGTACAATTGAATACTATCTGCATTGACTATTTCCGATCCAATGCCACACCTTCTCTGTATGTCCAATGCCAACTTTCGGGCTAGGGCAGATTTCCCCGTTGCTGTTGGGCCTGCGATAACGATCAGATTGTCTGCCACGCTCTTTCTATTCCATCTTTGATTTTATCAAAAATATTTTTTGGAACAGCTGCTTTTGTCGGTGGCGTAATAGTAATTTTAGGAGAAAACTTACCTCCAGGATTGTATGGCACAGTGGTATAATCCCATTTGTGTCCCTGTGAAGAGAAAAAACACACAGCCACTTCCCTACATTTTTTCACATTGGAATCCTTGGCCAGCTGCAGCAAAGAACTCTTTAAATCTTCCACGCATTTGACTTCCATCTGATTAACGCTTTGTATAACATCGCCAATCGAAAGCCCATTCACTGGTCCAGAGTGGATAACCACTGGGCCATTTACGGAATCTGGAACGTCAAAACTTTTTCGTAGCGCGACAGACATATTCGAGACACCTACATCCAGTCCTTCAATTTTTTCATAGGGAATATCTTGTTTTTCTGCCGACTCTCGCTGGCCCAAGTAAAAATCATCATCGCTTCGTAAACCGACTGTTACGTAAAATTTCATGGAAACATTTTTCCGGACAACCTGGATTGTAACTGTTTTTCCAATTGGAAGACTATTCAACAATTGCTCTGGATTGGTATTTTCAAAAATTGGCGTATCATTTATTGAGGTCAGGATATCTCCGGTGCGCACGCCAGCAACAGCGGCTGGGGAATTCGCGTCCACCTTTGTTACGGCACAGCCATACAAATTTCCAAGTCCCAGTACTCGAACAACGTTCTTCGATAGTGCAACCACGCTTATTCCAATCCAACTGCGCTGAATTTTTCCGTTATCCTTAAGCTCCTGTACCGCGCTTTTCACCGTATTGGAAGGAATTGCAAAATTGATTCCAGCGTTGTGTATTCCATCGGCGAAGAACACTGTTATTACACCAACAACCTCACCATTGTAATCAAACAGAGGGCAGCCGGAGTTGCCATAGTTAACAGCAGCATCCGTCTGAAGATAGGATACCAGATCTCCGCCGGCACCCAGTTCAGATATTTGTCGAAACAGATTCCGTCCCTTATAGGAGATAATTCCAGACGTCACCGTTTGACCAAATCCAAACGGATTTCCTATGGCAATCACTCGATCTCCAACCTGGGCTTTGTCAGAATCCGCGAAGGACACGAAAGGAAGCTTGCCGTGCACATCTATCTTTAATAGGGCAATATCCACCCGATTGTCATGGCCAAGCTCCTTCGCCTGGTATTCTCTCCCATCCGGTAGTATTATTTTTATCTTTTCTGCGTTTCCTATCACATGATTGTTCGTAACCACGAGGCCATCTTCGGATATAATAAATCCAGTGCCCGAAGAGTCGTTTCCGCTTTCCACAGATGCTGCTTGATCTTTGTCTGTAATTACATCAACGACGGTTTCCAACAATTTGGGAATGCCACCTCTTATTTGGGTGCAGGAATCTCCTGACCCATTAACTGCTGAGATACCAATAAATCCAACAAGGAATAGGGACAAACTCTGCTTCAATGCATTGTTCCTTTCATCACATCAAAAAATTCACTTTTGGGGGATACGACAAATGTTGTGTTTTTTCTATTGAACGCTTCCCGATATGCCTCCAGAGAGCAAAAAAATGCAAAAAAGGCTTTATCTTTAGAGTAGGCCTCTTCGTAGATACGATTGGCCTCACGTTCTCCATCGGCGATGTAGGTTTGAACCTTGGTATTCGCTTCAGAGATGGCAATAGAATTTTCCTTATCCGCGGTGGACTTGATGATCTGTGCAATTTCAAAACCCTTAGCGCGCAACTCCCTGGCTTCGCGCTCTCTTTCACTAATCATACGCTTGCATATGGCTTCGCTGTTTTGCGGCGGAAGATCTGTCCGGCGAATTCTTACATCAACGACCTGAATACCAAATCTCCGTGCTGCAAGATTAACCGCATCACGAATTTTATTCATTGCTGAAATACGAGCATCAGACAGCAGAGACGACAAATCCACTCCACCCAGCACGCTGCTCAAACTACCCAGAACGACCGGATTCAGGCGATTAAGTACGCCCTTCTCGCTCCCGACCGCTTGATAAAACTTCAACGGATCTGTGATTACATAGCGGCCAAAGGCGTCCACCATTATTCGCCTCTTATCACCGAGGGTTATTTCCAGGGCCGACAACTCCACGCTCAACAGCCTCTTATCGAAGAAAACCACTGTTTCTATGAAAGGAACTCTGAGATGAAGACCGGGATTTTTTATCACCCGAACAGGTTCTCCAAGACGCGTAACCACAGCCTGCTCAATCTGGTTTACAGTGAACAGCACCTCTTCGAAGAGTAACCATACTCCCACGAGAGTAATAGCTGAATTTTTCATATTCATCCTATATCTCCTCCCCTGTACTGCTTGTTTGTTTATTTAGTTCAGTCAATGGAAGATATGGCACAGCCTTCACGTCACTGTCAATCACGATCTTCCTGACCCCTTTATATATGTCCCGCATATATTCCAAGTAGAGCCGCTTGGAAACCACGGAAGGAGCGTGTTTGTATTGAGCATAGGCAGACAGAAAACGTGCCACAGCACCCTTGGCTGTTTCTACGACAGCCCGTTTTGTGGATTCCCCCTGGTTTAATTTTTCGGCAATTAGACCACGGGTGCGGGCTCTTGTATCCCTATCATAGGCCTCTGCCTTGTTTTTTTCGCTCTGCTGCTCTGCCTGCGCCCGTTCAACATCCCGGAAGGAATCAATCACTGACGCGGGGGGCTCCACCCTCTGCAATTCCACACGCACGATCTCTATGCCCATTTTGTATTCATCCATTAACTGCTGCAGATTTTCCCGAGCCTTGCGCTGAACATCCCCACGGCCTTCGGTTTGAACATAGGTGAACGGAGTCTGCCCAACAATTTCTCTCATGACGCTTTCAGCCACAGCACGCACAGTGATCTCTGGAGACTTGGCATTGAAGAGATAGTCCTCAACACCATCGTCTTTTATTTTCCATAGGACACTGAAACTTATGTTGGCCAAATTGGAGTCTCCGGTGAGAACCAGACTTTCCTCACGCTGATTAGTAAAAAAGGAACCAATATCTATCTGATTTACTTTGGTAACCCCCTGCAGGACAAGTCGCTCGAACGGGTATGGAAGGACGTATCTAAGACCTGGTCCCACGGTGCGCACCCATCGGCCGAAGCGCAGCACAACACCCCGCTGGTCGTACTGGACCTGATTGAAACCAGTGGCCAAATACAGCCCTCCAGCAAACACCATCCCCCAATAAACCGTACTTGCCTTTGGAGAGCCACCACCACTTCCCTTTTCAAAACGCTTGATAATCTGTCCAAATTTTTCCACAAGACCTGTAATAAAATCATTACCCATTGGCCTTTTCTTCCAGGAATCATCTCCATCTTCCCAGGGATTTTTCGCGGCCATTCAACACCTCTCCACAAAACCAGGGCAGTCTACCAAATTTTTCAGGGCTGTGGAACAGAGAATTCTGGATGAAATACTGCGGAGCTACTTGAATTGTACCAACCAAGATTTAATTATGACAGATGATGTATTACGAATCCGGAGGTCCAGAAGCGCTGGTTGATTTTGCTGCTCAAATTCTGAATACGCAAATCCTTGTGATCGCATACAAATTTACTTATGTCATTAGTGATATTACCAATCATTTTCAGCCTCTAATCTGTGACAATAATTCTCTAACAACTCGATACCACCCGAGTCCCTTCGCTCCAGGCCCTTTCCCGTCCTTCTTCACTACTACGAACTCGCCGGACTTCCTGAGTCCCATCCGATTAGATCCTCCTTTATGGGGATTCTCCTCTCGTACCATTTGCATGGAGAACACAGGATCTCTCCTGTTCTGTTGTTGCACTATGTAAGACTCGCAAGGTTCTACGATCCCGCTTGAATTTTGCGACTCTCGCACTATCGACTCGCAAAATACTGCCTGCTCCATTCGAGACTGTATCAGCTTCAACTTTATCGCGAGTTTTCGGGACTCAATCACTTCACGCTTTCGCATTCCAGCTCTCCTTACTCTCTGTCCTACGCTTAATCCTGACGTTACCGCTTCGGATCCA
>JAIROP010000006.1 GCA_031257475.1 Holosporaceae bacterium
AGATCTTCGTTTGATTCCTTGCCATAGCCTGCAGCACACTGATTCGCCCGAATAATTGAGCCGTCGATCATAAACCACTCGTCGTCAATTTCCTGAAAATGTTCAAATAAAGCTTTCCAAATGCCTCGCTTCTTCCATTTTAAAAATTTTTGGTAGATGGAAAAACAATTGCCATATTTTTCGGGAAGCATCCTTATTGGACAACCTGTGCAACATAAATAGAACACCGCTTCCACAAAATTGCGGATTTTCGACTCGTTTTTCGGGTGAATTCCAGGAAATGGTGAGTGCGTCCTGCAAAATTATGGGGAGGGGGGGGAAGAGATGTGTATCAATCAAGATTTAATCTGACAGATGATGTATAATGTGGCATGATTGCATGGTGCGATTATGCATATAGGTGTATCAGCAGACTTTCGTCGATACCTACTCCAAAGTGGCGGACGCGAAACTTTACACGGAAAAATCAGTCATTACTGCAGTGGATATGCTGAACGACAGGGTTATCCCGTTCTTTGATAGGCAGGAAATACCTCTGATGCGCATTCTCATGGATCGCGGCACCGAATACTGCGGAACCCTGGGAAATCACGCCTATGAACTATTTCTCAGCATCGAGGGAATCGACCACACAAAAACCAAGGCCTACATGCCGCAGACAAACGGCATCTGCGAGAGGTTCCATAAAACCATGAAGAACGAATTCTACGACTCTGCGTTGCGAAAAAAAGTTACACTTCGTTGGAAGAGCTGCAAACGGGCGTCGACTCCTGGTTGCGACATTACAACCACGAACGTCCGCATTCGGGAAAAATACTGCTTGGATAAAACTCCTATGCAGACTTTTAACGAAGGTAAACACACTGCCATTGATAAATCTAATCAATTGGCATACCATAAAAACGCTTCCGACAATTATTACTTATATGACAATTCGGATACATAAAAATACGCCGCCGTCAGATTAAATCTCGTCCAGTACAGTATCATTCGTCCTCTGGGTGGGCCAATGGAAGATACTTCATAGCTTGATTTAGCTGGATCTTTTTCGCTTCTACGTTGCTTGATCTGCCATCGTTTACAATTCCACAGGCTATTTGTGGAACAACGCTACCCTTGCGCACATTCTCACAGACTTCCTCTATATTATCAATGGCAATTTCGAAACATTTAACCCGCGTGGCTGAATTCTTGTTAGGATCTTTCGCATCATCTAGATATCGGCGTGCATTTTCGAGAGTCAGTACCTGCTTCTTTTGATCTACGCCACATGGCCAGAGCAGAGAAGGTCCAGCCAGAATTCTGTGTAGTTGCGCTATAGCTCCCGAAACTTGATCGCATGGATGCATACTTGGATTTACTCCAGGACAAACCTTTTGCAAGGATACCAAAAATTTTTGTATAACATTTTTTATATCATCTGGTGGAAGAAAATTATCGAGAGCCTCTATAACCATACTAATTGTCGTCCACACTCGGAAACTTTCTTCAACTGCAGGAACATCCAATGGTATCGCAGGTACCGAGACACGGATAGGAACTCCTGCAATTCCTCTATTAAAAAGCGCTACGATTTGTGCGATAGCTCTTTGATTGCCAGAACGTGCTCGAGGAATCAGTCTCATAATTGTACCTATTGCACCTAGAAAGGCCTGCGGGTTTTGCGGTTGAACAATATTCTGATTTTCCTTCAGAAAATTGAGAAGGAATTCCAGCGCCCCCAGCGCATCTGGATTCAACTGCTGTGCATTGTATAGCCTATTAATTTGCTGCTGTACTGTTCTCACTTGATTAGCTGGAATTATCCTTGTGTTAGCAGTATATGGCACAAGTGCTGTGCTAGTGGCAGCAGTGCTGGCGGCGGCAGTATATGGCACGAGTGCCGTGCTAGTGGCTTGTGGGGACGCCGGTGGTGCTCCATCCTCCGAAGCAGCTGCATGTGTATCACCACCATCTTCCACTGGTTCATCGGCTGTTGCTGAAGCTGCCGTTTTATTTGCAGCAATTGAAGACGCTTCGCCTTCATCAGCACCGTCTACAGGTGGACGAGGTGGTGTTGCAGGACGTGCTGTCCCCTCACTACCTTTCTCTGTTTCATGGGCTGTTGCTGAAGCTGCTCTCCTGGCATTGGAAGATTCTTCTTCATCTTCTCGCGATTTTGACTCAGAAGAGTCATGCTCATCCTCGTCTTCCTCGTTGTCGTCTTCTTGTTTGCCTGTGCCGCCTTTACTTGGAGGAGGGGCTGCTGAAGTCGGAGCAGGAGCATCACTGGCTGTCGTTGGTTTGTCTACGCTACCTTTAGATGGTGGAGAGGACTCTGAAGGCGATTGCTCATCTTTTTTAACTTTCAGAGCAGCAGAAGCATCGTCGGCTGGCGCGGGTTTGCCTGCTGTCGCCGAAGCGGCAGCTCCATCGCCGGGTCGAGCAGAGGCTACTTGAGGTGCTGCTCGCGTACTGGCCGGAGGAGGCGTTGGTGCCATAATAAGTCTATTTCTTGTTTGCGTGGGCCGCAAATCACTTGTGTCCTGCGCTCTTCGTTCATTAGTGCCGGGTCGTATGTCATTAAGGCTCTGCGTCCTCCTCAAAGCAGCCCATGTGCTCTCCACCGACAGATAAACGACAGTTGTTGCTGCTAAACCCAATAGCAGTGCACGAAACATTGTTTTTTTCCTCATCTCGGCCTCTCTTTCTATTCCTCCATATTGTACAATAAATTTTAGAAAAGTCAAATATTTTGACTATATTTTGCGTCAATTTTGTGTTAAAAATCGGAAAAGAAAATTCGATTGGAGATATTAGACTTCCTTCGAAACGGGCTTTTTTGCTGGATAGAACTGCTGATGATCAGTGACCATTTTCCCGTTTCGAAAGAAGTCTATTTTTATCCCGCCCCATCACCCATTAATTCAAAATGGAATTGAGCAATCCATTGACGAATGCGACGTCTTTTTTTTCGAAAAAAGATTTGGAAATTTCTATATATTCGCTGAAAACGACGCGTGGAGGCGTTTCTTCGATGTACAGGAGCTCCGCCGTACCAAGGCGTATCACGGCCCGCATAACTCTGTCAAGTCGATCCATTTTCCAGCTATATGAAAGACGTGTTCCAATTATTTCGTCAATTTGAAGCATATTATCCGCTGCCACAACTATCAACCGCTGGAAAAACTCCATATCCATCTCCGTGGTTGAAATGTTTTCCGTGATAAATATTTTATGGATTTCACCACAATTTACCTGTTCGCGCAGGAGTTCTAGCGGGGAAATATCAAGAATTTCCGCACGGTAAAGCGTTTGCACCGCATAAAATCTGGTAAAACTGCGCAGTCCGCATCTGCCTCGGTCGTTTTCTTTTTCATGAGTCATATCTACAATCTACCACTACAGTCACGTATTGTAGAGGGGAAATCGCCGACACAAATTCGCGGCTTCCATTCGAGCATCCATTTTAATAACTTCATGGTTGGGATTACCGTAGTTGGCGAGTACTCTATGGATGAGATCGGCAATTTGCACGAATTCATCTACGCCAAATCCACGGGTGGTCATGGCGGCGGATCCAACTCTTATGCCAGAGGTTTGAGACGGAGGGAGCTCATCGAATGGAATTGCATTTTTGTTACAGGTTATACCAACCTCCTCCAGCTCCATCTCAGCGACTTTACCGGTGATCGACAGCCTGGTAAGATCCAATACAGACATGTGAGAATCAGTTCCTCCAGAGATTATGTCAAGACCTAGTTCTTTCAGGCGATCGGCAAGGACAATTGAATTTTCCAGAACGTTTTTAGCATATTTTTTAAACTCAGGCTGTAGAGCTTCCTCAAATGCTACGGCCTTGGCAGCAATGACGTTCATCAGAGGTCCTCCCTGCACCCCAGGAAATACAGCGCTGTCGATTTTTTTTGCTAGAGATGCGTCGTTGGTGAGGATAATACCTCCCCTGGGACCGCGCAATGTCTTGTGGGTGGTGGATGTTACGACATGGGCATGATTCATCGGCGACGGATAGAGGCCCGCAACTATCAGTCCTGCGTAGTGCGCAACATCCGCAAACAAATACGCCTCCACCGAATCAGATATCTCCCGGAAACGTTCAAAATCTATGCGACGCGAGTAGGATGACGCTCCACAAATGATGACTTTGGGCATGTGCTCTCTGGCCAGCCGCAGAACTTGATCGTAGTCAATGAAACCATCCTCTGTCACACCATAGCTAATGGACCGAAACCATCTCCCGGAGATAGTTGGAGCCGCTCCGTGGGTCAGATGGCCTCCCATGGCCAATCCCATCCCAAGCACGACGTCTCCAGGTCTGGCCAAGGCGTACAGAACTGACAGATTAGCCTGGGCACCAGAGTGTGGCTGCACATTGGCGAACCGACAATTGAACAACTCACAAATTCTTTTGATGGCCAATTTCTCCGCAACATCTACGTACCCACATCCGCCATAGTATCTTTTGTTCGGATATCCTTCGGCATATTTGTTGGTCATGACGTTACCGAGGGCCGAAAGTACGTCCATGGAGACAAAATTCTCCGATGCTATGAGCTCAATCTGATTCTGCTGACGATGGAATTCATCTTCTATGGCTCCGAACAATTCTGCATCCCTTCTTCTCCCATCCGCGATGGGAAAATACCCGACAAAATCTCTATTATTCATATTACTATCCATCTATAAGTTCCAATCTTTCTCGGTGTCGTCCACCATCAAATGGTGTATCAAGAAACGCACGCAGACAACTCAGCGCAGTTTTACTGTCTATTACGCTCGCTCCGAAAACAATGACATTTGCATCGTTGTGCCTGCGGGATAGTTCTGCCATTTTTTCATTGAAACACAATGCCGCACGAATCCATTTGTGTCTGTTGGCAGCTATGGCCATGCCTATTCCGGTGGAACAAATGAGTATACCATAGGCTCCTTCCGCTTGCAGCATATTATTGGACAGCTTTTTTGCAAAAATCGGATAATGGCAGGATTCAGGACTGTTGGCACCAAGATCGATTAGATTTAGATCCAGTTGGTTCATCGATTTTTCAATTAGCCATTGTTTCATTGAAAACCCAGCGTGATCAGATGTGATAAAGACTCTACTTATCATTGTTCTTTCATCATACCTCTAGTTTCCTGAACTGTCAGCAATCCAAAACAGATTTTTAGAAATTACACAAATTTTAATATTTGGATAGTACTAAATGGATTCATTATGACTGGTACTAGAATTGCACTACTGTTGTTGTTCTCTATATTCGCGTTGGATTTGGAAGCAATACCAGAAATTTCCGTAGTTGTGCCGGTATACAATGCAGAACGCTTTTTAAGGGAATGTCTGAACTCCATACTAAATCAAAGTTTCAAAGATATAGAAGTGCTGTGTGTGGATGACGGATCGCTGGATGGAAGCCTAAATATCCTCAAAGAGTACGCGCAGAAAGACAGGCGCATCGTTGTCATTAGTCATGATAAAAATTGTGGACTGTCAGCTGCACGCAACAGTGGACTGGATGTTGCACAGGGAAAATACATAGCATTCTGCGATTCTGATGATCTTATGCATCCGGATATGCTAAAAACACTCCACAGACATATTGTGGAGAATGACGCTGAAGTGGCCTTCTGCAATTTTTCTTACATCAAGGAATCTGCAAGTCCGAATTTTAGCAAAATTACGGATCATGGGCTAATTGTTCAAAATCACCTGCTGGAATTCGAAAGCGTCTCCTCCCGCCTACTTTCGGTTTGTAACAAATTGTATAAAAGTACCAGCATAGGCTCAAATAGATTCGATACCTCTTTGCGCAGTGGCGAGGATGTATACTTCAACATACATGCATTTGGTTTAGGGAAGAAAGTCGTTTTTACGCACGCCAGTCTGTATGTGGTCAGACCATCCAGCAATTCCATAACCAGAAATCCTGTATCCCACAGAATAATCGATTCCTACTGCAAATCGGTGGAAAAGGTCTTTAGTATAAAATCATTGCCCATGGAAATCAAATTATATCTAGGTAAATGCACTTGTGGTGACATAATCCAAATGATCATTACACATGGCACCCAAGGAGATGATGAATTTTTCCATGCCTGGAGCAAGGTAAACGAGCTGTATTCCAGGAATATGACATCATTGAATTGGTTTTCTTTTCAATGCCTCAGAGTTCATTTTATTATCGGATATTATCAACAAAAATTATGGAAATACATTTCCCAATATCTCAGGTCTAGCAAGTAATCAAAACATGATTTAGAATGACCACATAAGGTTCTGAGGGGGGATTTTGCTGTGGCTGAGGAAATTGATTCCATAATCAAAGAGATCAATGAAGAAATAAAAAACGATCAGCTGTTTGCATTTTTGAAAAAATACAAAAATGAGGTAGGGGCAGCGGTCGTTGTTATTGTTGTTGGTATATTGGCGTACTCTTCCTGGTATTCTCGCAAAAACAAGCAGATGGAGGAAGTAGCCAATGTCCTTCTGGAAGAATTGCAGACGTCCATATCAACAAATCCAATGATAATAGAGGAGCTGCTCAGGGATGCTCCGTCCGAGCTACGACCCATTCTCATGATAATAAAATCCGGGAAAAATCTTCAAAATTCCAGGGAAATGGGGGCAAGTGCCGCTGCTTTGCTGGATTTGACCTTGAAGCACGGAGTGGATATTGTGTGGAAAGATTTGGCTCTTCTCATTTTTGTTTCCTATAGATTGAAACCGCCTAGGGAGCTTATATCGCTGCTGGAGCCTCTGACAGAGAATGATCGACCCTTTCGTTTCACTGCTCTAGAATTCATTGCTATGTTCTATGAAAGTATCAAAGAGCATGAGAAAGCCAGAGAAAATTTGCAAAAAATCATTGATAGCAAAGGAGCTCCGAAGACACAGAAAAAGCGCATTACTATGTTGCAGAATTTCTTGAAAAATAGCAGTGTGGAGAAAAAATAATGACGAAAAAAACGTATGTCTCTCTGGGATGCGTTGGCTTGCTTATTTGTGGATGTTCATCCAAAGAACACTTAAAGGGAAAGAGGGAAGAGTTGATCGTATCAGAATTAAGTGGACAAAGTCTGGAAGAAACAGACTCTAGTCCAGTTGTAGTGGATGAGAAAGAGGATAACAGTGGAGAATGTGTTCAACCACATTACACAGCCTCTCATTATTATATGCCCAGGAAATTTTCACTAGATCCCAGTAAAATTTGGAGCAGTTCACTGGATTTTGAAGCATCAAGCGAAATAAAAATGACGGCTGCTCCGGTGGTGGCAGAGGGAAAAGTATTCTGTCTGGACGCTGCAGGGATTGTCTACGCCTTCGATCAGAAGAGCGGCGCTCGCCTGTGGAGGAAAAGTACCACCCTCATCGGTAAGGACGGGCAGATTGGTGGAGCTCTGGTCTATGACAAGGGGCGCCTCGTGGTTACGTCTAGTTTTGCCGAGGGAGTTTGTTTTGATGCAGGATCAGGAAGTATTCTGTGGCGGATTAAGTTGCCAGCAGCCAGTAAGGGAGACGGAATCACCATTGACAATGGGAAAGCGTTCATTTTGTGTAGCAACAGCAGTCTTCATTGCGTGGATATTGCCAATGGGAAAATCCTCTGGGCTCACTCTGGGATGATATCAAACACAGCGTTTATTGGCTGCTCCTGCGTGGCCATAGAGGACGGTGTGATTTACTGTGCCTACCCGTCCGGGGAAATATTCGCACTACTGGAGGAGACTGGCGCGGTCATATGGGATGCGATGCTATCCAAATTTTCTCTGATAAATGCAGCCAGTGCGTTCTCTCATCCTCGAGCATGTCCAGTGGTGAAGGATGGCGTGGTCTACTTTGTTGCAGCCAATGCGCAAACATCCGCCTATGATACCAGAAGTGGCAAATTGCTGTGGAAGAATGACTTCGGAGGAGTACAGACGCCAATAGTGAGCGGTAACAGCATTTTTGTGTTCAACGCCAGGTCTGAGGTGGCATGTCTGAATAGGTTGACCGGTAAACCTCGGTGGGTGAAGTCCTACACCAGGAATGAAAAGGAAATCGCTGACTGGTGCAGCATGGTTTTGTTGAAGGATTATTTATTGATGATCTCTCCGAGTGGTCTTCTGACATTTTTATCTCTCCGGAATGGGAGTATAAAAAAAGTGGTGCGAATTTCCGAGAGTGGAGAAGGAGTTTCGGTTAATTCTACCATCGCTGGTGGAAGATTGTATCTGCTGATGAACAGTGGCAAGATCGTAGTGTATAGATGAAAATGCTTGCGCTGGTTGGGCGGCCCAATGTTGGGAAATCTACGCTGTTCAACAGGTTCGTTGGGCAGCGGTCTGCTATTGTATTGGATGTTCCTGGACTGACAAGGGATAGGAAATACGGCACAGGGGAGTTATGTGGACTGGAATTTGGTGTCATTGACACCCCTGGAGTGGATCCGTTTTCCAAAGAGCCCCTGGTTCGAGCAATGAACGAGCAATCCAAAGCTGCTGTAGCGGAATCTGATGGTGTATTATTTATGGTGGATGCTCAGGAGGGAATAACAGAGTATGACAGGGCCGTTGCTGAGTGGATGCGGTCTGCTTTCAAGAAGATTGGAAGCCGTCCCGTTGTTGTGATTCGTAATAAAGCAGAGGGAAAGACTGCTCCGCATGAGGTTGTAAGTCTTGGTTTTTGCGAAGATGTGGCAATTTCCGCCGAGCATGGTCTAGGTATGGATGAAGTCTACCGTTGTATTGCAGAAATATGTCTACCAGACGCCGAAGACAGCGCAGAAGCGAAAAAAAAAGTTGTCTCCTCCGAGATTCCGCTGAAGATTGCGATCGTTGGGCGACCTAATGTTGGAAAATCCACCCTGATAAATGCTATTCTTGGAGAGGATAAATTACTAACCGGAGATCAGTCTGGTTTAACCCGGGATGCCATCACGCAGAATTTGATTTTCAAGAATCAGCAAATCTATCTTATAGATACTGCGGGACAGCGCAGAAAATCAAAAGTTGATGAAAAAATTGAAGCTATTGCCGTTGCAGATGCCTGGAAGCACATTCGCCGTGCCAACATTGTTGTTGTATTGATGGACGTGCGGAATCCCCTCGAAAGACAGGACGTAACCATTGCACGGAAAGTTTTGGAGGAAAGCAAAATTGTGCTTTTTGCCCTAAATAAAAGTGACTTGGTTCCCAATCCAAACGAAATTCTAAAAAATGTCCGGGAAAGGGTCAGAAAAGAGTTTGCCCAGCAACCGGACGTCGCGTGTATGCTCGTCTCGGCCAGGGAAAAAAAGGGACTGGCACGAGTTTTGAACACAGCCATAAAATTACACGGAATTTGGACCAGACGAATCTCCACTGGTGCCCTGAATAAGTGGTTCCAGATGGCGATTTTCCAGAACCCTCCACCAATGGTGAATGGAAGACCTATAAAACTGAAATATATCTCACAGACCAGCTGCAGACCTCCCACCTTTACCCTATTTGCCAATCGCATTGATGATCTTCCAACTAGCTATGAGAGATACTTGGTTAATCATCTACGAAAATCGTTTAATTTTTCCGGTGTTCCCCTGAGAATTTTCCTGCGACAACAGGAAAATCCGTATCAAAATAAATAAAAAAGAAAGGAAAGTTTTTATCATGACCGAATTTTCTTTGTGTCGCCTGTGTACTCTGGAAAATTTTTCCGGATCCATTGCACTGATAACCTCAATCATTGGGCTATTTCCCCAGGTGTACAAATCCTACAGAACCAAGTCGACCATTGATGTTTCCATGCTGATGTTGGTGAATTTTTTAGTTTGCTCCATCGCCTGGACCATTCACGGGGTGTGCACAAACTCCACATTTGTAGTATATAGTAATGTTGTTGGGATAATTCTCTCCAGCGTATCAATATGGCAAAAAATTCTCTACGACAAAAAATTTCCACAGACACAGGCTAACAGGGGGAAATCCCTCTCCGGGTCAGCGGCCATCGTGGACGAGGAGCAAATCGGAAATCGCAGAGAGGGTTATTAGCCATTTCTATTCCTGTCCATGCTATCATCGCTCCATTGTCGGTGCAGAGGACAACCGGAGGAGCGTAGAACGGTAGTCCGTATCTATGGCACACACGCTGTAGAGCCATTCGAACGGACTGATTGGCTGCTACGCCCCCGGATATAACAGCTGCGGTAAGATGTTGTCCTTTGCCGATTTCTAGAGCCTGCGTCATCTTGTAGGATAGGACATCTACAACAGCCTGCTGGAAACTGGCGCCCAGGTTTATTCGATCCTGCTCAGTGCGGCATTTTTCAGAGGCAATCCTTACTGCGGTTTTCAATCCAGCGAAGGAAAAATCACAGGATCCCTTATGACACAGAGGACGTGGAAGGGGAAAAACAGTATTATCTCCGGCCGTTGACATTTTTTCCACGGCTGGTCCCCCTGGATAGCCCCAATTCAACAGTTTGGCAACCTTATCAAAGGCCTCTCCCACGGAATCGTCAAGAGTTTTTCCAATCACCTCGAAATCATCTACCGCATGCACCACGCAAAGTTGACAGTGGCCTCCAGACATCAGCATCAGCAAATAGGGAAAATCGACCTTTTCCGTAAGGCGAACAGACAGAGCGTGAGCTGCTATGTGGTTTACAGCAATGAATGGAACATCCAGAGCCATCGCCATGGCTTTCGCGAACGTGGCACCGACTATCACACCACCGATCAGTCCTGGACCGCAGGTTCCTGCCACAGCGGTGATCTTTGACCGGTCCACCTTCGAGTCTTTCAACGCTTTATTCACCACCAGGTCAATTTTTTCCAGATGCGCCCGAGCAGCTATCTCCGGCACCACGCCGCCGAAATGCTCATGTTCCCTGATCTGTGAGTAAACCACATTGGAAAGGATCAACTTTTCCTTCGTTACAACTGCCGCAGCAGTCTCATCGCAGCTGGACTCTATTCCAAGCACAATATTACCAGGATTTCTTTTCATAATATGTAGACAAAAGCTAGAATGGCAGCTTCATTCCCGGTGGAAGCAGACCTCCCATTTGTTCAGACATTTTGCTTTCCAATTTCGCTTTTCCATCATTAAATGCAGCAACGATGAGATCTGAAATTATTTCTGCATTATCCGCTGATAACAACGTCGGATCAATCGTGATTTTTTTCGTTTCCATTTTTCCGTTGACGATGATAGAAACCATTCCACCTCCTGCAGTGCCCGTGATTTCCAGTTCGTTTAGCTTGTTTTGGGCCTCCAACAGCTTGGCCTGCATCTGCTGCGCCTGCTTTCTCAACTGCTCAAAATTGTTCATGACTTTTGCTCCCTACTTTAATTCACCAATTGTTCATCGAATGATTATCACCTCTAGCCCTATTCCAGCTTCGAGCCGGAAAACATCTTCAGCGCATCACCAAGCAGAGAAGATTCAGTATCAACCTGCCCATCTTTTGGGAAGGCTTTGCTCTTTACCACCTTTATGGATGGCTCGACTGGACTCTGCTGAACATTCTCCATCATTTTCCGTAGATCCGGCAATTCAGAGGCATAGGCAATGCGGATTAAGAGCATTTCCAGGACAGCATCTGCCCGTTCGCAAAACTTCTGTTCCTCCATTCCCTTCAGCAACATCTGCCAAATCCGTGACAGTGCAGCAAGAGAAACATTCTCAGATAGTCTGCGTAATCGTGGCAGAAGCTCTTCCTCCACCAGTAACTCCTGAGGTGGCACATTGGTTTTGATACAGGTTGTGATGTAGACAATGTCAATTAGCCTATTTAGGATCGTATTGGCTAATGCATTACTCCTCAATATTTCGCGATACTTTTCCACAGCTGATCGCAAATCCGGTACAAAAATCAGTTCCAGTAGATCAATCACTTCATTATCATCAGACATATTGAGCATGCCTTTTATGTCCTTGGAAGATAATTTGTTATTTTCAGATATGTTGATCACCTGATCCAAAATGGAAAGACCGTCTCGAATTGATCCGTCCGCCGCCTTGGCAATCTGCGCGAGGGTCTCTGCATCAGCCACAACGTTTTCCCGATTACAAATCGAGGACAGGTACTGGGCGATCAGATGTGCGTTTACTTTCTTCAAATCGAACTTCAACACCCTAGACATAATTGTCTCAGGAATCTTGTAGGTCTCGGTTGTCGCAAATAAGAATTTTACGTGTGGCGGCGGTTCTTCCAATGTTTTTAATAGAGCATTAAACGCGCTTTTTGATAACATATGTACTTCATCGATTATAAATACTTTGAACTGTCCTTTAGTCGGTCTATAGCGACTCGAATCAATTATTTCCCTCACATCTTCTACGCTTGTGTTGCTGGCTGCGTCAATTTCTATAACATCTATTTGATTGTCTCTAGCAAAACCTAGGCATGATTCGCATTTGCAACAGGGCTCTGGATCATCTGTGCAAGCCTTTTCGCAGCGAAATGTCTTGGCCAGTATGCGAGCAATTGTGGTCTTGCCTATTCCCCTAGTCCCGGAAAACAACATCGCCGCTCCTAGCCGATTCTTCTGCAAACCACGGGTGATTGTTTTTACTGTAAGGTCCTGTCCAACAACATCCCGAAAACTTTGCGGGCGATACTTGGTGGCCAGGGGAACGTAGATACTCACCTTTCCTATTCCTACTTCTTGACGGGACAACCAACCCATCTGGTGGTCACTACGGCTGCTTTCTTCCAAACCTGACCGAATTCGTGCTCCTAAATGCCCAGTTATCCCTGGCTCATTATACACAAAATAACCGTGTCCAGGGAAGTACAAAATGCAAAACAAACCCCCCAGAACATCTGTTCCGGGGGCCTCGTGGAATCCACAATCACCTGTATGCCATACCCTACAAGAAGAATCGGTTCAATCTCTGCGATATCCCAACAGCCTAAGCATATTTAGGAATAAATTGATGAAATCTAAATACAGTCTAAGCGCTCCCAAAATTGCCTTTTTTTCACTCAGTTCCACTGTGTCTGCTTCGAAGTAATAACTTTTGATTATTTGGGCATCGTAGGCCGTTAGGCCAGTGAATATGACCACGCCAATCAAAGACACAACAAGGGCGAACGTGGAACTAGAAACAAACATGTTGACTATGCTAGCACAGATGATTCCTATTAACCCCATCATTAGCACAGATCCCATGCCCGACAGATCCTTATCTGTTGCATAGCCGTATATTACCATGGCCAAAAACATTGAGGCGGTAACGAAGAAAGAGCTCACAATGCTGATACCAGAATAAACAACGAATATAGATGATAAAGAAATTCCCAGACAAAACGCGTAGGCAAAGAACAGCATCCGAGCAGTATCCGAGGACATGCGATCCACCCTAGCTGCCAAGTAAATGGACAACCCCAGCGGTACCAGTGCGACTATCCAGAAAACCACCGGATTATAGAATAAAAAAGCCATCAGGCTTGGGGATGTGCTGACAAAATACGAGACCAGCGCAGTCACGGCCAGTCCTGCAGACATGTAGGAAAAAACATTTAACATATACTGCCGCAAGCCAGCGTCTACCACGCTTGCCGCGTCTTTATAATAGGATGCGACCTTCTCTTTCATCATTCTTCTCCAAAAAAACCTTTTTCATTATACCACAACAGAGAGTCTTTTTCAACCTTTTATACAAAGTTGTTATAACACTTCTTTCTCCTTTTCAAGAACTAAGCATAGAAATTATGGAATTGCTCCATCAAAGACAGGAGACACCTAGCCAAGTAGTTGGCGGAAAGCAAAAAAGATAAATCTTAAGGAGACTGGGCCCACTAGGGAATATATCATTTTCACATTTAGCAAGTACGTTGCGATGGCTCAGATAATTTGCCTAGCGAGATTCAGACCCATACGGAGAAATCCATGTTTATTCCACCGTGAGCTGTGTTATCATTACCGTGCAACGTTGGACGTGGTAGAGATTGTTAATTTATGAGAGTTTTTTCCGGAAGTTCCCCAAAATTAGAAAGAATCATCCACGAAAAGCGATACAGAAGTATTTTTTTCCTATCGCAGCTCTTTATCCTGGTTTTCCAGTATGTCGACGCTGGCACGTTCGTCAGCCTAAGATCCGCGGAGGTAAATTTGCGCGTGGGACCTGGCAAGGAGTATCCAATCAGCTGGACATTTACCAGAGCAAATACCCCACTGATGCTCGTGTCTGAATTTAAAGAATGGAAAAAGGTGAGATTCATTGACAAAACCGAAGGGTGGATCCACCAGAGCATGATTTCCAGCAAAAACACAGCCATTGTAACACCGGAGTATACAATTCTGTATCGCCAGGATAACGAGTCTCACCCAACTGCAAAAGTCGAAAAAAATGTCGTGGTTAGAGTATTAAAAATTAACCTGGACTGGGTCAAGGTCGAAGTATATAAAATCAAAGGCTGGATCAAAAAACAGGATCTGTGGGGCGTGAACGAAGAGTGACTTCAACCCTTTTTCCACTAAAAAATCACTTGTCTTTTGCGCTCTATTGTGCTATCTTACTGGTACATTGATGCAGCTGAGGAGGTGAATCATGGACCATCATTATGCTAAAGAAATTGATTTGTTTGAGACACTTGCTCTTATTGGAAATGCTGAAGATGCAAGGAATTTTCTGGCAGATCTTTGTACTCCATCGGAAATCAGAGCGTTTTCTGAGAGATGGAAAGTGTGTCAATTGCTCAGCTGCGGAAAATTTTCCTACAGACAGATAAAGGAAATGGCAGGGGCAAGTCTAACTACCATCGGTCGGGTTGCACGCTTTCTCAACGAAGAAAAGCACGGTGGTTATAAAAAAATGTTGGAGAAAACAAGCAAGATGAATTCTAAAGAAACACCACCTGGAGTGTATTTGTAAGTTAAAAACTGGAGATAAAAAAATGAAAAAAATAACTGTTTTGGCGACAGTCGCCCTGTCGTGCCTGGTATTTTATAGCTTTTTTTCGCAAAAGAGCGATGATTCCATAAAAATAATGGTATGCAAAGCCGTTGAACACGAGGCCCTGAATTCCGTAGCTCGCGGAATGGAAGATTATCTCATGAAACAAAACCGCAAATACGCTGTTTCTGTGGAAACGTGTCAGGGAAATATGGCACTGGCCTCACAGATAGTATCGAAATTTGCAAATTCGGGAGCCAAAGTTGTCGTAACTATTGGAACCACTCCATCCCAGAGCGCTTTTAAATTCGCAAAAGAGGGGAAAATCAAATTGGTTTTCAGTTCCGTGACAAATCCCAATGATATTTCGCCGAGTCTGGCCGGAACGAATACAACTGGAGTATCGAATTTCGTCGCACTGGAGCCTCAGCTTGCTCTTTTTCAGGAAATTCAACCTGGTTTAAAAAATCTTGGTGTTGTATACAACACCGGTGAAGCGAATTCAGTCTCCATCGTAGAAAAATTGAAACCAGTCTGCGAAAAAATGGAGATAAATCTTATAGAACAAGGAATATCGAAAATTTCCGAAATTCCACAGGCAACGGAAAAGCTAGCGCAAATTGTCGATGCAGTTTTCATAAGTAACGATAACATGGCCCTGAGCGCAATGCCAGTCATCGTGTCTATTTGTGGGAAGAAAAATGTTCCAGTTTACGTAAGCGATACGGATCAAATCGAAAATGGATGTACAGCTGCTCTCGGTCCGAATCAATATGAGATCGGAGTGCAAACCGGAAAAATGGTGCATCGAATTGCCTGTGGTGAAGATATCAACAAAGTTCGTGTTGAATATCCTGAAAAGAGCGAACTGTGGCTCAATCTGAAGGGTCCTGTACAAATTTCTGATGCAGTACAACGACGGGCGAAGAAAATATTCTAGAGGTCAAGAAATGTTAACCTTCCCTGAGCTGACTGCCGCAGTCGAAATCGGGCTCATATACGGCATTTTGGCAATCGGCATATATTTGACCTTCAGAACGATTAATTTTCCGGATCTTACCTGTGACGGAAGTTTCATCACCGGCGCGGCAGTTTCGGCGGTCATAATAAAATGTGGATACAACCCGTATCTGGCACTATTGGCAGCAGCACTTGGAGGCGGATTGGGTGGGCTTTTCACTGGCATTCTAAATGTATATATGAAAATAGAGGATCTGCTTTCCGGAATTCTCGTCTCGTTTATGCTTTATTCTGTAAATTTGAGAATCATGGGGACAAGTCCCAATCTGACTCTTACCGATGAAACAACCATATTCAGCTACGGAAATCCATTGTTGATCGCATGTATTATCATCGTTGTACTTGTAGCGTTTTGGGCCTATTTATTAAACACAGATTTCGGTCTTGGACTCAGATCAACTGGACAAAACCGACAATTCGCCGCTGCAAGCGGGGTTAATGTGAACTCAATGCGAATTTTTGGCTTGGCCGCAAGTAATGCAATGGTCGGAATATGCGGAGCCACATTCACGCAGTACCAGGGATTCTGCGACGTTTCCCAAGGAATGGGAAGTCTCGTGATAGGACTGGCTTCCGTAATAATTGGCGAGAAATTGTTGAACCGTTTTAACTCCTTTGTTGCATGCATCGCAGGATCCGTCGCCTACAGAATTTTCATCGCATTCGCCATCCATAGCGACATTTTTGGATTAAAAACACAGGATCTAAATTTAGTCACCGGATTACTGATAATTTTTATAATGAAAAGGAAAAAAACATGTTGAAAATAAAAAACCTAAATGTCAAAAATGTTCTGACGGATTTAAATCTGACCGTCAACAGAGACGAATTTGTGCTAGTAGTCGGGGATAATGGAGCAGGAAAGACCACTTTGTTCAATGCAATTTCGGGAAATATAAAACCGAAAAACGGCAATATTTTGATAGACGACCGAGACGTTACGGATATGCCTCCGTATGAGAGAGCTGTAGTCGTGGCGAACGTCTTTCAGGATCCCAAAATTGGAACGATCGGCAGCATGACCATCCGAGAAAATCTGAATATGGCATACATGCGCGGGAAAAAGCGCGCTCTTTCCATCTGCAATTCCGCAGAGCGAGATAAGTTGTATAGAGAAAAGCTGCGAACTCTCGGCATGGGTTTGGAAAATCGCCTGGATGACTGTGTTGGAAATCTGTCCGGTGGGCAACGGCAGGCTCTCAGCATCATTATGTCGCTGATCACTGATTCCAAAATACTGCTTCTCGATGAAATAACCGCAGCTCTCGATACAAAAGCGGCCGACAGAATTATAGAAATTATGGACGAAAACATCCGCCAACAAAAGAAAACCTGCCTTATGATAACCCACAATGCAAAGCAGATTGATAAACTTGGTGATAGAGTACTTGTTTTGAAGAACGGTCACCTGTGAGAACCTGATGAAAATTGCAGCATTAGACTTCTTTTGAAACCATCGTCCTTTCGGTAATTTTTGCGTCGTTCCGGTGCTCGGATCCTCACGTACGCCAAGTACTCTGTGGTCCTACGCTCCGTGGGCTCCTAAAAATTCCTCGGAACTACTCGGTTTCGAAAGAAGTTTATTCCCAAAACGGATCTACAGGTTGGAACACAGCATCTCAACCACAGAGTTCATTTTTTTCAAACCAATTTCGCTGAGCTGAAGTATGGATTTCGAGAAAATTTTCTCGGTAATTAATCCGTTTTTCGACAAAAAGAGCAGTCGCTCCAGCGATAGAGCGGAATCCACAACAATATTGGAGATTTTCGAGTACAGATTTTCCTTTTTTATTCCTTTAATCAGTCGCAACCCCATTATCAACGCTTCAGTCAGTTTTTCCTTTTCTGTTAACGTATTTACCAGGGAAAAAGTATTGTTGGACTCAAGTGCTTTTTCCCAAAGGAATGGATCGGATATTTTTATCATTTCCTTCTTTTTATTCCCATCGGAGGAAATGCGGCTGTGGGCACCAGGCCCAACTCCAAGATAATCGTCGTATTCCCAGTAGGTGAGGTTATGTCGAGATTCATAGTTCATCGTCGAATAATTGGAAACCTCATAGCGAAATATACCAAAGCTTTCCAAAAAATCCCCTATGGCGTCATGGAACTTTATAGCTCTACTCTCTCCCATTTGTTTAATATCTCCGGATTGCAGCCGGCGATAAAATGGAGTGTCTTCCTCAAATGTCAATTGATAGCAGGAAACGTGTCTGCAGCCAAAATTTACAGCCATGCTGAGATCCTGCAGCAGATTTTTCAGGGACTGGTGGCCATAGATGAAATCAAAGCTGAAATTGTCGAAAATTTGAGACGTCACAGCTGCCGCTTCCAACGCCTGTTTACCATCATATATTCTTCCAAGAAAACGTAGATTTTTATCGAAAAAGCTTTGTACTCCTAAAGATAATCTATTTACACCTGCGTGCCGAAAATTTCTCATTTTCTCCAGGTCGAAAGTTGCGGGATTGGCCTCCAGGGTGATTTCCACATTATTTTGTAGGCTGAAATTTTGGAATAAAAAATCTAGAATTCGCTCGATGGACTGCGGCGTCATAAGCGATGGAGTACCGCCTCCGAAAAAAACACTCCGGATGACGTGTCTATGGTCAATTTCCTCCAGACTTTGCTTCAGATCGCGTAGCAAATAGTCTTCGAATCGCCTGTACAACTCCTCGTCGCACCGGCCCATGCTTGGAAAATCACAGTAGGGACACTTGGATTTGCAGAACGGCCAATGTAGATATACGGCTAGTGGTTCCATCACTTCGGAGAGTTATTTCAGAAGAATATCTTTCTGTAGCTGAAAAATATGATTGATTCCCTGGCGTGCACTGCTAATCATTTCCATCAACTGACCGTCTTTAAAAGTGCCTTTTTCAGCGGTGGCCTGTATTTCCACCAGTTCCCCCGTATCTATCATAACAAAATTCGCATCAGTTTCCGTATGAAAGTCTTCGCTATAGTCAAGATCTACGATGACCTGGCCGTTCAATATGCCGCACGATACAGCTCCCACCAGGTGTTTGAAGGGATTTTGTTTCGGTCCCATTTGTTTTACGGCTAATCCTACGGCAATGCAAGCACCACAGATGGAAGCTGTTCTGGTCCCTCCATCGGCTTGAATGACATCACAGTCAATTTTTATCTGTTTTTCCCCGAAGATTGCCAGATCCAGGGATGCACGTAGGGATCTGCCTATGAGCCTTTGCACCTCTTGCGTTCTGCCGGACTGCTTTCCCTTGACCGCTTCCCTCTCTGTTCTGGTCTGAGTGGAACGCGGCAAAAGGGAATATTCAGCCGTGATCCAGCCATGGCCGGATCCCCTGAGAAACGGTGGAACCCTATCCTCAATGGTTGCGGCGCACAAAACCCGGGTTTGTCCGAAGGATATCAAACAGCTCCCTTCGGCATAGACAAGATAATTTGGGATAATCTCAATGGCCCTCAACTCGTCATTCTCTCTGCCTGATGTTCTCATGTGTCCTCAATTACCTACCAATTCCAGGTGATCTACCATGTTGCTTTGGGATAAATCAAGGAAATTTTTTTATTGCCAGGCTTATAATTGTTTTTTCTCAAAAAATGTGCTTTAACTCTGTTGTTTTTTATAATTTTGGATTTCGTATGGCGAAAAAAATGAGATTTGGAGCAGTGCTGGCGCTGGTTTTCGGAAGTCAGATAGGCTCCGGCATATTTATACTTCCTGCTACTTTAGCTCCCTTCGGAGTCTTTGGAGTATTCGGCTGCGTTTTAGCAGGTCTGGTAGCAACACTTCTGGCTTTTATTTTTGCGGAACTATGCTCGCGATTTCCACAGACAGGCGGTCCACATGTCTATGTCCGCTATGTTTTTGGTCGCACCGCAGCTTTTTTTGTGGGTTGGACCTACTGGCTCGTGTCCTGGACCAGTACCTCCGTCGTTATTATCGCCGCAGTCGCCAGTCTGAGTGCGTTTGTTGGAAGCGGATCGGACTTATATTTTGCTTGGGAATTAATTCTACTAGGAATAATCACAGCCATTAACTGCAAAAGTGTTGATTTTGCCGGAAGAATTGAATCTTTTCTGCTGTTTTTTAAGTCCGTGCCCTTTGTGCTGGTGCCGATAATTCTGCTTGGTCACTTCAATGGGGAAAATATTGTTGTGGATCCGCAATATACAGCTTTTTCGTCCCTCAAATTAATGATCATGGCTACTGCCATGTCATTCTGGGGATTTATCGGAGTGGAATGTGCAACAGCACCGGCCGGAGCCGTAGAAAATCCATCCAAAACAATTCCTCGGGCAATAATCATTGGAACCACAGGAGTTGCGGCAATTTACTTGATCAATAATCTTGCCGTTATGGGGGTCATTTCAGGAAGTGCTCTTGCATCCAGCAAATCACCCTATATTGATGCCATAGGCCTGGTGATGGGTCATAATTTATCAAAAGTCATAGTAGGAATCACATTCATGATACTGGTTGGAACGGCGAATGCCTGGACTCTCGCCTCCGCGCAGGCGTCTCTGGGACTTGCCCAGGATGGTCTCTTGCCGACAATTTTTGTGAAAAAGAACAGAAGTGGCGCACCCTACGTTGGTGTGCTGATCAGCAGTATTGGGATGGTTCCCATGTTGATGTTTTCCCAAAATAAGAATCTGTCGGAACAAATGAGCAATATCGTGGACTATTCCACCCAGGTTTTTCTGCTGGTCTATACAATATGTAGCCTGGCGTTTATAAAAATAAATATTACACAGAAAAAGCATTTCCAGACGCTTTTGGGGATAATTACTACGAGTTTTTGCACAGCAATGATCTTGAATTCTTCCGTCATATCTCTGCTGGTTACCGCAGCGTTCGTTGGTAGCGGAATCTTTATACGGCCTTTTGTGAATGTAAAGAATCAGGAAAAAATGGTGCAGTAACGCCCCACTCTGATCAGCTGACGACCCCGATTGCAACAATTATTTAAAAACTGTATGATTCGCAGAGGAAATAGTTAGGGAAAACATCGCGTGAAAATAATATCAGAGAAGTGCAAGAAGTGTTTTAGCTGCATCGATGTTTGCCCGGTGGGTGCGATAGCACAGAAAGATGGAGAAGTGAGCATTGACAGGAACATTTGCCTGGGTTGCGGCTGCTGTGCATCCTACTGTCCCAATAATGCCATAGAATATGAGTAGGAATTAATATGCTATCCTTTTTGTTGGCCGTTCATTTTGTTCTGACGATAGTGATAATAGGATTGGTTCTGCTGCAGAAACATGATTCGGACGGAGCCCTCGGTTCCAGCGGAGGTGGTAGTGCAGCCAGCGGGATGTTTTCCGTGAGGGGACAGGCAAATCTGTTGACCCGCTCAACGGCCGTTCTTATGACTATTTTTATCCTTAACTGTCTGGTTATGGCTAAGATAGTAAAGAGGGCGCACAACAGGGAGTCTGTCATCGACAGAGTCGCTCAGGAAAGTGTTCCGATCAATGATACAACAGCTGAGGAGCAGGAGTCGAAAAAAAATATCACCAAAAAGTCTTCCGAGGCTGTCGACGCGGCCCAGAATGCTGTGAATGGGAAAGCCGATTCTTCCTCAAATAATTCTGTGAAAGAGCTTGGCAAGGATATCACAGATAGTCCAGAGATTCCTTCTCCTGCCACCCCAGCTCCTCCTGCTCACCCTACTCCTGTTAAGGCGCCAGCAAAGAAAAAAACATGATCACAATGCTCCCCAGGAGGGTTGATATAGGAAAGGTGTCGGTGGCCAATGATCTGCCACTCATTTTGATCGCTGGTCCCTGCGCCCTAGAGAATCGGCAAATGGTCTTTCGGGTGGCTGAGGCGTTGGTAACGATCACTTCGGATTTGGGTATTCCATTTATTTTCAAGGCATCCTTTGATAAGGCGAATAGAACGAGTATTGAATCCCCCAGGGGAATAGTGCTGGACGAAGCACTGCGGATTTTCCAGGATATGAAAAGGGAATTTGGCTGTCTGATACTAACTGATGTTCATGAGACTCACCAGTGTGTGCCGGTGGCGGAAGTGGTGGACGTGCTACAGATCCCTGCCTTCCTCTGCCGCCAAACGGATCTGCTGGTGGCTACGGCCAGGACTGGTCGAGCCATTAACCTGAAAAAAGGACAATTTCTTGCACCATTTGACATGAAAAATGTGTACCAGAAGGTAACCAGTTCAGGCAATGAAAGAGTGATGCTCTGCGAACGAGGGGCTTGCTTTGGGTATAATCAACTGGTGTCGGATATGCGTTCTCTGAAAATCATGAAACAATTTGGATATCCTGTCATTTTTGATGCATCCCACTCTGTGCAGGAACCTGGAGGTCTGGGAAGATCCAGCGGAGGTAACAGGG
Source organism: Holosporaceae bacterium (assembly GCA_031257475.1). Lineage (GTDB taxonomy): Bacteria > Pseudomonadota > Alphaproteobacteria > UBA3830 > UBA3830 > JAIRMQ01. The sequence goes on from JAIROP010000006.1 coordinate 22,232, forward strand.
ATTATGTGGAAGTGTTGGCTCGGGCTGCAGTGTCTGTCGGGATCGCTGGTATATTTTTGGAAACCCATGAAGATCCTGCCAATGCCGTGTCCGATGGGCCCAACATGGTTCCTTTGCATGCCATGAAAAATCTCCTGACAACGCTGAAGCAATTCGATGAGTTGGCCAAATCCACCGGCTATTCGAATATGATTTGTTAAAAACATGCTATTCCATTCCTCCTCTCTGAAAAGAAATTTCCAATCGGTTTTGTTGAATATGTTTTGGATATCTCTGGTGGGTTATTTCGTTTTTCACATTTTTAGCGGAGCCAGAGGAATAGTATCCTGGACAAAACTAAGCAAAGAGGTGATAGCTCTGGAAAAAGAGCTGCAAGACCTCAGAGAGGAGAATCAATTCCTAGAGAATAAAATTAGTCGATTGCGATCCGACAATTTAGACCTGGACTTGCTTGAAGAGCAGGCCCAGAGCATCCTTGGTTTTGCCTACGAAAATGATTTGATTATACTTCTTCCACGGTCTCGCTAGGAACGGGTTATCAACCGCCTTTCCCCATACGCGGGGAATACTTCAGAAAAATCCCAGGAAAGGGCTAGTAGACTTCTTTCGAAACCGTCGTCCTTAAAATTCCTCGGAACTACTCGGTTTCGAAAGAAGTCTAGTTTATAAATAGCCACGAATATTTCAGCACTTCCGCTTGATAAACGCGAGAAGCGAATATAGTATCTGGCCTGGGTTGTTTTGGGAGTGAATGTAATGAAAAAGTTGGTATGTTTTGCTGGTGTGGTCGTTTTGTTGCCTTCTGTTGCGAATGCTCTTTTTCTGAGAAGTCGTGGACCAGGACCGTTCGTAAGTCGAAGCAGTATACGGGGTGTTGTTGACCAATCTAGAGATGCGCACAGCCCAGCGCCGCTGGCGCCTGCAGGTTCTCCAAGCGGTGGTGGAGAGAGGGGGCGACAAGCACCTAGGACTCTATTAGAATTACTCGATGAGAAACAGCAAGAGGAATATCGTAAAACAGCGGCGTGGATTGAGTGTGGGAACAGTGTTCCATTGCTTCCACAGTCATCTAGACTGAGCGATGTGTTTCCTCTGCAGCAAACGGCAAAAGGTGGCAAGAGCCAGGAGGAGCAAGCCCAAGCACATCTGGAGCGGAACGATTACATTGCGTACATGTTAGCCATTTTCAATCGAAGTGGCATGACTATGCGGGAAAATGTCAATTGTATACTTCGTTTTTTGGTTGACAAGAAAAGAGACGGGACTGTTGATGCAAATCAGGTATGTTGGACTGGACAGACCGTGGCAAGTATGCCAGTTACTATGACAGGCTCGCTGTATACAATGGTTTTGTTGTGCCCAGATGTGTTATTTGGGGAACAAGGGGGGCTCGGTGCGTCAGCGGTACGTGGCATAAGGAATGATGATTTTTTGAGGTCATTTTGGTCCAGCCCCAACTTATCTAGTAGGATTGCAGAGGATCGTTCTGTTGAGGCAACTTTTGGAACCTACGGCTTGGAAAACGTGTTAGTAGAATTGCCAGTGGAGGCAGGGCCAATGATTTATAGGCTTTTAGAGCAGTATTTTAATCAGTATAAGGTATACGGGCGTCCTATTCTAGAGGGAATAACAGAGCAAGGCATGAGTGGGGCTGTTTTCCCTCTGCTTTATCGTATTTTCTCCCTCCAGATGGCTAGATGTCCAGATGCCGTACGCACGTTATTGGCACAACTTGATGCTATTCCAGGTATAGCCTCACACTACTTTGCCACGTGGTTCAATTCTATGTATAAGGCTATAAACCCATTAGAGATACAAATTGCCGAGGCGATTGGGGATTGTATAATGCTTCGTCCTGATATACTACCATATATTGAACATATCGCAGGCGGGGCTATTTTGGTTTATGACGAGGATCGGGTGATATTGGCTACGGAGGACGAGCTGTATAGAATACTGTTAACTGCTTCGCACCGCCTGCGTGGTATTTTGCCAGATATTGTTGCATTGTATCGGCAAATACCGGCGTTGTCCGCACGAGGGTTGTTGGTTGATTTAAACGAATTGGTTCACTATGTAGGTGTTGGAGGAGCTTGGGCTGGATTGGATTTACTCCTCAGCCGAGGATTGAATGGAACTCAGTGTGCTCTTGCCACCTTTACAGGTAGCGCGCGGAGGTTTGCTGAAGGAGATACTACCGAGAGAAGACAAGAGATTGTGTCTTGTGTGGCCTCCTGGGTAACTTGGTTTGCTGCGTTGCTTGGGACTGAGCCTCGTCACGTATTTTTTTGGGAGGGTTATTCTACTCTTGTTACCTATTCCGCCGGACCAGAATATCAAAGGACCGTCAGCCAGTTTGTTGAGGATCTTGACCACTTGGGGGCTTTTGAGGCGTTTTTCGGGGCTCCATTGACCGATTTTCGAGCACGGCTCCCGTATCTGTCCGTTTCCCCTGGTTTCTCTGCTACGTTCCAAAAAAAAAAGTGAGTAGCCGGCCAGCGGAGCCTCTACCGGCTTCTTCAGTAGATTATCAACACCCAGAGGAAGAGGAAGAGGAAGAGGATACTGGGAGTCTAGTCTAGAAGCGGATATTCTCCAGCAACAGACCACGATGCCCAGACAACGAAAAAATGTTTCTCTATTCACGGAGAGCCATCAAGTCGTTTGGGTCCGCGCTGGGGGATCCTTCCCCGGCGTTTTCTTTTCCTAAATGTTTTTCATTCCTTGTCCGACAGTATATTCCATCCATTTCGGCAAAATTCACTGTTAATTTTTCCAGATTATTAAGTAAAAATTAACTCTTATTCGCCATATTGGTAAAGACCAATGTTTTTTTTTCGAAAAAGGAGGGAGCATGAAAAAAATATCATTATTGATCTGTCTCAGTACAAGTGTCTTGGCCATGAGGCAGCCAGAAGTCACAGAGAGAGGCGGGACATCAGTCTCCATACTGCTCAGAAATTTTACTCCAGAGAAACTCGAACAGATGGGGAGTTCGAAAAATCTTTTTGATCTACTGACCGTTGCAAATACTGTTGTTTCCCAGGTTGTTCCGGAGAACTCTCTGTTACACAATATGACTGTCTGGCAATTTACTGATGTGCTGAAGGCATATTACATGGTGTCTACGACCAAGAACATCACCTATTTGTGTAGTTTGTGGAATATTACGATGCTTAATCGACTAGTAGAGCTATCCACAATAACAAAAACAAAATCTGGTGCCTCAGATGCTGATTCATGGATGGGCTGGCTATTGTTTATAGGCGCTGCTGGACAATGGTTATGAGCTATGGCTCGGATCGGATCCCTGCGTACATTCACACTGTACGCTGCGGTTCTGTTCTCTACAATCTCCCAAAATTTTTTCTCTTTTAATAATTGTGATTATGTAAAACATAGGCAATAGATCTATTGTGAAACAAGGAGTATGGAGAGGATTTGGAGATAGAATAAGCAGTATTCAGGAGAGAATATTTTTCCGATAAAAATCGGAGATGGCATTTCTGTAGGCGCGTCTTTTGAAGGGCACGATGCAGCGTATCAGCTCAGGAATCGATAGCCACTTCCACTCCATAAATTCTCGGGGTTCTTTTTGTATATCTATTTCTTCCTCATTTCCGAGAAATCGAAATGCCCAGAAAAAGACCTCCTGACCGATATATTCCAAGCGATTTCGCCTTTTTTGAATTATACGTTGGACATACAGGGGATAATCGTAGCGATGGATGCCGGTGGAACCAAGAGGTTCTACGGTCGAGATACCGGTTTCCTCGAAAAGCTCTCTCTTTGCTGCATCAAGGTAGTTCTCATCATCGTCAACTCCTCCTTGAGGCAATTGCCAGGCCTCATCGACGTCAACCCGTTTTCCAACGAAAACCATGGACCCGTTCAGCACCAAAACAGCCACGCACTTCCTATAGGGAAAATCCTGCATTCCCCCTTCCCTTCTGCAGGTGAAATTATAACATAGAATTAAATGCTCCGGAATCCTGCAGATCATAATTGGCCACAACCGATTGGATGTCATCGTTGTCCTCGAGGACTTCTATTAGTTTAAACAGCGTGCTGGCAGTACCATTGTCGATCACAACGGTATTTTTCGGAATCCATGTCACCTTTGCCTCCAAGGGATCTCCAAATTTTTTCGTTAAATGATCTCGTACGCAGGATAGACGGTCGATGGGACAAACAATTTCGAAAAAGTCACTTCCAAGCATGTCATCGGCACCGGCCTCGACTGCGGCCTCAATCATCATCTCTTCGGATGAAGTTTTTTTGTCATAGGAAATGTATCCCACATGGTCAAACTGAAAACTCACGCTGTTGCTTTCTCCGAGACTTCCACCGAACTTGGTGAAAGCAGATCTAACCTCAGGGGCAGTGCGATTTTTATTGTCTGTCAAACCTTCGACAATTATGGCCACCCCGCCAGGACCATAGCCCTCATAGCGAACACTCTGATATTCTGCACCGACGTCTTCCCCAAGGGCTTTTTTGATTGCTCTATCCACATTATCTTTTGGCATATTCTCTGCGCGAGCACTGAGTAAAGCAGACCGCAAACGTGTGTTGCCCTCGGGATCGGATCCACTCTCTCTGACGGCCACGATTATTTCCCGAGAAATCTTGGAGAAAACTTTCGCTCGACGGGCATCCTGCGCGCCCTTTCTGTACATGATATTTTTGAATTGTGAATGTCCTGACATACTCTCACCTCCATTTTTTCATTTTCCGGCAGGTTGGACTGCTATGAGAGCAGCAGTATCCAACATGCGATGGGAAAACCCCCATTCGTTGTCATACCAGGCAACCACATGTCCCAGGTTCCCGTCAATAACCTTCAGCAGCGGTATATCCACTATAGCACTATGTGGATAGGTATTGAAATCGCAAGATACCAATTGATCGTCGGTGTAGGAGAAAATGTTCTTATCTCCAGACAATTGCGATACGGTGGAGGCAGAGTAGTCCACAATGACCTGTCTAAGGTCATTTTCTGTGATCTTTTTCGCTGCCACGAAAGTAAAGTCGACCATGGAAACATTCGGAGTTGGCACCCTAATGGAAAGCCCCGACAGTTTCTCCCCAAGTTCTGGAAAAATTCTCTCAATTGTTTTTGTTGCTCCGGTTGAAGTTGGGATCATGCTGCAGGCGGCAGCCCGGGAACGTCTCAGGTCCGTGTGATTAGTATCCACCAGTCGCTGATCACCGGTGTAGGAATGTATGGTGGTGGCAAATCCACGTTCTATCCCTATCCATTGATGAACAGCTTTCACAATATGTGCTAGGCAATTGGTTGTGCAGGAGGCATTCGAAACGACAAAATCTTTTCTGAAATCAAGGGATTTATGATTGACTCCGTAAACGATGGTGTTGTCTGCGTCATCAACTGGACGAGAGACCAGCACCCTACTGGCTCCAGCCCTGATATGCGCTTCGCACTGACTTCTGGTTTTTAACATTCCTGTACATTCCAGGACCAAATCTATTTTTAAATCCCGCCAGGGTAATTTATCCGGACATTTTTCAGAAAGATAGGTAAATCTATTAGCATTCATCTCGAATTCATCCGCAGCTATTTTCTGTACATTTCCACCGATATGTCCATGGGCGGAATCGTACTTTAATAAATGCAGGGCCGTATCTAGGTTCTGTAGGTCATTGATGGCCACAATATCAAAATTTGCAGTACTGCGTTCCCAAAAAGCCCTTAGTATCAATCGACCTATTCGGCCAAATCCGTTAATTGCTACTTTCATCATTTCCTTTTAGGCTCGTTTCAAAATTTCATTGCATATATGTTGGGAAGTTAGACCAAAAAACTTATAATTTTCTGAACAAGAACAGGATTTACCAAAATTATTCACGCCAAAAAATAGACCAGTGGATCCAAGATATTTTTCCCATCCAAAACCATTGGAGGCCTCTATGCCAATTCTCAACGAGACACCCAAAATTTTACTCCTAAATCTCTCAGATTGTTCGTCAAACAATTTCCAGCAGGGTAGGCTAACCAAATTGGCGGAAATTTTTAGATCGTTCAGCATTTTCTTGACTTCCAAAGCTATGGCCACCTCGGATCCGGTGGCTATTAGTGTAACCCGCTTTTCATTGTCGGAGACGTCATTGTGGAGGAGGTAGGCTCCAGTTTCACATAAATTTGTTCTGTCAGAAAATCTTACGCTGGGTACTTTCTGACGGGTTAAAATTATTACCGACGGACATTCGCTCTTTAGGGCACACTCCCAGCACTCCAGAGATTCCATTGCGTCTGCCGGTCTAAAGACGTTCAGGTTTGGAATCGCCCTTAGCGCAGCCAAATGCTCCACCGGCTGATGGGTTGGACCATCCTCTCCCACTCCTACTGAGTCATGGCTGAAAACAAATATGGATGGAATGTTCATCAGGGCGCTCATACGTATGGCCGGTCTCATGTAATCACTAAACACTAGAAACGTTCCACCAAAGCACCTTATTTTTCCTCCCGCAACAATGCCATTAATTATGGCACCCATGGCATGCTCGCGAATTCCATAGTGTAAATAATTGCCCGAAAAATCCCGCCTGGATATGGGAACCATGGTTTTAGATAGGCATCCTGTTGATTCTCCGAGATCTGCGGATCCAGATATTACATTGCTGGACACATCCATTATCTTTGAAATTATGTTTTGGGAACTAGTGCGAGTAGCTTCGAATGGACGAGAGACAAAATATTCCTTTTTGATTGCCCGAAAAACCCTCTTCATTTCATCAACAAATTCGAATTTTAGAGAACCGTATTTTTCGGATTGTTTTTTATACCACAACTCACAATTTTCCCGGTGACGTTTTCCAATGACTCTCCAGGTTTGCATGATATATTCAGGGATTTCGAACTGACCATATGGCCATTTTAATTTTTCTTTTGTCTTTTCAATTTCTGATAGAGAAAACGCTCCGCTGTGGGCCTGGGATTCGTTCTCCCGTGGACTACCGTAGCCAATTCTTGTCTCACAAGCTATCAACGATGGACGCGGATCTCCCTTCGCCGCGGCGAGTGCTTCGGTAAGATGTTTCTCGCAGTGGCCGTCGACGGAGGCCACATGCCATCCATAGGATTCATAGCGTGCCAGGATATTATCGCTCGTGGAAACATCGATTTTTCCGTCGATGGTGACGTGATTATCGTCAAAAAGTAAAATCAGGCGCCCCAAAGACAGATGCCCAGCCAGAGAGCAGGCTTCATGGGAAATTCCCTCCATCAAATCCCCATCACCAACGCACACATACACATGGTGATTGATGCAATCATTTCCCAGCCGCACATTTAACATCCTCTCCTCAAGACTCATACCTACAGCATTGGCGATCCCCTGGCCCAGAGGACCGGTGGTAACCTCAATGCCGCAGGAGATGTCATATTCTGGGTGACCGCTGGCTTTTGAGTCCAGTTTTCGGAACTTTTTCAGACTATCCAGTGACATCCCTCCATAACCGGTGAGATAGAGCAGTGCATAGAGGGCTGCTGATCCATGACCGCCGGATAGGACAAACCTGTCTCTATTCGGCCACAGTGGATTTTCTGGATTGAATACTAAAAAATGTCTGAATAAAACTGTGAGAGCATCAGCCATCCCAAGAGGCATACCAAGATGTCCGCTACCAGCATTAGTGACCTGGGCAATCGATAAAAATCTAATAGCATTTGCCAGACCTCTGTGCATGACTCCTTCCAATTTCACGAACTTCCATTGATACTACATATCATTGATGCATTATTCAAATCAAAATAAATCAATTTTGGAATATATCCCTGTTACCTGCAGCGGTTTTTACGATCGGCAAGATGTGGAGCATTTTTGGAAATGTAGTTTGAGAATGAGGGAATGGAAAAATGCTCCATGGCAATAAATTTAATATAAATTCAATGTTTCCATGTGACAATTGTTTTGGTGGTTGGACGAAATTATGTGGTTTTTTAGAAAAGTTGCCATTGGTTTGTTCTTTTTGTTGGGAATTAGTGATTCAATAGCTATCCGTACACATCCCAGGGATCATGCTGCGGGAACCAAGCCCAGTGCTGTGTCTCAAAGGAAGGGAAAATCACCTACTCCTGGAAAAGCCACATCTGGCAAACTGAATAAGGTACCCAGTTCTGGGCATACAGCACAGATTGGTCCCAATAGATCTGCCGAGAAAGATAGGAAAACGATGCCCAATGCTAATCACATAGACCATACTGATTTTAGTATAGTTACTAGGAGCAAAGTCAGATCTCTGAAGCATGGGATGAAATCCACGCCTCCAAGATTAAGTTTTGATATACCGATTGGGGAAATAATATTTGATGATAATACAGATCAAAATAGTGATTCCCCAGGCAACTCTTCAGTAGCTGAAGATGAAGAAGATTCAGATACCGTTGCCAGCGAATCTTCAAAAACGCCTCCACCACGCAGCCGAAAAGGTAAAACGGCAAAAAATCATGGTGAAAGTTCTCCCGGCTCAAAACTAAATATTGATGTGCCAGTTGGGGATATAGTATTTAATACTGAGGATTCAGAGAGTGATTCCTCAGGTAATTCTGCGGATGATGTTTCCGGGATGGCAATGCCACCCCAGCAACCAGGAATACCTCCACTCGTGCAGCCTATGATGGGGCAGCCATTGCCACAGAACGCTGGAGGTGCATTGATGGCTCCGCCCCCATTCTCGCCAGCTGATGGAATGCCACAGGCTGGAATGACGCTGCAACAACCAATACCCATGCAACAAGGTTTCCCTCTCCCTGCTGCCATGCCACTACCATCCGAACCAGAGCCCGAAGACGAACCTGAAGATGAGTCTGGTGAAAAGGATGGAGAAGAATCCACTGAGAATCCTCCAGCGGAGCAACCTTATGTGATTGCCCCACAGCCTTCGATTGTTCAGAGCGAAGAGATTAGACAAATAAGAGCTACGCTATCCGAGCAGAATGCTCTTCTGCAACAAATCATGCAAAACTTGAATACCGCTGAGCTGCGTTCTCAAAGTAGCGTGGATAACCGCCCAACGGAGGAGGAATTGGCGGAAGAAGCAACGGCACGCATCAGAAGAATACATCAGGAACTGAACGAGATAAGAGATTTGATACCACCTGCCGGTGATCTACAGAAAGAAGAGGAGGAAGAAGTTGTGGAAACTACCCTGGATCATCTGAGAAGGCGCGGCCTTCTCAACGAAGGAAGAATGGAAATGCTGGGATCTCTTCAGTCTCTGGTTGGACGATGCGATAGATGTGAAGACAATGATGAACAACCACTTTTCTCCATCGGCAAGGTGAAGCTTTGTCATTATCATCTCAAAAAAGCGGTGAAAGGATTCGAAAGAATGGATGGAGATGAGTTTGAGACATTCACCAGTAGAAGCAAATCCCGTAGAGCACATGGTAGAAATGAAAGAGGAGATGATGATGAAGGAGGCGTTCTTGATGCGTTGGGAAAAGGACTTGAAGAAGGATTAGAAGAAGGGGTAAAGAAGGGCATAAAAAAATTGGTTGCAGGTGAAGATAAATCTACGCAAACAGCAACGACATCTGGTCAGATGGTGCTAGGTCCAGATGGAAAACTTATACCAGCCAGTTCACTGCCATTACCCGGCGCGCCCTACGGCTATAAACTGGACCCTGTCACCGGCAGAATGGTCCCTGCGACATCTCTCCAGGAGGGGATAGCATCTGCAAATGCGGCTCCAAACGGCTGTATAATGGGAGCCGACGGTCGTATGCGAGCTGCAACGCCACAGGAAGCCGCCCTCCAGGCTCAGCAGGGAACTATACCACAAGGTCAGATGGTGCTAGGTCCAGATGGAAAACTTATACCAGCCAGTTCACTGCCATTACCCGGCGCGCCTTACGGCTATAAACTGGACCCTGTCACCGGCAGAATGGTCCCTGCGACATCTCTCCAGGAGGGGATAGCATCTGCAAATGCGGCTCCTGGTGGCTATGTCATGGGACCCACCGGCAAGATGGTGCCGGCAGCATCTTCGCAGGGGATGATTTCATCACTTGCGCAAAATTCGCCACTTAGTGGCGTGTTTAATACTGCTAGCAGTCTCGCACAACTCGGTAGCACTGCGATGAGTTTGTTCAATAAAAAAGGCACAACAACAGGTACGGCTGCATCACCATCCGGAATCCCAGGCGTGCCAGTTTCTGGATATGCTGGTCAGCCTGGAACTCTTGGCGTGCTCCCTCCCGGCTCGGCCTATGGCCAGCCGCAGGGAGGAGTTTCTCCTAATCAAATCGCTGCACAAAAGCAACAACTACAAGTAGATCTTTCGGATCTTCAAAGACAGCTTCAGGAAGCACAACAGAAGCTATCAACCACCAGCGGCTTCATAGCAAAGCACAGAGCTGAAAATGCTGTTAAAAAGTTGCAGAAAAAAATTGCCGAAAAACAAAAGGCAATTGATGCTGCGAATGCCCAGGCACAGCAAGCGCAGGTTCCTCACTGAGACTCTGGCATTATACCACAGAGTGCCGCATCTGAGAGTTTGTTGTCTAAACGAAAAAAGATCTATTGGGCAATGTTCTCAAAATATCTTTGCAAAAATGCCAGATATATTCTCTCTAAGTTTTTCAGATCCGCAATTTTGACCTGTTCATCCTTCTGATGCATGGTATTATCACGTAACCCAAATTCGATCACATCGCAGTGGGCAAGCATGAAGCGGCCGTCGGACGTTCCACCGGCAGCCGAGAAGTACGGATTTAATCCGACAGTCTCTCTGATGGATTCAGTCAGGACATGTTTCAGCACTTCGTTGTCACAATAATAGGCCTCGCCGCTTGTATTGAAATTGAAGGAAAGGCCGTCGTTCCCCTCCTTCTCAAGTATCTCCATCAGCATTTGGCTGCTGTAATCGCCTCCAAAACGAATGTTTAAATTCGCCGATGACAGTTCCGGCACGACGTTGGCCGCATAATTGTTGGTAAACAGCATGGTGACTTCCAGATTTGTACATGGAAATTTTTTGTCTTCATGTTTCCACGGATAAGCGCTGATTTTCGCCACATATTTGCAGAGATTCGTCAGAGAATTTTTATAGTTTGCGGGACAGGCTGAATGGCCCTGCTTTCCGTGGGCAGTTACCAATGCATTCATGCTCCCGCGATGACCGAGAAAGATCCGGTCTCCCAAAAAAACATCGGATGACGGTTCACCAATAAGGCAATGGCTTGGTAGATAATCATTTTCCTTAGTCCATTTTATCAAAGACTGAACTCCCTCCATGGATCCAACTTCTTCGTCTCCGGTGATGAAAATTTCCAGTATTCCATTGAAGTGACGCTGCACAAAAGTCGCCGCAGCACAGCAGAAAGCCGCGATGCCTCCCTTCATGTCCGACACTCCGCGACCAATTAGATACCCATTTCTCTGAACGGCTGCAAAAGGATCCACACTCCAACTGTCTCCTGCGGGAACCACGTCAGAATGACCAAGGAATCCCAACACTTTTTTATCCAATTGATCTGAAATATTACTGAAACGAGCAAACAGGTTTTTAATTGTATTGCTTCCGTCTTTAGATGTAAATGTAAGAATTTTGGTATCAAATCCAACAGAGGAAAGAAAATTTTCAATGCAATCAATGGCCCCACCATCCAATGGAGTTACGCTTCTGCATCTTATTAAATCTGAACAAAAGGACACCATGTCCATACTAATACCTCAACAGTTCATTTATAGATACTTTTCGCCTAGTCTGCGCATCAACCCGTTTTACAATCACAGCGCAGCAAATATTTACGCCTCCAGATGGATAGGAGCCGGGCACCACCACAGAATACGGAGGAATGCGACCAAAATCCGCCGATCCAGTTTCTCTGTTGATAATTTTGGTTGATGCAGACAAAATTGTTCCAGCTGCCAGCACAGATCCTTCCTCCACAATGACACCCTCCAGAACTGCGCTTCTGGCCCCGATGAAGCAGTTATCCTCAATGATCACCGGAATTGCCTGCGGTGGCTCCAAAACTCCTCCGATGGTTACTCCATCAGAAATATGACAACGTCGTCCTATCTGTGCACAGCTGCCCACCGAGGCATGCGCATCTATCATGCTTCCCTCATCTATGAATGCTCCGACATTTATGAAACAGGGCATTATTACGGAGGATGCGGCCACATAGGCAGAATAGCGGATGATACTTCCGGGAACTGTCCGAAACCCTGCCAACTCGAAGTTGGCTTTCTCCCAATTGCACGTTTTCAGCGGCATCTTATCGAAAAAATTACCTCCATTTCCATACATTACGGTGGATTTCGTATGCCGGAGATAGAGTAGAATCGCCTTCTTGAGATACTCTTTTACCGTCCAGATACCATTTTCTTTTTGTGCCAGGCGCAGTTCCCCGCTGTCGAGCCCATCCAGCACCTTCTGAACACAGGCGCGATCCTCCTCGTCGTTTTCCCACAAGGCTTCTATTTTTTTCTGCAGCTCTTCAGACATATTTTTTACAATTGATTTATTACAGAATACTTCTCCTCGTTCGAGAACTGGAGCGGGCGATGGGAATCGGACCCACGTCATCGGCTTGGAAGGCCGAGGCTTTACCATTAAGCTACGCCCGCACAGCAGTGAATTTATTTATTCCAAAGTTTTTTTGCAAGTCTTTTATATCCTTGGAGACCATTGCAGAATTCAGTATAGGAAAGTCCTCAGCGTCAGGAACTTCCCCCGACACGGAGTGTGAACCTCTCGGCTCACTCTGCTCCCATTATCCAGCCGGCGATCCAAGTCCCACCTTCCAGTGAACAAACAGGATTGGTTCTCGTTTTCTTACGCTTCCCAACCAATTTCTTACTCTATGTTTATGACCTCGGAGTTTCTTGTATTTCCTCATTGCCCAGCGCACCAAATATCTTTCCATATT